>NHBH01000001.1:1800000-2086508 GCA_002168225.1 Micavibrio sp. TMED2
GAGTTCGGCAACCTCGCTCGGTCCGGTGATGGTCAGCTCATCAAGGCCGTCGGAGCCATGGACGACCCAGGCGGATTCACTGCCGAGACGCCCGAGAACAGTGGCCATCGGCTCCAGCCAATCAGCATGGTAGACACCGAGCAGCTGGTGCTTGACCCCGGCCGGATTGGCGAGGGGGCCGAGCAGGTTGAAGATTGTGCGAACGCCCAACTCCTTGCGGGTGCCAACCACATGACGCATGGCGGCGTGATGCTTGGGTGCCATCAGGAAGCCGATGCCGTGCTCGGCGAGAACACGCTCGACGGCTTCCGGATCGACCATGACATTGACGCCCAGTGCCTCGAGCACATCGGCGGCACCGGATTTGGAGGAGGCGGCACGGTTGCCGTGCTTGGCCACCGGTACACCGCAGGCCGCAATGACAAAGGAAACCGCGGTCGAGATATTGAGCGTGCCCTGACCGTCACCGCCGGTGCCACAGGTATCGATCGCACCCATCGGGGCGGAGATGGTGGCGGCCTTCCGGCGCATGATCCGGGCGGCACCGGTAATCTCGTCGGTGGTTTCGCCGCGAACGCTCATGCCCATCAGGAACCCGCCGAGTTGGGCCGGGGTGGCGGCACCGGACATGATGATATCGAAGGCTTCCGTCGCCTCGACTTCGGAAAGTGATTTGCCGTCCCTGATCCGCGCCAGAAACGGGCGCAGTGAGGCATCGTCGTAAACGGTATCTGTCATTGAGCTTTCGGTGAACTTGTCAGTTGGACGTTGTATGACGCGCGGCTTCAGTGGCCAGCGTCTTGAAATTGGCGAACATCTGCCGACCATTCTCGGTGGCGATGCTTTCGGGGTGGAACTGGACGCCGAACAGCGGCAGCTCGGCATGTTGATAGCCCATGATCAGGTCGTCATCATTGCTCTGTGCGGTAATGCTCAGCGAATTGGGCGAGGTCGCGGCATCGACCACCAGTGAGTGATAACGGGTGGCGACAAAGGGATTGGGCAGCCCGGCAAACAGCCCGGTATTGTCGTGGCGGACCTTGCTGGTCTTGCCATGCATCGGGGTTTCGGCGCGCACGACCTTGCCGCCAAAGGCCTGACCGATTGCTTGATGGCCGAGGCAGACGCCGAGCAGGGGCTTTTTGGCCTTGGCGGCGGCATCGATTACATCAAGGCAGATACCGGCGCGGTCGGGATCGCAGGGACCGGGGGAGATGACAATCGCGGTCACATCCATGGCCATTGCCTCATCCACGGTAATGGCGTCATTGCGGTGTACCACCGACTCGATCCCCACATCGCCCATGACATGCACGAGGTTGTAGGTGAAGCTGTCGTAGTTATCGATAAGCAATACGCGCATGTTTTCCGACCATATCCTGCCGATGACAACCACCGGTCCTGCGCTTGGTATAGCACGGTAAGACCGCGGGCTATCAAGCCTTATCAAGGCATTATGCCCGGATTTCGGTTTTTCTGTTCTGGCAATGCCTGATGATATATCCGATATGCCGGATGCAACAGGCTGTGATAGGGTAAGCGCAAGGTATTTGAATGGCTTAGTATCGTTTCTTCGAGTCGTGACGAGTCGGGCTTGACCGACTCTGACGGGATTTTGCACGGTCGGTTGCAGCACTGACGGGCCGTTAACAGCCGTCAGCCACAATTTCAAGAGATCACGACAGGCCACAAAGGGACCGCTGATGGCTCGGCTTACCGGAACAACAACCCGCACCATTCTGCTCTCGGCCCTCTGTGGTGCGATTGCGCTCAGCCCCGCCGGATATGTCGCCGCCTTGCATGGTTTCAGTGATGGTATGCTACCGGGCAGCCCGGCAGTGGGTGCCTGGGCCCGGACCGAGTTGTCGGTAACGGTAGCCGCCACCAACCATGCCGGGGTTGCCCTGTCATCCGCGATTGGCGGTGCTATGCCAGTGGTGGCAAGCGCAGTGCCAGCCATGCCGCACAAGCACACACTAACCCGCGATGCCATACGGGAAGAGCAGGTGGCGGTGATTGCCGAAACGGTCGATCCGACCCCGGAACCTGAGCAAGTGGCGGTTGCTGTCACTGCACCGGCGCATAAGCCTGCCGTACCAGCCACGCCCGTTACCACCACTGCTGACAGACCGGCGGTGCAGGCAGATGGTGTGCGCCGCGTCTATGCCGGTCGCATTGACAATACGCATCTCCAGACCGCTGTCATGTCCGAGGATAAACCCGAGCCGGTTGCTGTTGTGGCAGCAAAGCCGGTTGTGCAGCAGGCCATGGTTGGTGAGGATATGATTGCCGCACCGGATCAAACGCCCCCATGGCTGCGCTATGCTGTTGCCAGTGCCGCGCCAAAGAACCAGCCGAAGATAGCCATCGTTATTGATGATCTGGGGTTGAGCAAGAGTCGGGCAACGCGGACCGCGGCATTGCCGGGGCCGTTGACCATGGCGTTTCTGCCTTATGCCGACAATCTGCCGGAGCAGGCCAGGGCGGCGAGTGCGGCGGGTCATGAGTTGCTGATCCATATGCCAATGGAGCCCTATGATGCGTCACAGGATCCGGGGCCGAAGGCAATGCGGGTCAGTCTGTCCGAAACCGAACTGCTGCGCCGCCTGCGCTCGGCCCTGTCGTCATTTGATGGCTATGTCGGTATCAATAACCATATGGGCAGCAGATTCACCAGTGATACCAAAGGGATGATGGTTGTACTTAAAGAGCTGCAACGGCGCGGGCTGATGTTCCTGGACAGCCAGACGTCCTCAAAAAGCGTCGGTGGTGATCTGGCGGAAAGCCTCGGTATGCCCACGGCCAAGCGCAGCGTATTTATCGATCACGACCGTGATCCGGCAGCGGTGCGCAGGAGTTTGGCCCAGCTTGAAACAACCGCCCGGCATTTCGGTGTAGCGGTCGGTATCGGCCACCCGCATCGGGTGACGCTTGAGGCACTGGCCGAATGGCTGCCATCCTTGAAACAGCGCGGTATTGCATTGGTGCCGATTTCAGCGGTCGCCAAAATGCGCATGGAAGCTCAGAATCAGCAGGTTGCTGCCGCTTCTGCCCGCTGATACCTGAAAGCTAGCTTCAGGAGGCGCCGGCGATCGAGAGCGCCTCATCGGCGGCACGGAACAGGGCTTTTGCCTTGTTGATCGTCTCTTCATGTTCCTTGGCAGGATCGCTGTCGGCAACGACACCGGCACCGGCCTGCACATACATGATGCCATCCTTCACAACGGCAGTACGCAGCGCGATGCAGTTATCCATGCTGCCATCGGCACCGAAATAGCCGACGCAACCGGCATAGATGCCGCGCTTGGCAACCTCGATCTCGTCGATGATTTCCATGGCCCGGACCTTCGGTGCACCGCTGACGGTGCCTGCCGGGAACCCGGCCATCAGGGCATCGAACGGATCATGATCGGCGCTAAGCTTGCCTTCGACATTCGAGACGATGTGCATGACATGGGAATAGCGCTCGATAACGAAGCGTTCAGTAACCTCAACGCTGCCGATTTCGGCAACCCGGCCCACATCGTTGCGACCGAGGTCGAGCAGCATCAGGTGTTCTGCAAGTTCCTTCGGATCGGCGAGCAGGTCTTCGGCCAGTGCCTGATCCTCTTTCGCAGTGGCACCGCGCGGGCGGGTGCCAGCCAGCGGACGGATCGTCACCTTGCCATCGCGTACCCGGACCAGAATTTCCGGGCTGGAGCCGACAATACTGAAACCGTCGAAATTGACGAAGAACAGGAAGGGTGAGGGGTTCAGTCGCCGCAAGGCCCGATAGAGCGCGAAGGGCGGCAACGGGAAGGGGCGCGAGAACCGCTGTGACGGTACGATCTGGAACGCATCACCGGCACGGATATATTCCTTCGCCGCCTCGACCGCGCCCATATAGTCTTCGGGCGTCATGTTGGACACCGGTTCGCCGGTCGGAATTTCTCCCTCGGGCAGTTGCGGCGTTACCGGCGTGCTGCGCCGCAGATTCTGCAGGGCAGTGGTCAGCCGTTCGGCACCGGCGGCATAGGCAGCTTCCGCATCCATACCATCGGTTGGGCGCACCGGTGTCGCGAATGTGATGGTGCGATCAATATTGTCAAAGACGGCAATCACGGTCGGGCGCATGAGCACTGCATCAGCGAGGCCCAGCTCATCCGGGTTGCCATTCGGTATTTTCTCGACCAGCCGGACCATGTCATAGCCGAGATAGCCGAACAGCCCGCCAGCAGTCATTGGCGGCAGGCTCGGCTCCGGATCGATCCGGCTTTCCGCCATCAGGGCGCGCAGGCTCTCGAGCGCAGGGCGGTCATCGGTCTCAAAGGTATTGCTGTCGAGCTGCGGGTTGCGATTGATTTCGGGCTTCAGGTCAACCGCGCGCCAGATCAGGTCCGGGCGCATGGCAATGATCGAATAGCGACCGATATTGGCACCGCCCTCGACACTCTCGAACAGGCAGCTGTATGCCTGTCCGTCAGCCAGCTTGAGATAGGCTGAAACCGGGGTTTCCAGATCGGCAATCAGCCGGGTCCACATCAGCCCGGCCTGGCGATCTTCGGTATAGCGTTTATTGAACGCCGAAAACTCAGGATAGATTTTCACGACTGAAATCCGTTTGGTGCGTGTTCAGGCCGGACGCTGCTGGTCCGTCCTGTTTTCAGCTATCACCGGGAGTATGGAACCCATTGACAACATTGTAGTTGATCCGCGCCGGATAGCGCTGATCGAGAAGCCGCTGATACTGGGACAGCAGATCAAAGGCAATGGTATTATCCAGCGCTCCCTTGACCTGCTCCTCCAGATTGTCGCTGATTTTTACCTGTCCGAGGCCGTCAAGGCGCAGGATATTCCAGGCATTGCCGATGCGCAGACGGTCGGCACTGCCTTCCTTGTCGAGCTCAAAGGCAGCGCGGCGCAGGGATGGCGGCAGATCGCCGTTGTCATCACCGCGGGTCATGTCCGTAACTGTTTTGACCTCGATCCGTGACGCTTCCAGCCCGGCCTTCGCGATGGCATCTTCCCAGCTTGCGCCTTCGGTGAGTGCCTCGTTGATTACCTTGGCGGCTTCGGCGGCGACTTTGCGCTGCTCCAGCATCAACCACATATCGACCAGTCGCTCATGGACCGCATCGATTGTTTCCGTGCTGGCTGGTGTCACGCCCTCAACCCGGACGGCGATATAACCACTGCCACCGGTCTCCAGCAGCGGGCTGACCTCACCCTGTTCAAGGTAGAACGCCTCATCGGCAACGAGCTTGTAGTCGAGACCATCCAACCGCGTGGCGCCATATGGCTGGGTGCCATCCTCGGCGAGGCCCTCAATGGTGTGCAGGGTCAGGCCATATTCCTCGGCAATCTCTTCGAGAGGGCGGCTGGCAATAAGCGCCTGATCGATATCGGCGCTGAAATCGAACAGCGCCTCGGTGGCGTTCCGGCGCTTCAGCTGGGCAACAATGCCGTCGCGTACTTCATCGAGCGGACGTGTGCCAGCTTCCTTGGTACCGGTCAGGCGTACAACGAAGATGCCGAGATCGGTCTGGATCGCGCCTGATACATCGCCGACATCCATGCTGAAGACCTGCTCCGCCAGTTCCGGCAGCAGTGCTGCCTCCTCGGTCCAATCAACCTCGAGTACCGGGGTATCGAGATCGGGCAGGGCCTTGCTTACGGTTTCCTGCAATGGCTCGTTGTCCGCACGGGCGGCGAGAATGGCGTCGGCCTGTTCCGGGGTATCAACCAGTACCTGCTCAAACCGGCGCTGGGCATCGACGCGGAATGCCTCGATCTGGCGATTGTATTCGGCCAATACCTGTTCATCGGTGACGGTTACCCGGTTTTCCACATCAGTGGGGCCAAAGCGCAGGACCGCAACCTTGCGCCGCTCGGGCAATTGGAAACTCTCGATACTGGTTTCATAGAGGTTCTGCAGCGCGGCCTCATCCGGCTCGCCGGTCACCGGCATGGTTTCCTCGGACAGGCTGATATAGGAGATGTTGCGGGCACGGCCTTCAAAATCACGCAGCAGATCAACCATCAGGTCAGGGGCAATCACACCGCTGATAATGGTCTGGCTCATCTGACCACGGCTCAGGTCAATCTTCTGCTGGGCGGCGTAGAGTTCGGGTGTGATGTTCGCCTGATTGAGGATGAACTCGAACCGGTTGCGGTCGAAATTGCCGTCATCATCCTGAAAGCCCTTGGTGTTACGGATGTTCTGCGCCACCGTTTCATCGGTCACCAGAACTTCAGCATCCTTGGCGGCCTGCTGCATCTGCCGCCGCAGGATCAGGCGGGCGAGGCTTTCCTCGAGCTTGCCCTGCTCAAGCGCATCCATGCGGTTGATGAAGGTGCCGGTGCGGCGCATTTCTTCCTGCAGCTCTAGGGAGAACTCCTGATCCAGCTCGGTTGCCGTCACTTTGTAGTCGCCAACGAGGGCGGCATTCTGCTGGCCGATACTGGTCATGCCGGGCACGCCGAAGCTCAACAGACTGAGTGACATCAACCCGAACAATACGGCCATAAAAACTTTACCGATGGTGGATCGGGCTACTTTCATCATCAGAAGGGTTGCTTTCGTCAGGGTGCGTTGTTGCAGGGTATCGGGTACGTCCGAACAGCGGCAAAAGCCGAAAACTTGCTGGACCCCCCAGGTTGCGCAGGATAATAGGAGCGCAACCTTGGCCTGACAATGGCTGATGACTTGGATTTCGCACTTATTTGCTATTGGTTTTCCAATTGGGCAAATTCACCCCGAAAAACACGGATCGAGGACAAAATGCTGATCGTTGGTAACTGGAAAATGAATGGCTCCCGTCAGATGGCTGTCGGCCTTATCGAGGGAATCAGAACGGGCCTGACCGCCGGAACCAGAGCCAGCGTCGTGGTCTGCCCGCCGTCGGTTTACCTCAGTGAAGCGACCGAGTGGATCAGCGGTTCACGCATCGGCCTCGGCGCGCAGACCTGCCACGGGGCTGAATCGGGTGCCTATACCGGTGATGTTGCCGCCGCCATGCTGGCCGAGATCGGCGTACAATATGTCATCGTCGGCCATTCGGAGCGCCGCCAGCATCATGGTGAGACCGATAACGTGGTCTGTGATCAGGCCGCTGCCGCAATCGCTGCCGGTCTGGTGCCGATCATCTGTGTCGGGGAGACCGAGGCAGAGCGCGATGCCGGTGATGCCGGCAATGTGGTGGCGATCCAGATCGAACGTTCGGTACCGGCAACCGCCAGCGTCGACAAGGTGGTGATTGCCTATGAACCGATCTGGGCCATCGGTACCGGTCGCACACCATCAACCGATGATATTGCAGCCATGCACGGAATGATGAGCCAGGTTGCCGCGTCGGCGGTCAATGATACCCAGTCACCGCCCTTGCTCTATGGCGGGTCGGTGAAACCGGGCAATGCGGCAGAAATCCTTGCTATTGAGCATGTGGATGGCGCACTCGTCGGCGGTGCCAGTCTGAATGCGGAAGACTTTCTCGGTATCATCAATGCGGCCTGAAAACCGGGCCCGACATATATACCGGAAACGCATATTGACAACTTACCCTGATAAAGGGTGAAAACAGCACTGGCGTCACGTGCAAGAATCACTATGTTGGCGTCAACATTAACGAAAACATCATGAGCCGTTAGCCCGCTCGCCCAGGTGCGAATATGGAAATCATTGTTCTTGTCATACATTTGCTGATCGCCGTTGCTCTTATCGGCATGATCCTGCTGCAACGCTCGGAAGGCGGTGGCCTCGGCATCGGTGGCGGCAGTTCCGCCGGTGGTGGTCTCGGCGGTATGATGAGTGCGCGCGGTACGGCCAACCTGCTGACCCGCACCACGGCCATTCTGGCGGCCGGTTTCATGTGCACCAGCCTGTTGCTCGCGATCTTTGCCAGCAACCATACCGACACCAATTTCCTCGACCAGATCGAAGGCGCGGAAGTTTTCAACGACATTCGGACAGATCAGGGGGCTGAGGAAGGCAGCGAAGCACCCGAAGCGGCAGCACCGCAGGAACCAGCCGAACCACAGGTTCCAATCGCCGAGTAATCCTGACGACCGGACAGCAGTTACCTCAATACCAACCCAGACACAGGGACAGATCGATTTATGGCACGCTTCATTTTTGTAACCGGTGGCGTGGTGTCTTCGCTTGGCAAGGGGTTGGGGGCAGCTGCTCTGGCGGCCTTGCTGCAGGCCCGCGGCTTCAAGGCTCGTATCCGCAAGCTTGATCCATATCTGAACGTCGATCCGGGCACCATGAGCCCCTATCAGCATGGTGAGGTTTTCGTCACCGATGACGGGGCCGAAACCGATCTCGATCTCGGCCATTATGAGCGTTTTACCGGCGTATCGGCACGTCAGGGCGACAATATCACAACCGGCCGTATCTATTCCGAAGTGATCGCCAAGGAACGTCGCGGCGATTATCTCGGTGCCACGGTTCAGGTCATTCCCCATGTCACCGATGCGATCAAGGCGTTCATCGGTTCCGGTACTTCGGATGAGGATTTCATCATCTGTGAAATCGGCGGCACGGTCGGTGATATCGAGAGCCTGCCATTCCTGGAGGCGATCCGCCAGTTCGGCAACGAGATCGGCCCGGAAAACGCCCTGTTCATCCATGCGACGCTGGTGCCATATCTGGCCGCCGCCGGTGAGCTTAAAACCAAGCCGACCCAGCACTCGGTCAAGGAACTGCTGTCTGTCGGTATCCAGCCACAAATCCTGATCTGTCGCTGTGAACAGCCGATCCCGGAGAGCGAGCGGCGCAAGATTGCCCTGTTTTGCAACATCCGCCGTGAGCGCGTAATTGAGGCTCGTGACGTCGACACCATCTATGCCGTCCCCATGACCTATCATGAGCAGGGGCTGGATGATGAAGTGCTGAAATATTTCGGCATTGATGCCCCGGCACCTGACCTGACCCGCTGGCAGCAGGTTGTCAGTCGTGTCCGTGAACCGGAAGGCGAAGTCCGCATCGCGGTTGTCGGTAAATACACCTCACTGCTTGATGCCTACAAGTCGCTGAATGAGGCGCTTGACCATGGCGGTATCGCCAATAACGTCAAGGTCAGCGTTGAGTGGCTCGACAGCCAGATTTTTGAGCGTGAAGACACACTCCAGCAGCTTGAGGGCATCCACGGCATTCTGGTGCCCGGTGGCTTCGGTGAGCGTGGCGCGGAAGGCAAGATCAAGGCCGCCCAGTTCGCCCGTGAACACAAAATCCCGTATTTCGGTATCTGCTTCGGCATGCAGATGGCGATCATCGAGGCAGCACGCAATCTTGCCGGGCTTGAGGATGCCAGTTCGAGCGAATTTGGCCCGATGGAGAACCCGGTTGTCGGTCTGATGACCGAATGGGAGCGGGCAGGGACGGTTGAGCGACGCAACTCCGCCAGCCCGATGGGTGGCACCATGCGTCTGGGTGCTTTCCCCTGTGACCTGCTGCCGGGATCAAAGGTCCATGAGATTTACAAGAAAGAGCAGATTCAGGAACGCCACCGCCATCGCTATGAGGTGAATATCCACTTCAAGGAGCAACTTGAGGAAGTCGGTGTTCGGTTCTGCGGTCTGTCGCCGGACGGCCAGTTGCCGGAAATGATCGAACTGCCGGACCACCCGTGGTTCATCGGCGTTCAGTTCCACCCTGAACTGAAATCCCGTCCGTTCGAGCCGCATCCGCTGTTTACCAGCTTCGTTCAGGCCGCCATTCAACAGAGCCGGTTGGTTTGATGCTGAACACGATGCAAAAGACCGTTGAACTCGGCGATATCCGGATCGGCAACAAGCTGCCATTTGTGCTGATTGCCGGTCCTTGCCAGCTTGAGAGCCGGGACCATGCCTTTGACATGGCGGGGCAGATGCAGGAAATCACCGGGCGTCTCGGCATTCCGTTCATCTATAAAACCTCGTTCGACAAGGCGAACCGAACCTCGGTATCCGGCAAGCGCGGCATGGGCCTCGACAAAGGTCTGCCAATCCTGGCCGATCTGCGCAAGGAACTGCAGGTACCGGTGCTGACCGATATTCATGGTGCCGAGCAGTGCGAGCCGGTTGCCGCTGTTGTCGACATTCTCCAGATCCCGGCCTTCCTGTGTCGCCAGACCGATCTGTTGCTGGCCGCAGCCGATACCGGAGCCATCATCAATGTGAAAAAGGGGCAGTTCCTGGCACCCTGGGATATGGCCAATGTGGCGGCCAAGCTTGCCTCGACCGGTAATGAGAAAATCCTGCTGACCGAGCGCGGTGCCAGTTTCGGCTACAACACGCTTGTCTCGGACATGCGCGCGCTGCCAACCATGGCTGAAACCGGCTATCCCGTGATCTTCGATGCGACGCATTCGGTGCAACAGCCGGGTGGGCAGGGCACATCATCCGGCGGTCAGCGCGAATTCGTACCGGTTCTGGCCCGCGCCGCCGTTGCGGTCGGTGTTGCCGGCGTCTTCATCGAGACCCATCAGGACCCAGACAATGCACCATCCGACGGCCCGAACATGGTGCCGATCGATCAGATGGAAGACCTGCTCAAGAGATTGCAGGACATCGATAATCTCATAAAAGCCTCATAACCATAATCATCAGACGAGAGAACGCATCATGACCGCTATCGTTGATATTCACGCCCGCGAAATTCTGGACAGCCGCGGTAACCCGACCGTCGAGGTTGATGTTACCCTCGAGAGCGGTGCTTTCGGTCGTGCGGCGGTGCCGTCCGGTGCCTCAACCGGTACCCATGAGGCGGTTGAACTCCGTGATGGTGACAAGTCCCGCTATCTGGGCAAGGGCGTGCAGAACGCGGTCAATGCGGTGAATGCCGATATTCAGGATGCGCTGCTCGGCATGGATGCCCATGAGCAGATCATCGTCGACCAGATGATGCTCGCCCTCGACGGCACCGACAACAAGGGCAATCTCGGCGCGAATGCGATCCTCGGCGTCAGCCTCGCGGTTGCCAAGGCAGCGGCAGAAGATGCCGGTCTGTCGCTCTATCGCTATATTGGTGGTGCCTCTGCCCGCACCATGCCGGTGCCGATGATGAATATCATCAATGGCGGTGCCCATGCCGACAACCCGGTTGATGTGCAGGAATTCATGATCATGCCGGTCAGTGCACCATCCATCGGTGAGGCTGTGCGCATGGGGGCCGAGGTGTTCCATAACCTCAAGAAACTGCTGTCGGAAGCAGGTCTGGCGACCAATGTTGGCGACGAGGGCGGTTTTGCCCCGAATGTTGCTTCGACCGAAGACGCCATCGGCTATGTCCTCAAGGCAATTGAAAAAGCCGGTTACAAACCGGGCGATGATGTGGCGCTGGCGCTCGATGCCGCCTCAACCGAATTCTACAAGAACGGCAAATATGAACTTGAAGGCGAAGGCGTCAGCCTCGACAGCGCTGGTATGGTTGATTACTGGGCCAAGCTGGTTGGCAAATTCCCGATCCTGTCGATCGAGGACGGCATGGCCGAGGATGACTGGGATGGCTGGAAGCTGCTGACCGATACCATTGGTGACAAGTGTCAGCTGGTTGGCGATGATCTGTTCGTGACCAACCCGGCACGTCTGGCTGATGGCATCGCCAAGGGCAGCGCCAATTCAATTCTGGTGAAGGTGAACCAGATCGGCAGCCTGACCGAGACCCTCGAAGCGGTTGAGATGGCGCACAAGGCCGGTTTCACCGCCGTCATGTCGCACCGTTCAGGCGAGACCGAGGACAGCACCATTGCCGATCTCGCGGTTGCCACCAACTGCGGCCAGATCAAGACCGGTTCACTGTCACGTTCCGACCGGACCGCGAAATACAACCAGCTGCTGCGTATCGAAGAAGAACTCGGGCCGGCTGCGGTTTACCCCGGCGCATCGATCTTCGGCCGCTGACGGGTTGGCGACGGGTTGCCCTGCGGTAACTCTTTCATCACTAACGATTCTCTGCGTCATCGGGTTTGTTGACCCGGTGGCGCATTCGTGATTCGATCAGGTCATGGCAGGGATTAAATCCAGATTGCGAACCGGCATCATGCTGATTGGTCAGGCGGCCATCGGCTCGCTTATTGTCGGCTATTTTGCGTATCACGCTGTTCAGGGTGACAGCGGGTTTCGTGCCATGGTCGAATTGCAGACCACGGTGGATGATCTCGCCGTCGAGCGCGATCAGTTGGTCACCGAGCGGCAGGGTTGGGAGAAGCGCGCCAGACAGTTGCGCACCAACAGCCTCGACCCAGACATGCTTGAGGAACGGGTGCGGCGCGTGCTGAATTTCACCCGACCGAATGAGTATGTTGTCATGACCAATGACAGTCTGACCCAGTAGTCACATCATCTTGCAACGCAGCATCGGAAAAAATATTTGCGGATTAAGCATCAATCCGCAATGCACTGATATTTAACATGTATTTATACGTTTTATCATGGAATGTTGCGTTGCCACGAAGATCAAATTGGTTTGCGCAAAATCGCTGAATCTCTTAGCACTATAGGCGGAATTTAAAGGCAGGTGGCTGGCAATCACGCGCAAGCCAGCTAGATAAACAAGCATCTTCCGATTTCTTATCGGACAAATCACCGTCATCGATACTGGGAGACATCTCTATGGCCACGCGTCGTTCCTCGAGCGCATCATCAAAGTCTGACAGTACAGCGGGCAAGTCGACCGCCACCAAACGGCGCAGCACTGCGAAGCCGAAGGTGAGCAAGGATGAGTTGCTGAAGCTCTACCGCGACATGCTGCTGATCCGCCGCTTTGAAGAGAAGGCAGGCCAGTTGTATGGCATGGGCCTGATCGGCGGTTTCTGCCACCTCTATATCGGTCAGGAAGCGGTTGTTGTCGGCATCCAGTCAAAACTGAAGGACACCGACAGCGTTATCACCAGCTATCGTGACCACGGCCACATGCTGGCCTGTGACATGGACCCGAAAGGCGTCATGGCGGAGCTGACCGGTCGTGAAACCGGTTATTCGCGCGGCAAGGGTGGTTCCATGCACATGTTCAGCCGCGAGAAGAAATTCTATGGCGGCCACGGTATCGTCGGTGCGCAGGTGCCGATCGGTGCCGGTCTCGCTTTCGCCCACAAATTCCAGAATGATGGCGGCATCAATGTCTGTTACGTCGGCGACGGTGCGGTGAACCAGGGGCAGGTCTATGAGACCCTCAACATGGCGGCACTCTGGAAGCTGCCGGCCCTGATCGTCATTGAGAACAACAAATACGGCATGGGCACCAGTCAGGAGCGCGCTTCCGCCGGTGAACTATTCCGTCGCGGCGAGGCCTATGGCATCCCCGGCAAGCAGGCCGATGGCATGGACGTGCTGGCAATGCAGGCAGCGGCGGAAGAAGCCGTTGACTATGTCCGCAACAACGGCCCCATGATCCTCGAGGCCCAGACCTATCGCTATCGTGGCCACTCCATGTCCGATCCGGCGAAATACCGGAGCAAGGAAGAGCTGAACGAGTACCGCCAGCAACGCGATCCGATCGAGAAGGTCCGCGCCATGCTGCTCGACCAGAAGGTCAGCGAAGACGACATCAAGGCGATCGACAAGGAGATCAAGGAGATCGTCAACGAGTCAGCCGACTTCGCTCAGAACAGCCCGGAGCCGGACCCGTCCGAACTCTGGACCGATGTTCTCGTCGACGCCTGATCGGCCCGCGCCCAGCCATTATTTTCGTCATTGAAACGATAGTCAGATTTAGGAAACGAACATGCCTACTGAGGTATTGATGCCAGCCCTTTCACCCACCATGACCGAGGGCACCCTCGCAAAATGGCTGGTCAAGGAAGGCGACGACGTAACCGCCGGTGACGTGATTGCCGAGATCGAAACCGACAAGGCGACCATGGAAGTGGAAGCCGTGGATGAGGGCAAGGTCGGCAAGATCCTGATTGATGAGGGCACAGAGGGCGTTGCGGTCAATACGCCGATTGCCGTTCTGATCGAGGAAGGCGAGAGCGCTGATGATATCGATACCTCCGGGGCAAGCGCTGCCAAACCGGCGGATGAGAAACCTGCTGAGCCGGAAGCCAAGGCACCTGCCGAGGCTGCGGCACCGAAGCCGATGGAAACCGCACCTGCGTCGGATGAGGACAAGTATTACAAGGACACCAAGGAACAGACCGTCCGTGAGGCCCTGCGCGATGCCATGGCCGAGGAAATGCGTTCCGATAACGCCGTCTTCGTCATGGGTGAGGAAGTGGCCCAGTATCAGGGTGCCTACAAGGTAACCCAGGGCCTGCTCGATGAATTTGGCGATAAGCGCGTGATCGACACCCCGATCACCGAGCATGGCTTTGCCGGTCTTGGTGTCGGTGCTGCCTTTGGTGGCCTGAAACCGATTGTCGAGTTCATGACCTTCAACTTCGCCATGCAGGCGATGGATCATCTGATCAACTCTGCTGCCAAGACCCTGTACATGTCCGGCGGCCAGATGGGCTGTCCGATCGTGTTCCGTGGCCCGAACGGTGCCGCATCCCGCGTCGCGGCGCAGCACAGCCAGTGTTATGCCAGCTGGTATGGCCATGTACCCGGCCTCAAGGTCGTCTCGCCATACAGCGCCGGTGACTGCAAGGGGCTGCTGAAATCCGCGATCCGCGATCCGAACCCGGTGATCTTCCTCGAGAACGAGATCACCTATGGCATGAGCTTTGACGTGCCGACCGATGAGGACTTCACCGTGCCGATCGGCAAGGCGAAAGTCGTGCGTGAGGGCAGCGATGTCACCATTACGGCCTTCTCGCTCATGGTGAAATATGCCCTTGAGGCTGCCGAGAAGCTGGCGGAAGAGGGGATCAGCGCCGAGGTTATTGACCTGCGCACCATCCGTCCGCTCGATACCGAAACCATCGTCAACAGTGTCAAGAAGACCAACCGTATCGTGGCGGTGGAAGAGGGCTGGGCCTATGCCGGCATCAATTCCGAAATCGCCGCGCGTATCTTCGAGCACGCCTTTGATTATCTCGACGCACCGGTGATGCGGGTCAATGGCGCGGATGTGCCGCTGCCCTATGCCGCCAATCTGGAAGAGCTGGCCCTGCCGCGCGCGCCGAAGATCATCGAAGCCGCCAAAGCCGTCTGCTACCGCTAAGTTCAATGCTGATTACCGCCTGAAAGCGAACGACCATGCCGATCAAAATCCTGATGCCAGCCCTGTCCCCGACGATGACCGAAGGCACCCTGTCTTCATGGCTCGTCAAGGAGGGCGATGAAATTAGCGCCGGTGACGTGATCGCCGAGATCGAAACCGACAAGGCAACCATGGAAGTGGAAGCCGTGGATGAAGGCAAGGTCGGCAAGATCCTCGTCGAGGCAGGCACCGAAGGCGTCGCGGTCAATGAGGTAATCGCACTGTTGCTGGAAGAGGGCGAAAGCGCCTCTGATCTTGATGGCGCGGACAGCGCTGGCGGTGACGATAAACCGGCCAAGGAAGAAAAGAGCGTTGATAAATCCGATGTGACGCCATCGGGCAAACCACCGGAAAAGCGTCCAGAGGAACCCGCAAGCCCGGCCCCGGCAGCACCGAGCAAGGACGGCAACCGTATTTTTGCCAGCCCGCTTGCCCGCCGCATGGCCGATCAGGCCGGTCTCGACCTAACCGCAATCAAGGGCACTGGCCCCAACGGTCGTATCGTCAAGGCCGATATTGAGGCCGCCAAAAAGGACGGTACCGGCAAGGCTGCGCCAGAGGCGGCGAAGAAAACCGATGCCGCAAAGCCGACTGCCGCTGCGTCCATGCCCGCCGGACCGGATGCTAAGGCGCTCGCCGATGCCTATGGCATGGAATACGAGGAAATCGCCAATTCCGGTATGCGCAAGACCATTGCCAAGCGTCTCACGGAATCCAAACAGACTGTGCCGCATTTCTATCTGACCGTGGAATGCGAAATCGACGCGCTGCTTGATCTCCGCAAACAACTGAATGCCAAGTCGCCGGAAGGCGATCAGGCATACAAGCTCTCGGTCAACGACCTGATTATCAAGGCTTGTGCCGTTGCCCTCAAGCGGGTACCGGCGGCCAATGCCTCCTATACCGAAGCGGCGATGTTGCAGTACAAGCACGCGGATATTTCCGTCGCGGTGGCCACGCCGACCGGCCTGATCACCCCGATCATCAAGCATGCGGAAGAGAAGGGGCTCGCCACCATCTCGAAAGAGATGAAGGACCTCGCCATCCGCGCCCGTGACGGTAAGCTGAAGCCCGATGAGTATCAGGGCGGAACCTTCTCACTGTCCAATCTCGGCATGTTCGGGATCAAGGAATTCTCCGCGATCATCAACCCGCCGCAGGGCTGTATCCTCGCGGTCGGTGCCGGTGAACAGCGGCCGGTGGTCAAGGATGGCGCACTCGCCGTCGCCACCATGATGAGCTGCACCCTGTCGGTCGATCACCGGGTGGTTGACGGTGCCGTCGGCGCAGAATTCCTCGCCGAGTTCAAGAAGCTGATCGAAGACCCAATGGCGATGATGCTGTAAGCGGCATCACCTCGCAGGAGCAAGAATAATGGCTGATACATCCTTTGACCTGATCGTTGTCGGTGGCGGACCCGGTGGCTATGTGGCTGCGATCCGGGCGGCGCAGCTGAAAATGAAGGTGGCGCTGGTCGAGCGTGAGCATCTGGGCGGTATCTGCCTGAACTGGGGCTGTATTCCGACCAAGGCGCTGCTGCGTTCAGCCGAGGTGCATCACATGCTGCACCACCTGGATGAATACGGGCTGGCGGCGGACAATATCCGCTTTGACCTCGACAAGGTGGTCAAACGCTCCCGCGGGGTTGCCTCGCAACTCTCCGGCGGGGTCAAACACCTGCTGAAGAAGAACAAGGTCACGGTGTTTGATGGTCATGCCAAGCTGGCGGGCAAGGGCAAGCTCAGCGTTGATCTGCAGAAGGGTGGTAGCGAGACCCTGACCGCCAAGCACATCATTTTGGCTACTGGCGCACGCGCACGGGTGCTGCCGAACCTGAAGCCGGATGGCAAGTTCATCTGGTCCTACAAGGAAGCCATGGTGCCCGACACCATGCCGAAAAAGCTGCTGGTCATCGGCTCCGGTGCCATCGGCATCGAATTCGCCAGCTTCTTCCTCAACATGGGGGCCGATGTCACCGTGGTTGAGATGATGGACCGCATCGTCCCGGCTGAGGATGAGGAAATCTCAGCCTTCGTCAAAAAGAACCTTGAGAAGCAGGGGATGAAGATCATCACCGGTGCCAAGGTCGAGGGCACCAAGCCGGGTGCCAAGGACATTGAGGCAACCATTGATGTTGGCGGCAAGAAACAGACCGAGAAATACGACCGCATCATCATGGCGATCGGCATAACCGGTAATATCGAGGATATTGGTCTGGAAGGCACCAAGGTGCAGACCGATCGTGGCCATATCGTCATCAATGAATGGATGGAAACCGGCGAGCCCGGCGTCTATGCCATCGGTGATGTTGCCGGCCCGCCCTGGCTGGCACACAAGGCCAGCCATGAGGGCGTGATCTGTGTCGAGAAAATCGCCGGACAGAAGGGCGTGCATCCGCTCGATACCAGCAATATTCCGGGCTGTACCTATTGTACGCCGCAGATCGCCTCTGTCGGCCTGTCAGAAGCCAAGGCCAAGGCGGCGGGCTATGACGTCAAGGTCGGTCGCTTCCCGTTCATCGGTAATGGCAAGGCCATCGCGCTCGGTGAGCCGGAAGGCATGGTCAAGACCGTGTTCGATGCCAAGACCGGCGAGCTGCTGGGTGCCCATATGGTCGGTGCCGAGGTGACCGAACTGATCCAGGGCTATGGCATTGCCAAGACGCTGGAGACCACGGAAGCCGAGTTGATGCATACGGTATTCCCGCATCCGACCCTGTCGGAAATGATGCATGAAAGCGTGCTCGACGCCTATGGCCGGGCTATTCACTTCTGATCACGGCCATTCTGATCGTTGAAAGTCTGGTTGTCGAAAGTTTGGTCGGTCAGTAGCGCTCGGGCGTTTGTCGCTGGAGTTCCTCGCCTTTCAGTTCCGGATGCTCTTTCTCACGCATCAGTCTGATGCGCTCAACCTCCATCTCGGTGGCTTCGCGCGCCGCCTGACGGACGGGATCGGCGCGAACCTGCTCCTCAAATATCTTGGCTTTCTCCGCCATCCGGGTCAGGTGATTGGGCGCATCATCGGGCTGGCGGGTATAGGTTATGCTTGCCTGTACCGTGCCGTCCCTGACCGCTGCTTCACAAGGTTCGATGAAGCTCATTATCTCCAGCGGTGTCCGTCGATCGAATGATTGGAACTCCTCATCGCCAATGATGATCCGGCGTAACTCGTCATAGGACCATTCGGTCTGATAATTGGTATAAACCGGCAGAAATGGGACGAGTGGCAACCGGTCCAGGTAGATCGTGTCGGCGATGCTGGCCGCGAACAGAACGGGCGCACAGATGTCTTCCGGCAGGTCCTTGAATTCGGCAATCAGGCTGTTGCCATCTTCCGACCAGTCGACCTGCAACTCGGAGGTCTCGCTGACCTGCATGTGCCAATAGGTGCCATCCGGCTGATCCCGGAATCCGGTATCGGTCAGCGGAGTATGGGGTTCCTGGCTGTAAAGTTGATCGACCCGCCGTGCGACCAGCAGATTGATGAACATTGCCTTCTGGGCTGGTTCGGCCTTCAGATAGACCTGATTGCGGGCTGGCGGAAACAGGAAATAAAGGGCGCCCAGACCGATCGCGACAATGGTCAGGGCCCATAATGTACGTCTGACGAAAACGGGCATACAGCTCTATTGATTGTACGGTTTGTGGTAATGAATTATCTCATCCTGTACGGATGGGACCAGTCATTCAAGCTGCAACAGCATTAGGGATGTAACTTGTCCGTATTTCAGAAAACCAAGGCTCGTGCCCTCTGGCTCTGGCATGTGTTTATTCTGCTGGGGTCGCTGTTCGGGTTGAGCGTCTGCCTCAAGCTCGGCTACGGCTTTGTCGAGACGGCGAGGGAGGCGGGCAGCGATAATCCCTCGATGTGGTGGGTATTGCTGGCGCTGGCCATCGGCGGTGCGCTGTTCTTCATCTGGGAAATTGCCCAGCGCATCAGGCTGCTCCGAGAGATGAAGCAGCGGCGTTGATGACAACGCAATGCGGCAATTCGGTTCCCGGATAAGTTATTTCAATCAACTGCGGCTATGCCTATGTTAAGCATAGGTAACAGGGAAGTTTTCGAGAGTTCACACAATGCCCGTCGATAACAATCGCGTTCGACATCCTGAAAAGGCCCATCGCCCGGACAACCCGATCCAGAAGAAACCTTCTTGGATCCGGGTCAAGGCACCGGTGTCACAGGAGTATCATTCGACCCGTGAGTTGATGCGTGGCCTCAAGCTGAACACGGTCTGCGAGGAAGCGGCCTGCCCGAATATCGGCGAGTGCTGGGCCAAGAAACATGCGACCTTCATGATCCTCGGCTCGGTCTGCACCCGTGCCTGTGCCTTCTGTAACGTGGCAACCGGGATGCCGGATGATCTCGACCCGTTCGAGCCAAAACGGGTGGCCGATGCCACTGCCGAGCTCGGTCTCAACCATGTGGTGGTTACCTCGGTTGACCGGGATGACCTCGCCGATGGCGGGGCCGAGCATTTTGCCCAGACCATCCGCGCGATCCGTCGCCAGTCACCGGAAACCACGATTGAAATTCTGACCCCCGATTTCAAGCACAAGGTAGATCAGGCGGTTGATATTATCGTTGCGGCCAAGCCCGATGTGTTCAACCACAACCTCGAAACCGCACCACGGCTCTATCCGTCAATTCGTCCTGGTGCGCGCTATTTCACCTCGCTCGACCTGTTGCATCGGGTCAAGCGTGCCGATCCGACCATCTTCACCAAATCCGGCCTGATGGTCGGCCTCGGCGAGAGCAAGGAAGAGGTGCTGCAGGTGATGGATGATCTGCGCGCCGCCGATGTGGATTTCATCACCATTGGCCAGTATCTGCAGCCGACCACGAAACATGCGGCGGTTGACCGTTTTGTCGAGCCGAAGGAATTCGCATCCTATGTGAAGATCGCACGAGCCAAGGGTTTCTTGATGGTCTCCGCATCGCCATTAACCCGTTCTTCGCACCATGCGGGTGATGATTTCGAAAAGCTGCGCGCGGCCCGTGAGGCCAAGCTGGCGGCAGCGGCCGGTTAGGCAGAAGACAGGAACAGGGCAGGGCATATGCCAACCCATACCGAAAAGAAAATCGTGCCATACCGTGCGGATCAGATGTTCGATCTGGTCGCCGATATTGCCAGCTATCCGGAGTTTCTGCCCTGGTGCAGTGCCGCACGTATCCGCTCACGCGAAAGCAATATGGTGCTGGCCGACCTGATTATCGGCTTCAAGATGATCCGCGAGCGCTTTACCTCGCGGGTGGAACTGCTCCCGCCGGATGGTGACAAACCGGCGGCGATCAATGTGGAATATTTGGATGGGCCGCTGAAGTCCCTGCGCAACAAATGGCAGTTCACGCCAACGCCGGATGGTCAGGCCTGCGAGATCGATTTCTTCGTCGATTTTGAATTCCGCTCGAAGATGCTGCAGAAGCTGGCATCGCTGTTCTTCTCGGAAGTCATCAGCCGCATGGTTGTGGCATTCGAGGATCGCGCCCAGACGCTCTATGGCGATCTGGCAGAGGCCGAAAAACGCACTGGCCAGAAGGCACAGACCATCGTCATCGAAAAAACCGCCTGAGCGGTATTTCAGGCGTCAAGCAGGCTGGCCGCCAGTTCCAGTGCCCGGATAATCGTCTGGCGGCGGATTCCGGTTCGGTCGCCGTCGAACATGCAGCGCTCGGCCTTAATGCTGCCGTCCCGGCTGCCATAGCCGATATAGACGAGGCCCACGGGTTTCTCTGGTGTGCCACCAGTCGGCCCGGCGACACCGGTGACGGATATACCGATATCGGCGATACTACAGGCTAGCAGGCCCTTGACCATGGCAATGGCGATCTGTTCGCTGACCGCGCCATGTGCCGCCAAAATCTCTTTGGGTACGTTCAGCAACTCGTTCTTGGCTTCGTTGGAATAGCTGATAATACCGCGATCATAGACGGCGGAAGAGCCGGAAAGGCTGGTAATCGCCCCGCCAATTAGCCCACCGGTGCAGGATTCAGCCGTCGCGACCATTTTCCCCCGTGCATTGCCGAGGTCGAGGACGCGTTGCGCTGCCTGAACTATGTCCTGATCAAACTCGCTCATGCCTCAGGCTCCGCTGGCAGTTCGATGGTCACCGCCGCCTGACAGGCTATGCCTTCGCCGCGACCGGTGAAGCCGAGGCGCTCTGTCGTGGTTGCCTTGACCGAGGCACGGGACAGGGGAACCGACAATATTTCGGCGAGGCGCGCTTGGAGCTTATCCCGATGCGGGCCGATTTTCGGCAATTCGCACATCAGGGTGACATCGGCATGGATCAGGCGACCGCCAAGATCGTCAAGCATCTTGACCGCATGTTCGAGGAACTGCGCGCTGTCAGCACCCTTCCATTGCGGGTTGGAGGGCGGGAAGTGCTGGCCAATATCACCGGCACACATGGCCGACAGCAGCGCGTCGGTTACCGCATGCAGGGCCACATCGGCATCGGAATGGCCGTCGAGTCTCATATCCGACGGGATCACCACATTGCACAGGATCACCCCGTGGCCGGGCACCAGCCGGTGCACATCGAAGCCGAGACCGGTGCGGGTTTCCATTTTCGGGGCGGTAGCTGCGGCGGTGCCTTCGCTACCGGCGATAAGTGCATTGGCCATAATCAGATCATTCTTTCGGGTAATCTTGAAATTCGGGCTGCGAGCCTCGACCAGTTTTACCGCAATACCGGTTGCCTCGGCGAGGGCGGCGTCATCGGTGAGGTTCTGGCCCGCCAGTTTCTGGTGCGCCGCCAGTATATCAGCAAACCGGAATGCCTGCGGGGTCTGGGCCTGCCACAGATCCTCGCGGGACACCGTGCGCTCAATCCGGCTGCTGTCATCGGCATGTTTCAGGGTGTCGGCAACCGGCACCGCCACAATGGCGCCAATGCTGTCCGTAAGCGCCTCCATGACCGCATCGAGGGTCTCGGCACCGATCAGCGGGCGGGCGGCATCGTGGATCAGTACCTGTTCGGGCTCGTGGTCGGCGAGGGCGGTGAGGCCATTGGCAACGGATTGCTGGCGGGTTTCACCACCGATAACCGGCGGCAGCAAGGGCAGGTCGCCGACCGCCTGCTGGTACAGATCATGGTGATCATCGCCGATGACAACCTGCACCAGATCAATCGTCGGATGATTGAGAAATGCCAGCACGGAGCGGCGCAATACAGTCATGCCCTGCAGATCGAGATATTGCTTGGGTCGATCTGCCATAAACCGTATACCACGCCCGGCAGCAACGAGCAGGGCAGCGGTCTTTGGCTTGGCGGCGGTGGCTGGAACGGTCATGGGCGAGGCTGGGTCTTAAAACAGTGTTGCTGAATGTTTGGGCGGGTATTACGCTTGCGTAAAATTTAATCAATACCCAGATTGTACTAGTCTGATCCTGTATGGCGCAGAACGCCTTTAACCACGAATAACCGGTCTATAACACCCATGGCATTGACGCGCGTGCGCAAACTGGCAACCGACGGCAAGTTGGTCAACGCCGAAGAGCTGATGGATGCACTTCCCGATCCGATTGTGGTCGCCAATCAGCATGGACGTATTGTTCAGGTCAACCTGTCTGCGGAAGACTTCTTCAATACCCCGCGGATCAGCTTCCTGCGTATGGATCTGGGCGACATTTTCCCAACCGCGTCGCCGATCTTCTCACTGGTGTCACAGGCGCTTAAAACCGGTAATTCAATCGCTGAATACGGGATCGAGTTGAATACCAGCCATATCGCCGGACAGACCGTGATGGTTCAGGTCGCCCCGATCGGCGTGCCCGCCGAATATGTTGCCATCCAGATCGGTGAGCGCTCCATGGCGCGCAAGATCGACCAGCGCAACAATCACCGGCATTCCGTCCGCTCGATCTCCGGTATGGCGGCGATGCTGGCCCATGAGCTGCGCAACCCGTTGCTGAGCATTCGCGGTGCGGCGCAACTGCTGGAAAAACAGGCCAGTGATGAGGACCGCGAACTGACCCAGTTGATCCGTGAGGAAACCAACCGGATCAAGAGCCTGATCGACCGGGTTGAGGTGTTCACCGTTGCCGGACCGATTGAGTCCGAGCCGGTCAACATCCACCAGGTTCTGCAACAGGTGGTCAAGCTGGCCAAGGCCGGTTTCTGCGACGGGATCAAGATCGAGGAGAAATACGATCCCTCGCTCCCCGATATTCGCGGCAATCGCGAACAGCTGGTGCAGCTGTTCCTGAACCTGCTCAAGAATGCTGCCGAGGCGGCACCGACCAAGGGTGGCGAGATCGTCATCTCCACCGCCTATAACCCGACGGTACGGGTAACACTGGCCGGGCAGGAGAGCCGTATTCACCTGCCATTGCAGGTCAGCGTGCAGGACAACGGTAACGGCATCCCGGAGAACGTGCGCCCGCATCTGTTCGATCCCTTTGTCACCACCAAGAGTGGCGGCACCGGTCTAGGCCTCGCACTGGTGGCCAAGCTGGTCGAGGACCATGGCGGTATCATCAGTTACGAGAGCGATCCGGGCCGGACGGTGTTCCGGGTGGCGCTGCCGATGTGGCGGGGTGAGCAATGACCTCAGGTACCATCCTCGTTGCCGATGATGATCGCTCGATCCGTACGGTGCTGACCCAGGCTTTGGCCCGTGAAGGCTATGATGTACGGACCACCAGCAATGCCTCGACCCTCTGGCGCTGGGTATCTGACGGTGAGGGCGATCTGGTGATTACCGATGTGGTGATGCCGGATGAGAACGGCCTCGACCTGCTGCCGCGCCTGCGCCGCTTGCGACCGGAGTTGCGGGTGGTGGTGATGAGTGCGCAGAATACCCTGATGACCGCGGTAAAGGCAGCCGAGCGCGGTGCATTCGAGTATCTGCCCAAGCCGTTTGATCTGAGCGAACTGATACAGGTGGTCGAGCGCGCCCTGAAAGCTGGGGCGGTCGAGCAGACGGATATACCGGTTGCAAAAGAAAGCGAGCGCTTGCCGCTGATCGGTCGCTCACCGGCGATGCAGAATATCTATCGCATCATGGCGCGGTTGATGAATACCGACCTGACCGTGCTGATTACTGGCGAGAGCGGTACCGGTAAGGAACTGGTAGCCAAGGCGCTGCATGAACTTGGCCAGCGCAAGCGCGGTCCGTTTGTGCCGGTCAACATGGCGGCAATCCCGCGCGAACTGATCGAAAGCGAGCTGTTCGGCCATGAGAAGGGTGCCTTCACCGGTGCCGTCAACCGCTCGACCGGGCGGTTTGAGCAGGCACAGGGCGGCACGCTGTTCCTTGATGAGATTGGTGATATGCCACCGGAGGCACAGACCCGGCTGCTGCGTGTGCTGCAGGAAGGTGAGTACACCACCGTTGGCGGTCGTACTGCCATGGCCGCCGATGTGCGGATCATTGCAGCGACCCACCGGGATCTGCGTACCCTGATCCGGCAGGGGCTGTTCCGTGAGGATCTGTACTATCGCCTCAACGTTGTGCCCATGCGTCTGCCGGCCCTGCGTGAGCGCAGCAGCGACATTCCCGATCTGGTCAGCCACTTCCTCTCCGAAACCATGCCGGAGGAGAAGATCGCCAAGCGTTTGACCCCGGCGGCGATGCAGCGCCTGCAGGTTCACCAGTGGCCGGGCAATGTGCGGGAACTGGAAAACCTCGTCCGCCGCCTGTCCGCGCTCTATGTGGATGAGGAAATCGATGTCGATGTCATTGATGCCGAGCTGAATGAGGACGAGGCGAGTGAGCCGGTTGCCGGTATTTCGCATATTCCGAGCGACGAGAGCCTGTCCGAAGCGGTGGGTCGCCACCTTACGGCCTATTTCGCAGCACATGACGGGTCACTGCCCGCATCGGGCCTGTATGAGCGGATCATTCAGGAAGTCGAGCGCCCACTGATCACCCAGTGCCTTGAGGCAACCAAGGGCAACCAGATCAAGGCGGCAGAGTTGCTCGGTCTCAACCGCAATACGCTTCGTAAGAAGATACGCGGTTTAAACATTCCAGTGGTGCGCGGAATCAAGTAAGACCACATCTGACCCGATCAGCCGTGGCTGATATGAATTCATACTCGCGAGCCGGACAGTATGGCAGCCAACCCCAGCACATCTGACGCAACACCGGGCGAAAAGCCGCTCTGGCGGCTGGCACTCGGCTGGCTCGGCCGGATCATCTGGTCGAACAAATTTGCCATGCTGCTGGCCATCGCCGGGATTGTCTCGCTGCTGGCGACCATGTTCATCGTGACCAGACGCGGTGCGGTTGAGGCCGAGGCGGAAACCGTGCTCTGGCTGCTCGTGCTCAATCTGGCGCTGTTCGCGGTGCTGGCGCTGGTGCTGATCTACCGGATGGTGCAGTCATGGCAGCGGCGGCGGCGCGGGCTTGCCGGATCGCGGCTGCATATGCGGCTGGTGGTATTCTTCTCTGTACTGGTGACCATCCCGTCGGTGCTGGTGGCGGCTTTTGCCGCGACATTCTTCTATTACGGTGTACAGGGCTGGTTCAGCGACCAGGTACGCACCGCGGTTGAGGAAAGCCTCAGTGTCGCCGAAGCCTATCTGGCTGAGCACCAGCAGGTGATCCGTGCTGATGCGCTGGCCATGGCGACCGACCTTAACCGGCAGTCGCTGGCGCTCATGGGCAATGACCCGCGCCTTAATCAGGCAGTGCAGACCCAGACCCTGATCCGCAACCTTACCGAGGCAGTTGTGTTTAATGGCTCCGGGCAGGTGCTGGCCAAATCGGGCCTGACCTTTGCCATGGAGTTTGAAACCGTACCTGAGGACGCACTGGCGCGGGCCCGACTGGGCGAGGTGCCGGTCCTGACCAGTGACACCGATGACCGGGTACGCGCACTTGTCCGGCTCGACCGCTTTGTCGATGCCTATCTCTATGTCGGGCGGTTCATTGATCCGGCAGTGCTGGCGCATATGCAGACCGCCCGTGATGCCACGGCGGGTTATCGGGCGCTGGAGGAACAGCGCGGCAATCTGATCGCGGTGATGACCCTGATCTTTATCGGTGCCTCGCTGCTGCTGCTGATTGTTGCCATCGGTCTGGCGCTGAAATTCGCCAGCTGGATCGCCATGCCGATCAGCCAGCTTATTCAGGCATCGGACCGGGTCTCCGGCGGTGACTTCGGTGTACGGGTGGCCGAGCCCGCCCATATGGATGAGTTCAGCATCCTGTCGCGAACCTTCAACCGCATGACGGAACAACTTGAGCAGCAACGCGATGAACTGATTGAGGCCAACCGCCAGTCGGTCCTGCGTCGACGGTTTACCGAAGCGGTCCTGTCCGGCGTCTCGGCAGGCATTGTCTCGCTGGATACCGCGGGCAAGGTCAGGCTGGCTAACCGTCATGCGCTGCATTTCTTCGCTGCTGAGGAGCCGCCTCTGGCGATTGATTCAACGCTGGTTGATTACATTCCGGGGCTGGCGCCGATGATCACGCGCGCGCGTCTGAAGCCTCAGCGCGATTATGAAGAGCAGATCGACATTCCACGCGGGAGCGGGGAGAACGCGACCCTGCTGACCCGTCTGACCGCCGAACTGCAGGAAGGCGTGCTCACCGGCTATATCGTCACATTCGATGATATTACCGACCTCGTCAGTGCCCAGCGCAAGGCCGCCTGGTCCGATGTGGCTCGACGGATCGCCCATGAGATCAAGAACCCGCTGACCCCGATCCAGCTCGCCGCCGAGCGATTACGGCGACGTTATGGCAAGCTGGTGCCGAGCGACGATCAGGCCTTCGATACCTGCATCGATACGATCATCCGGCAGGTTGGTGATATTGGCGGCATGGTTGATGAATTCTCGTCCTTTGCCCGGATGCCGACACCGAAAATGGCCCGCGATGATCTGGTTTCAGTTGTGCGTGAGGTGGTGTTTCTGCAGCAGCAGGCGGTGTCAAAAATCCGAATCCAGATCACAGAATCACCTGAGCGACTCGAACTGGTCATGGATCAGCGGCAAATCGCACAGGCATTGACCAATGTTATCAAGAATGCTGTCGAATCGGTTTCGACTCTGCTGGCCGGATTCGCCGAGTCGGGCGAGCCGATTGATTCTCGGAATTTGATTTCCGTTGAAATTCAACAGGATGACAGCAGCTGCTGGGTGAATATCCGGGATCAGGGACTCGGCCTGCCCGATTTGGCCAAGGATCGCCTGTCCGAGCCATATGTGACAGAACGCGAGGGCGGCACAGGTCTTGGTCTGGCTATCGTGAAGAAGATTGTGGAAGATCACGGCGGAACATTAAGACTTGCCGACAACCCTACATGTGGCGCATATGTAACACTAGTGTTGTCGAAAAGTCTCAGTGAGTCCGGTGAGGGCGCTCAGGAGGCTGCCCTCGAAATCGGTCACAACACTTAAAGTCAGGCAGCTGCTGTTCAGCGCTGCCGGAAAGCAGCGGGAATAAAAGCAGACATGGCGCACGATATTCTGATTGTCGATGATGAGGCCGATATCCGCACAATGATCGCGGATATCCTTCAGGACGAGGGTTATGAGGTACGGCAGGCAGCCGATGCCGATCAGGCACTGGAAGCCGTCAAATCACGCCAGCCAAGTCTGGTGATTCTCGATATCTGGCTCGAGGGCAGCCGTATGGATGGCCTCGGTATTCTTGAGATCCTGCGCCATGAGCATCCGGGTCTGCCGGTGCTCATGATTTCAGGCCATGGCACTGTCGAAACCGCTGTCGCTGCCATCAAGAAGGGCGCCTACGACTTCATCGAAAAGCCCTTCAAGACCGACCGTCTGCTGCTGACCGTTGATCGCGCCGTTGAAGCCGCCAAATTGCGGCGGGAAAACCGCGAGCTGCGTATCCGGGCCAATGCTGTCACTGACCTGATCGGCAAATCCTCTCAGGTAAACCACCTGAAACTCGCCATCGAGCGCGTCGCCCCGACCAACAGCCGGGTGCTGATTACCGGTGCACCGGGTTCCGGTAAGGAAGTGGTTGCCCGCGTTCTGCACGAACAGTCCCGCCGCAAGGATGGCCCGTTTGTAGTGCTGAACTGCGCCATCATGCGGCCTGAGCATTTCGAGGTTGAGCTGTTCGGCGCTGAGCAGATCGCCGAGGGCCAGCCGCACAAGATTGGTCTGCTGGAGCAGGCCCATGGTGGCACCCTGTTGCTGGATGAAATCGCTGACCTGCCGCTGGAAACCCAGGGCAAGATCGTGCGCGTGCTGCAAGAGCAGACCTTCCACCGGGTTGGTGGTACCCAGAAAATCGGTGTCGATGTCCGCGTGATCGCGTCGAGCAACCGCAACCTGCAGGAAGAAATGCAGGAAGGCCGGATGCGCCAGGACCTGTATTACCGCCTGAATGTCGTGCCGCTTGAAGTCCCGGCACTGCAGGAGCGCCGCGACGATATTCCGGTTCTGCTGCGCCACTTCATGAATCTGGCGTCCGAAACCACTGGCCTGCCAGCCCGTGAAATCGGTGATGATGCCATGGCCGCACTACAGGCCTATGAATGGCCAGGCAATGTCCGTCAGCTGCGCAATGTCATCGACTGGCTGCTGATCATGGCTGCAGAAGACCCCATCCGCGCCGATATGCTGCCGGGTGAAATCGGCTCCAGCGCACCGGATGTGGTGAAGTGGGAGCGTGGTGCTGAAATCATGAGCCTGCCACTGCGTGAAGCCCGTGAGGTGTTCGAGCGTGAATACCTGATGGCACAGGTCAACCGTTTCGGTGGCAATATCTCTCGCACGGCCTCTTATGTCGGCATGGAACGCTCGGCCCTGCACCGCAAACTGAAGTCTCTCGGTGTCCAGAGCAGCGATCGCCTGCGTGCCAAGACCGGCGGCGGTGCCAGCATGGTTGGCGGCGACGGTGACATGGCAACGCCACCAACCGTAAATTAGGCAGCAATAGGCATTTCAGGCCAGATATGGGCTTGAAATTAGCAGCGAATAGGGATTTGGTGCAGTTGTCATTGGTGGCGACAGCACCAAATCCCTTTTTCATGCCAAGAGCTTGATTGAGCCGTTATGAAAGTCATTATCTGCGGTGCTGGCCAGGTCGGCAGCAACATCGCCAATTACCTAGCGGTTGAGGGCAACGATGTCACCGTCATCGACAGTGAGCAGTCGGTTGTCACCGAGCTTGCCCAGACCCTTGATGTGAAATCGATCCATGGTCTTGCTTCCCAGCCGAGTGTGCTGGAGCAGGCAGGGGCCAATGAGGCTGATATGCTAATCGCGGTCACCCATGCCGATGAGGTGAACATGGTCGCCTGTCAGGTGGCCCATTCGATCTTCAATGTTACGACCAAGATCGCACGGGTGCGGGCACAGGATTACCTGAAGCCGATCTGGGCTGATCTGTTCTCCCGCGATCATATGCCGATTGATGTGATTATCTCGCCGGAGATCGAGGTCGCACGCGCCATTTCCCGCCGCCTGCAGGTGCCGGGCGCGTTCAACATGATCCCCTTTGCCGAGGGCAAGGTGCGCTTGATCGGCGTGCTCTGTGAAGAGAACTGCCCGATCGTGAATACCCCGCTGCGCCAGCTGACCTCACTGTTTCCCGATCTGGCGATCAAGATCGTCACCATCTCCCGTGATGACCGCTACTTCCTGCCGACCGGCGACGATCAGCTTCTGGTCGGTGATCAGGCCTATATCGTTGTTGATGAGGCCCATATCAGCCGCGCCATGGCTGCCTTCGGTCATGAGGAGCCGGAAGCGCGCCGTATCCTGATTGTTGGTGGCGGCAATATCGGTCTGGTGCTGGCCGAGGAGATCGAGAACAACTATCCCGGTGTTACCGTCCGGATTATCGAGTATGGCAAGGAACGGGCACGGTTCATCGCCCAGAAGCTGCCGAATACCACCGTGATCAATGGTGATGGCCTCGATCCCGCAATCCTCGAGGAAGCGAATGTCGGTCAGACCGAGACCGTGGTTTGCGTCACCAATGATGACGAGGGCAATATCCTCGGCTCCATTCTGGCCAAGCGATACGGTTGCCAGAGAGCGATTACCCTAATCAACAGAAATACTTACGGTCCATTGTTGAGCTCTCTTGGCATCGATGCCGTGGTTAGTCCAAAGTCGATTACCGCCTCCACAATCCTGCAGCATGTGCGTCGCGGCCGTATCCGATCCGTCCATAGTATCTGTGACGGCTTTGCCGAGGTTATCGAGGCGGAAGCGCTCGAGACATCCAGCATTGTGAACAAGGAAATCGAGAACCTGAACCTGCCATCGGGGGTGATTATCGGTGCCATAGTGCGTCAGGATCAGATATTGATCCCGACACCGGATACAGTGATCAAACCACTTGATAGGGTCATTCTTCTGTCGACAATCGGCCAGATCAAGAAGGTGGAAAAAATGTTCAGCGTACGGCTGGAATTTTTCTGATCCCCGGCCCAGAATACCTAGAATACAACGCAACAACACATTGAAATCAAACACAGTCAGGATAGCTGAATGAGCCGCATTGCCTATGTAAACGGAGCCTATGTGCCACTGCGTGAAGCCGCTGTTCATGTTGAGGATCGCGGCTATCAGTTCGCCGATGGCGTTTACGAGGTTATCGCCTATCGCAATGGCCGCATGACTGACGCCACCGGGCATTATGACCGGCTGTGGCGCTCCATGAACGAGCTGTCGATCGAACCACCGATGAGCGAGAAGGCCATGCAGCTGGTGATCGATCAGTTGGTCCGTCGCAACCGGCTCAACAATGCGCTGATCTATATTCAGGTGACCCGTGGTGTTGCCGCCCGTGACTTCAAGTTTCCGAAGAAAACCGGGCAGGGCTCGGACAGCAGCCTCGTGATTACCGTCCGTCCGGCCAAGCTCGACCATACCCGGCAGCTGGCCGACGGGGTCAAGGTTGTGACCGCGCCGGATATCCGCTGGAAACGCCGTGACATCAAATCGGTCGCCCTGCTGCCGCAGGTGCTGGCGAAGCAGAAGGCCTATGAGGCCGGTGCCTATGAGGCATGGATGGTCGACGATGATGGCTTTATAACCGAAGGATCATCCAGCAATGCCTGGATACTAACCCGTGAGGGCAAACTGGTAACCCGCAATGCCGATAACATGATCCTCAAGGGCGTGACCCGGACATCGCTGCTCCGCTTTGCCGAGCAGGCCGGTGTTGAATTTGAGGAGCGGCCCTTCACCCCGGAAGAGGCCTATCAGGCGGTTGAGGCATTCGTGTCCTCAGCCACCACCTTCCTGCTGCCGATTGTCGAAATCGATGGCCATGCGGTCGGCAATGGCAAGCCGGGCAGCCTCGGTGAGAAGCTGCGCGCCGCCTATCTTGCCTATGCCGATGGCGAGAAGGGCGATGATACGCGGTGGGTCGCGTGAGCCGCCCGACAGCGATAATCTTTGACTGGGACAACACGCTGGTCGACAGCTGGGGCAGCATTCATGACGCCCTGCATAACACCTTCACCCATATGGGCCATGAGCCCTGGACGATGGATGAGGTACGCCTGCGGGTGCGTCAGTCGTTGCGTGACAGCTTTCCTGAAGTCTTTGGCGACAAATGGGAAACCGCACGGGACGTCTATCTCGAATCATTCGAGGCAATCCACCTTGAGAGATGTCGTCCGCTGGCCGGGGCGCTGGAATTGATCAACTGGTTGGACGGCAATGCTAAATTGCCGATTGCCATCGTCAGTAACAAAACTGGTCGACTGCTTCGGAAAGAGGTTGACTACCTCGGCTGGAGCAAGCACTTTATCGCAGTGATCGGGGCAGGGGATGCTGTATATGATAAGCCAAATCCCGCGCCCGTAACTTTAGTCCGCGAGAGCCTGAAACAAGAACAACAAGAAAATATCTGGTTTGTCGGCGACACCGATATCGACATTGAATGTGCACGGAACACCAGCTGTTTTGGTGTGCTGGTTGGTATGGAAACCAAAAATAAACTGGATACTGGTAAAACTTTTGTGGATTTACCGTCCTTGAATAATCACCTTATTGATCTGTTTATGGCCTCGTAAAAAAGCTGTGCCTCGTGAGGGGTGCTGAAAACAAGAAGAGTAGAGAAGGTCAGGGAAGAGCGACAAAGAGTTGGGATGAAACCCTTCGCATAGCTCAGGAGCTATTTTTATGTCAGAACGCAATCAGAATGTTCAGGACGTGTTTTTAAACAGCGTCCGCAAGGCCAAGATGCCGGTTACGGTATTTCTGGTAAACGGTGTCAAATTGCAGGGAATCATTACCTGGTTCGACAATTTCTCCGTTCTGTTGCGCCGTGATGCCCATTCGCAGCTGGTGTACAAGCATGCGATTTCGACCGTCATGCCGTCTCAGCCGATCCAACTTTTCGATGCGGCCGAAGAAGCGGTTGCAGAGGTAGAAACTGTCTAAAGACCCCGATATTCGGTCATCTCAGGAAGCGCAGGCACCGACCTTCGGGTCCGATAGTGCCGAGCAGGTTGAAAAACGACAGGTCCGGGATGCCCAGCGTGCAATCGTGGTGGCACCGATCATCCTTTCCGTGCGTCAGGCGCCTAATGACCGGGATGAAGACTCACTCCTGGCTGAAGCGACCGGTCTGGCCGCTGCCATCAGCCTTGAGGTGGTCAGCGCACTTGCTGCCAATATCCGTCAACCGAAACCGGCAACACTGTTCTCCGAAACGGTTCTGAAAGACATTAATGATCTGGCCGATGCCGAAAATGCCGGGCTGATCATCATTGATGGCAATCTGACACCGGTACAGCAGCGCAATCTCGAACGGCGCTGGCATGCAAAGGTGATCGACCGTACCGGCCTGATCCTCGAGATTTTTGGTGCCCGCGCCCAGACGGCAGAGGGCAAGCTGCAGGTTGAACTGGCCGCACTCCAGTATCAGCGCTCACGGCTTGTGCGGTCATGGACCCACCTTGAACGGCAGCGTGGTGGGCTGGGCTTTGTCGGTGGTCCGGGTGAGAGCCAGCTTGAAATCGACCGCCGCCTGATTGATACCCGCATTGACCGTATCCGCAAGGATCTGGAGCAGGTACGCCGCACCCGTGGCCTGCATCGCAAGGCACGGGCCAAGGTGCCATATCCGGTTGTGGCCCTGGTCGGCTATACCAATGCCGGTAAATCCACCCTGTTCAATCGCCTGTCCGGTGCCTCGGTCCGGGCTGAGGATTTGCTGTTCGCCACCCTAGACCCGACCATGCGGGCGATTGATCTCGCTCCTGATCTGCGGGTCATCATGTCGGATACCGTGGGGTTCGTCTCAAACCTGCCGACCAGTCTGGTCGAGGCCTTCCGGGCAACGCTTGAGGAAGTGACGGCGGCTGACTGGATCATCCATGTCCGTGACGCGGCCCATGCCGATACCGATGCCCAGCGGCAGGATGTGGAGAGCGTACTGAAAGATCTTGGCATCGAGGCGGATGAGGATACCCGCATCATCGAGGTGCTGAACAAGAGCGATCAGCTGGACCCGGAAGATGTGGGAAGCATGCTGGCCGCGACCCGGCGGCGCAAGAGTGCCGACACAAGGGATCAGGTTCTGGCCCTGTCTGCCATTACCGGTGAGGGGACTGGCGATCTGACGGCATTGATCCGGCGGCTGGAGCGGGCCAAGAACAAGGTTCGTTATTGCCGGATACCGCAGGGGCAGGGCGATATCGTCAACTGGCTTTATCAGCACGGCGATATTCTCGAGCGGCGTGATGAGGCAGAGGAGATCGAACTGACCATCTCCATGACCGACACCGATATTGCCAGATTTGAAAGTCGTTTCCCCGAACTTGCACTTGCCGTCGAGAAACCGCACACTCAGCCCGCTGAATAATCTTTCCGGGCGGTCTTGCATGCAAATGCTTGAATTTCATACCGCCTGACCCAATCAAATTGCAGAAAAATTCTCAGGAGGAAGCATCGTGTCAGGATTGAAGGTGGCTTTTGTCGGTCTCGGTGTCATGGGCTATCCCATGGCGGGGTATCTGGTCAAAGCCGGTCATGAGGTGAAGGTCTATAACCGCACCAAAGCGAAGGCCGAGAAATGGGCCAGCGAGTATAGCGGCACGGCAGTTGATACGCCCCGCGAGGCCGCCGAGGGCACCGACATTACCTTTGCCTGTGTCGGTAATGATGATGATGTGCGCTCTGTCGTCTATGGCGATGACGGCATTCTGGCCGGGCTGAAAGCCGGTGCGATCTTTGTCGATCACACCACGGCCTCTGCCGGTCTGGCCCGTGAACTTGATGACGCCGCGAAAAAGCAGGGCTGCGCCTTTATGGATGCGCCGGTTTCCGGCGGTCAGGCGGGTGCGGAAAATGGTGTGCTGACCATCATGGTCGGCGGCACCGATGAGGCTTTTGCCAAGGCTCACCCGGTCATGGATGCCTATGCCCGTAACGCCACCCATATCGGCCCGGCAGGCCACGGCCAATATGCCAAAATGGTCAACCAGATGTGCATTGCCGGCATTCTGCAGGGATTGTCCGAGGGCCTCAATTTCGGCCAGAAGGCAGGCATAGATATGGCCAAGGTGCTGGAGACGATTTCCAAGGGCGCTGCCCAGTCATGGCAGATGGAAAACCGCGGCACCACCATGCTCGATGGCGCGTTTGATTTCGGCTTTGCCGTCGACTGGATGCGCAAGGATCTGGCGATTTGCCTTGAAGAGGCTGGCCGGGTCGGTGCCCGGGTGCCGGTTACGGCACTGGTTGACCAGTTCTATGCTCAGGTTCAGGCTCGTGGTGGCGGTCGCTGGGATACCAGCAGCCTGATTCAGCTGCTGGCGAAAGACTGATAGGAACAATCAGCTTCAGGCTGCATCGGTCTGGGATTTCTCGGTTTTCTTGACCGCTTCCCAGGCCGATTGCATCTGATCCATATCCGCGTCCTGTATTGCGGTGCCGGTTGCCGCGATCCGGTTCTCGATACTGCGGAAGCGGCGCTCGAACTTGATATTGGCATCCCGCAGCGCGGTCTCGGCATCGACGTCCAGACGTCGGGCGAGGTTGACCGCAACGAACAGCAGGTCGCCCAGTTCCTCATGCACCGCCTGCTGGCCTTCATTGTTTTCCATCGCAGCTCGCAACTCGTCCCGTTCCTCATCCAGCTTGTCGAACAGGGAGGGCATATCCGGCCAATCGAAACCGGTTCTGGCCGCGCGCTTGGAAATCTTCTGCGCCCGCATCAGGGCGGGCAGGGACAGGGTGATGCCATCGAGCACACTGGCGGGCGCCGTATCATCCGCCGTTTTGGCATCCCGCTCGGCCTGTTTCCGCTGTTCCCAGATATCCATGACCGCATCGGCATTTGCTGCATCCACATCGCCAAAGACATGGGGGTGACGGCTGATCATTTTGTCTGAGATGCCCTGCACGACATCCTCAAAGGTAAAGGCATTCTGTTCTTTCGCCATCTGTGCGTGGAACACCACCTGCAGCAGCAGATCGCCCAGTTCATCCCGCAAATCCGTCATGTCCCGCCGCTCAATGGCGTCAGCGACCTCATAGGCTTCCTCGATTGTATAGGGCGCTATGGTGCTGAAATCCTGTTCCCGATCCCAGGGGCAGCCTTCCGGGCTGCGGAGTTTTTCCATGATCCGGAGCAGTTGCTCGATGGCTGCAGCAGAGGCGGGGACGGACATGGGCAGAAAACTCCAATACATGCGGATGAATAGCCACATTCCGCCGGTAACCTGTGCGGAGAATGCGGTGATTGGCAGCTACCGACATAACAGCATGGTAGCTTCATCTCCAGATTGAAATATCGAGGTGGTTTCAGATGAGCGCGCGGCGCTGGACAGGATTTGCGGTACTATGTGCACTGGGGCTGGTGTTGACCGCCTGTGCCCGGCAGTTGCCGATCGAAAAAATCTATGCCGAGAACACTCAGGTTATCTATGCCTTCGATGCGAGATTTGAAGGCCCGGCCTTTGGCTATGTCCGTGGTGAGGCGAAACAGCATTGCCAGACCATTGCCCTTGATCAGGTGCCGGTACTGATGGGCCAGACCAAGACCCTGAACGGCATCAGCTATGCCGAGTTCTGGTGCGTGTCCTCATCACTGGAGGGCATTCCGCCAGCGACCCTGCCCAATCTCAGCGCGCGGCAAACCCGCAAGTTGCTGGCAGAGCAGGGCTCCTTGCCGCCCGATCCATTGCCGGAACCGTTAAAGTAAATAAAACAATGTCTTCGAACACTGTTCTGATCCACAAGGAACCGGTTGCTATTGTCGGTGGCGGTCCGGTTTCCGCAAAAAGCCTCAAGCTGGCACGGGAGCGCTGCCCGATTGTGGTTGCCGCCGACAGCGGAGCCGACCGGCTGGTCAGGCTGGAAACCAAGCCGGATGCGATTATCGGTGACATGGATTCCATCACCGGCGCCGATATCTGGGCCAAGGAACTGGGACGGCGCTTCATCAGGCTGGATGAACAGGATACAACCGATTTCGAGAAATGCCTCTACAGCATCGAGGCGCCATTCTTCCTGTGTCTGGGCTTCATGGGCGGGCGGCTGGATCATACGATTTCGGCCCTGAATACCGTGCTTCGATACCCGGACAAGAAGCTCTTGTTCCTCGATGATCATGATGTGGTTAAGGTACTCGCCAATGAGGCCAGCATTCATCTGCGCATGCCGGTCGGCTCTCGGGTCTCGATCATGCCGCTGAAGCAGATCAGGTGCCTGTCATCACGCGGGTTGCGCTGGCCGGTGGACAACAAGCGGCTCAGCGTCGGTGGGCATCTGAGCGTTTCAAACGAGATCGAACGGGAAGGGGCTGCCGTCTTCTTCGATGGCACGGGTGCGGTTATCGCAGCCGATCCGGAAAATATGAGCGCCTTTATCGGTTAGGCTACCTGTTGCCTGCGCCCGCTCAACACGCCATTCAATTCCGCTTCCAGCACCGGTTTGATGACCGGTTTCTGTAATCGTGTGACGCCTTCAAACGCTCCGAGAACAGCACTGTCTTCGCCGTAACCGGTAACAAATATGAACGGTACATCATGTGCCTGCAGCTTTTCTGCGATGGGCGCGGTTGTTTCCTTCGGGCCGAGATTGACATCCAGTACGGCAACGGTCGGGATTTCCTTGTCCAGAAATTCCATGGCATCGCGCAGATTGGAGAACAGGCTGATTTTGTGGAAGCCGAAACCTTCAAGATATTCCTGCATTTCCGATGCAATCATGAAATTGTCCTCGACCAACAGGACATGTTCTTTGCCCTGTGGCGTGCCTTCGGAGTTCGAGGGGGCAGAACCGGTTTTTTCGGCAGGCGCATGGCTGTTGTCCGCGTCTTCCACCAGCACCTTGTCAGGCAGGAACAGCTTGGCCCTGAACCCGGCCTTGTCATAGTCAATCTCCGCCCGACCCCCGAGTTCAAACGGAACCGCTCTCTCGATCAGGCTGGAGCCGAGGCCGGTTTTCATCGGCGTCATGACTTCCGGTCCATCCTGTTCAATCCAGGAAACATCAAGGCCGTCATCGCTTCTGTCCAGCCGCACATTGATCTTGCCGGTCGGGGTGGAGAGGGCGCCGTATTTCACCGCATTGGTAGCGAGTTCATGGATCACGAGCGCAAAGATCGGCGCACGTTCGGCGCTGATCTGCACGCCATTACCCCTGATCACAAACCGGCCGGGATCGTTGGAGGCATAGGGTGATAGTTCCAGTTCGATCAGCTTCCGGATCGAGATCGCCTCGGAGCCACCGCCGGCACCAAGGTCATGGGCAACCGCAAGAGCGCGCATGCGGGCTTCAAACTCCTTGGCATAATCCTCGACCGTGGTTTCGGTCTTGCTGGTCAGTTGGGCGATCGAGCAGGCGAGGGCCAGAATATTGCGCACCCGGTGATTGAGCTCATTGATCAACAGGGTCTGCTTGGCATCCTTGCGCGCGCGTTCCTGCTGGCGATGCCGCTGTCTGAAGCCCAATATCACCGTTACGATAGCGACCAGCATGATGATGACATCAATGATCGCCATATAAAGCTGTTGTCTGGCATAGCGATCATAGTCTGCTGACAGGAACTCATCGATATGCCGCTGTAAATGGATCAGTTCTTCGGCGGCTTCATCATCGGGAACCCTGACAATCTGATCGAGTGCTTCAATGGTAATCTCGTCACCACTGCCACGTATCTGTTCGGCGCGATCAAGCATGTTCCGATAGGCGGCAAGGGTGCTGCGGATATGCTCTGTCGTTGCATGCTCATCAATTGCAACCGCGCGGACGATGATATCCAGCTCATGCAAGGCATTCAGGGCCTCATCATAATCTGTCTTGGCAGCCCTCAGATACCTGTCGCGCTCGTCGGGTCTGAGGACGTAGTTCTTGAAATTATGGATAAAACCGGCATAGCCGATTGCCCGCTCCAGCCGCAAAAATGCCTTGGGCACGCTGGCGCTTGCCTCATGAACAGGGTTCTGCCGAATGATCAGCCAAAAGCCGCCAATGCTGGTCAGCAGGATTGCGGCAATGCTCAGTGCAATGAAGATGGATGTGGTGTTCGGCGAGGTTTTGAATACGCCGGTATGCATTTTGGAACCCAACATTCTCAACGGCTTATTGTTTATTTGTTAATGTGAATATGAGGTTCATGCACGGTAACAGAATTGACCGCGCGTATCCATTGAGCTTTGTCGAATTACGGCTGTTTTCGTTGCCAGTCCGGCAGAAACTCAATCTGATCACATCGGGCAAAGCGTGCCAGGCGCTCCAATTCGGCTTCCAGCCGCGCAAGCCTGCCGACCCCGAGCTTGACGGATATTTCAGGCCAGAATGCGGTAACGCGCAAGACGCCTTCATCCCGGTGTGCCTTGGCATCCAGCCGTCCGATGATGCGGTCGCCCTCCAGCACCGGAAAGACATAATAGCCATATTGCCGTTTGGGTGCGGGGACGTAGATTTCGATCCTGTATGCGAAGCCGAACAGGTATTCGGCCCGCTTGCGATCCCGCAAGGCCGGGTCAAAGGGGGAAAGCACGCGCACCCGGTTCGGGGGTGCTGGTGGCTCGGTTTCCAGTGTGGCCGGGCGCATGATGACGCGCCGTAGCTGGCCCGACCAGCCCTCGATTTGCGCTTCAATCAATTCATCCCGCGCAAGGGCAGCCTGACACCAATCCCGCGCTTCCTTGATCGAGATAGCCTGCCAGAATGCCGCCAGCTCGCCCGGGGTCGCAAAACCCAACCGATCCAGCGCTGATGAACAGGCCCAGTCGACGGTTTCCTCACAGGAATGGCGCAGGCCGAGCAGGGGGGCAGGGATCACCCGTTCGGTCAGATCATAAACCTTGCGAAAACCCTCACGCCGGGTGATTGCCAACTCGCCCACATGCCAGAGATATTCCAGCGCTGCCTTGGACGGATGCCAGTCCCACCAGCCGCCAGCGGACTTGTTCTCATCTTTGCCGACATCCGCAGCGCTGACCGGGCCATGATCGGCAATGCGGTTCAGCACGTCATCGAAACGTTCATGAAAGCCGTCGCGCTGCCAGCCGGTCCAGCGTTTGAGCAATGTTTCCCGGTTGGTCGCAAAACGATGCCGCCAATGCGGAAACAGTTCTACCGGCAGGATCGAGGCATCATGGGTCCAGTGTTCCCATAATGAGCGATGACGTTCGATCAATGGCGCCAGTGCGTCAGGCCGATAGCTCTGGCTGCGTGCCCGCAGGATCATGTGATGCGCACGCTCGACCGTCGCGATGCTGTCGATCTGTACCAGTCCCAGCTGTCGTACCAGATCCGCCAGTGCTTCGCCCTTGGCCGAACCGGTGGGCTGCTCAGCCAATGCGTGATGCTGCAAAAATATGCGCCGGGCGCGCTGATTATCGATAATGGGGGGCGTCATTGGGTGATGTGCGATCCCGGGTATTAAGTATGATAATATATACTAGGATTACACAAGAAAATCGGGCGTTCTAAACTTGTACTGGGTTTTCATTTCGTAGTTATAGGCTTCTGGTAACTCTGGCAACTCGCCGGTCAATGTCTTTAGTATTTGCATCCACATAGTAAGTTTTTGCTTGTCTCTATCTATGGCAGAAATCCAACACTGGCGTTCAAGTAATGCAATGCGCGGGTCTGCTCCAATCATTTTTGCCATGGTTATCAAATAGTCTTCGCTAGGCACAAAGCGGCCCTTAGCCCATGAATAGGCGGTCTGGCGGTTAATGCGCAGATGCCTTGAAAGCTGGTTCAATGTGGAGAATGATTTGGCCTCCATCGCTTCGTGCATGTAGTCCCACGGTGTTCGCATCGTTCTGGCCTCAATGTAATCGCTGTTGATGCCGTAAGTTGTCACCAGCGCTTGACACAAGCAATCCCGAAATAATCCCGCAGTTATTCACAGCCATGTCTAGTGCCGCGCGGCACTCGACATACCAAATGTTGTGTGTTCTCGTTTGGGGGTCTCGGCGAGCGTGGTTCACACCACCGAAGGGGGCGGGCGGTGAGTCTGCCCCCTTCACCCGGGACCGGGTTTAGCCCGGGTGAGGTGTGGTGACCAAAATACCCGGGGGTTTGCGGTGAGGCTCATGGACGCCAAACGCAAAGCGGTGAAGGTGGGGGTTCGGTGAAAAAACCGGCCCTCACCCAAACCTAAAAAAACACCCCAAGCCCCGAAGGGGCGCGGAGCAGTGAACCATTATCAAGAGAGCAAACACATGCAAATTGAACATTCATACGTGCGTGAAAGCACCCGTGACGGCGTCGCCTATGAGGGCCGCGTGGTCAATTTCGATCTGGACGGCGCTATCATCCTTCAGCCCCGGGCCAAGCGTCAGGATAGCAGCCCTGATTTCACCATTGGCTATCTGATCCAGCCCCGCAATGGCCGGTCGCGTTGGGTCGATGCTGGTGTTGCGTGGCTCAATGACGAGCGCGAGCCAGACACGATCCCGGGCGGCAAATATCTGACGCTCCGTTTCAAGCTGAAATCCGGCGACATGACCATGTTTGCCTTCCCGCAGGTCGATGAAGACGGCGCGTTGCTGCCTGACTGGACGCTGGAAATGGGCAAGGCCAGTGCCGAACAAGCCCTTGACGATCACAACCCATTCTAAGGAGCCATTGATATGGTCGAATTTAACAAAATCGCAGTCGCAGAAATACTTGATTGTATTCGTTCGGTTTCTAGCGATACCGGAGATCATGACATTGCTTCTATGCTTGAAGAAATCAGCGCTCATCTTTCTGAGTTTGTCCTCGGCGCTCGGCTGTTAGTCGCTATGTGTGCAAGCGGTTTGAGTACGACGCAGATAGTAGCCTACTCAAATGTCGATGCTGGCTACATTGATCAGATTGGCAATCATTGCAAGGAATGGGGCGATTTGGAATGCGATACCCGGCTGCGGATGCTCTGCAAGGTGCTGCCTCTGCCATTTGAGTTTGTCGCAACGGGCAAAGTCGAATTGCTGGCTGATGCGAACATTATTGCCGGTGGCATTCGCCGGATCATTGGCGACAACAATTTTCGTCTCGTCACCTGATGTTCCAACAGTGCAGCAAATTCCTGCAACCGATCCGTGGTGCTGTGTTCCGCAGCACCACGGATAATGAACCGCCGAAATGCGATTGCGCCGAGAATTGGGGCGGTCGCTGCGGCGGTTTTTTCGTGGATGAAGACATTGCCGCGAGAAATGAAGAATTGCAGGCAACCTATTGGCGCGGCGTTGAATTATGGCGCGCAGGTGAGGGCATCGGCGATGCGCTTTGCCATGCCGGAGAGCATCGGCAGATGCTTGTTGCCGGGTACATGGCCGCGCAAATCGAAAGCGGCCCGCGTGATGTGGATGGCGTCGGCTTTATCGCTCAATGGGCGGTCGATCTGCTTATCCTCGAAATGGCCCTGACTGACCAGTATGGGCATGGCGGTTGTGTCGATATTGACCAGTGCTTCGGGCCATGTGCCGAGCGTGCGGCCTCGCCCATGGATCACCCGTGCTGGATGCGCCCAAGCAAGTGCCTTTGCCGCGAGTAATCAGTCAAAACGGGGGGGGAGCTTGTAACACCCCCCCGTTCAATTACCAGCCACAAGAAAACAGCAAAATGACCAGCGAAATCAAATGCCTTTATTCCGGTGTTGATAATTTGGAAGTGGCCTTCATGGGCGCTCTCAATGCCGAAGGATTGGCCGCGCTAGAGACGGCAAAAGAGCGCGCGCAAACCGACATGCTGCCAGCCCTGATCTGGCTCGGTAAAACCGAGTGCAGCGTTGCCGAGACCGGCGCAAAGGGCGGCTATGCCTATCGCCTCGATACTGGCGATGATGGCGAAACATGGTTCGTCAAGCATTCGGTTAATCGGAAAGAATGGAATTTGCGCGTAAGTGTGAAGGCCAAGGCATTGGTTTTGTACGGTTATGAGGGTGTCAAAGCCCGTATTTATGAGCGGCTCGAAGCCATGGGGGCAACGGTCATGCAGGAGAGCATCGGCCGAGTTGATCTGTGTGTTGATCTGATGTTGCCGGGCTTTGAATTGCAGCCCGAGAACATTATCAGCCCGGCTCAATCAACGCAGTCTGATCATGGCGATATGAATGTGCATCGCCGGGCGCGCAGGGTCGATAGCATAACGCTCGGTAAGATGCCCGGGCGGCAAATCTGCATCTACAACAAGCGGCGCGAGGCCAAAATAAAGCGCAACCTGCACTGGTTTGATGTGTGGGGCTTGGATCGTGACGAAAACAGCAGCGAAAACCCGGTTTGGCGGGTCGAGATCAGGGCAGGCAAGCGCTACCTGTCCGAGCAGCTGAATGTGAAGACATGGGCCGAATTGGATGCGGTGCTGCCTGACTTCGTCAAAATGACCATGGAAGCCTATCGCATCATTGGCATTAAGACCGGTCAGAATGTCAGCCGCTGGGCGACACACGAATTTTGGCATGAAGCGCATAGCCGCCTGATGGCCATTACCAATGGCGAATTGTGCGGCATCGTCCCGGGCCGGATCGTGAGCGGCAAGCGCCGGGTGCTGCAAGAAACCTATGAGACCTTGATTGTCGGTTTGGCGGCTTCTCTATCCGAGGTCTGCCAGACAGATGATGTGCCGACATTGGCACAAACCCTAGCGCAGAAAATCAATAACGCTGCGCTCAACCAGTCAGATTGGAACCGGCGACGGCAACGCGCCAAAAGGCGGCTTTCCATTACTGACGAATTTTACCAGCAGGAGCATCACGCATGACTGACGACAGGGCTAATATTCTGGCCATTAAAGAGGCAGCGGAGAAGCTGACGCCAATGAATGCGATTGCATTGGCACCGGCACTATTGGGGCGAACGCTCCAAGCCATTGAAAACATTGAACAGCGTATGACTGCGCTAGAAGGGAAGGGAGAATGACAAAACTATCCGCAATCGGGCAATGCCATGACTGCGGTGCAAGGGTCTATTTTCGGGAAACGGCAAAGGGATATGTCATGTATCACTGCAATGCCGAGATCGAAGATAAAGCCTGCAAGGCGCGTCACACATTTGGACCACGCAACAGCCGAGACCTGTTAGACCAAATGGAAAAGGCGCAAAAAAATGAGCGACGAAACGAAGAAACCGGCACTGCTACAAGTGCCGAAACCGGCACCGGCGACGGAACCGGAAACACAGCACCAGACAAGCAACTCCGATCCGCAAAATCACTCCTCGAACGCATCGTATTCGACGATTGATGGTGATGTTAGTGACGGTCACTTTGACGAGTTCACCGTTGACGAGGAAGCCATTGCCCCTGAGGATTTGCCCGGTGGTAAAACCGGCAAGCTGGACATTCAATCCGGCGAGACTGTTCTAAGCCAGGACGAATTTTGCCAGATGATGGCTGGCACCTTTGCTTTTGCAGGTGGTGCAACCGGGCTTGAAACGCTGGCACAGGCGGCGGAGCGTGATACAGCACAACCAGCATTCGCGACATTGTGGGAAATCGCATATGAGACCCCGTCAATGCGCTGGCTGATCGAGCCTCAATCTGTCTGGCTGCAACGGACCGTGACAATCGGCGCGTTCGCGATCCCGACAGCCCGGGCGGTTGCTGGCGAGGTCAAGGCAAAGCGAAAGCCCAAGGCCAAGCCAAAACCCGTCCCGGCTCACGCGGCGGGCAATAATTCAGGAGGGTTTGGCGATGACTTCACAGCCTGAATGTAAGCTGATTGTCGGGCGTCGCGGCTCGGGCAAATCGACCTATGCCAAGCGGCTTGTCAATGATCCGGACCGGCGTGCAGTGGTGGTATTCGATCCGATGGGTGAATATCACTTGCCGCAATTACGCAATCTATTGGACGTAAAACAGTGGTTGCGTAACCGTTGGCGCAGTGGGTTCAAAGTGTCATTCGTGCCCGATCCTGATGCCGACATGCTGGCGGAGTGCCACCGGCTGGCTGAATTGCTCTGGCAGGTACAAGCACCCTATGGCAATGGCCTGAAACGGCGTCTGACATTCATTGTCGATGAAGCGAACATTGCGTTCCCGGTCACTGGCCTTAAAGCCGGTCAGCGGGCAATGCAGAAGCTGACATTGCAGGGCCGTCATCGTGGCATTGAAATGGCCCTGATCACGCAACGGCCATCGCTGGTGTCAAAGGACTATCGCGGCAACTGTTCCGAGTTCGTGATATTTCCGCTGACCAATAAAGACGACCAGAAGGCAATAACGACCTTCATCGGCGATGGTCATGCCAACGAATTGGCAAATCAAAAAGACCATAATTACCTGTTATGGCGTCCCGAAGGGGTGCAAAAAGGTCACAATCCGGCCATCTGACAGTGAAAAAAACATGCTCCGCCATTGGGATTGCTTCCAATGGCGGGCTTTTTTTTGGGGTTAAAAATCAAGTTTCGCTTGTCAATGTCTAGCCCATGACAAACGCGATCAATTCACAAGCAATCTTAACCAGCGTTATTTCCGGCGTGATCGTGGCCGTAATAATGCGCAAGTTTTTCAATGGGCAAACACAATGAAACTCGGCTCCGCTCCTAAAACCGTCCTTCTGACGGCTCTTGGTGTCTTTATCGCAGGCGTTGCGATGAATGCACTTCGTGACAATGACTTTGTCAAAAACGCAATCTCTGGCTTTGACGCCTAATAACCGGGAGGCCAATTAGATGGCAGAACGAATTATTGGGCCGTCATTCCGCAATGTAGCCGCTGGCTCTACTGCGGTTCTGGAATTGCCCAAAAATTACACTTACCACCGGGTTTCTCTGGTCTATGCAGAAGACGGCGACCTTGCCGACGCTGCGACTATGGCGAATCTTGAGCGCATCCGCCTGAAAATCAATGGCGTGATCATGTGGGAAGTCACGGCGGCTGAAATGCTGGCAATCAACCAGTGGAAGGGTCACACCCTTGTTGATGGTTATCTGAACCTGTTCATGAGTAATCCGAAGGCGGCAACCCGTCAGGCGAAAGACCAGATGGCCCTGTCACTGGCCAATGTGAACACCGCACAGATTGAAGTTGATATCGCCGCTGGCGTTACCAACCCGACGCTGGTGCCGCATTTTGAGGCCCGGAAGCTGATCCGCAATATCGGCCCGATCCGCAAATTCCGCCGCTATACCGCGACGTCTGCCGGTTCGGGTGACTTTGTTTACAACACCCTGCCGCTGGATGATGGTTTTGAGGCGCTCTACCTGTTCTCAAGCCTTGTTACCGGCGTGAAGGTTCGCCGGGATCAGGATGTTATTTTTGAGGCAGCTGCCGCTGATCTGGACGACATTTATGCGCTCTATGAGCGAACCGTCCCGAGCAACGTTTTTGTTGTCTCGAACGCTCCTGATCACCGGCTCGGCGATCTGATTGGCACTGTGGTCAATGGCCGGAACGTTACCAACTTCGATCTGGTCATTACGACCAGCGGCGCTGGGAATATTCCGATCATCGCGGAGCAAATCGGCCCGGCAACCCGATAGGGGGCGACCATGGAACAGCAATCTGGTGGTAACTGGTGGGATAGTGCTTTCAGCACTGTAACAGGTCTGTTTGATCGTTGGCTTGACTATGAGCAGGTCAGTAATCAGGGCGATCTGGCCTTTCAGGCACAATCCCAGCAGCCAGCCATTGACTATTCAACCGCTGTTCAGGCGCAGCAATCACAAGCGACCATGAATTATATCCTCATTGGTGGCGCGGCGATTGCGGCATTGCTCCTGATCCGGCGATAGGCAAGGGGGGCGGGGCATGAAGAAAACCCCGGATAAAACCAACGTGCGAACCAACCCCCTTGACCTGCTTTCATTGCCGCTAGGTGGTGGCTTGCCAATTCCCGGCTTTACCGGGGGAACCGCCACCAGCAGCACCGGGCCGCAGTCGTCCAGTGACATTGTCAGCATTCCATACAATGCCCCGTTCATTCAGGGCGATGGAAACACGGCTGACGGCGTCAATTCCGACCCCAGCGCATCCGGTTCGGCAACGTCCCGGCCAGCGACAGCAAGCAATGATGTGGTTCTGATTGCTGCTGTGGTGGTTGCTGGTTTGGTCATGCTGGCGAGGCGATGATGGTTGATCTGGTGTTAAGGCCGGTTGTCATGGACGAGACCGCCAAGGCGCACTTGGCAAAGTCGGCTATGACGGCTGGTTTTCCCCCGAATTACTATGACCCGGAAATTGCTGATGGCACTTGTCGGCTGCTAGGCGGGTTCATGGATGGCCAGAGGGTGCTGACATGGGCCTATGAGGTCATTGGCCATTCGTTATGGGTCTCGGCCTTGGGCGGTGATGCTGGCTTCGAATATGCCGCCACATGGCTTGCGATGGTCGAGCAGTGGGGACGAACACAGGGTTGCAACCGCATGGGCATGAACACAACCCGGCCCGGGCTGAAACGGCTTTATCAGGACCAAGGTTATGAGGTTGTTTTTAACGGTCAGGATGGATTGACCGAATTTGCGAAGGTTATTCAGTAATGTCGGGAAAATCCTCCAGTAGTCAGGCGCAGACTACCACCACCACCACCAATATCGCAGACGAGCGAATTGCGCTGGCTGATGGCAGCGTAAGCGCCAGCCGGGGCGGCACGGTGTCGATCACGGCGGCTGATGCTGGCGCGCTGGAAACGGCAAATATCGCCGTTGTGGCATCGGCGGCGGCGGACATTGAGAAGGCGAAGGCGGCGGAACGTGCCGAGCGTGACCGGATCAAAGCGCAGTCAAAGCGCGATGAGCAGATTATCAGCTTTGCCAGTGACAATTCGGAAGACGGCTTCGCACTGGCGACCACGGTTGCCAATTCATCATTCGAGCAGGTCGAGCAGAATTTTCAGTGGCTTGGCGATTTCGTTGCCGATGGCTTGAGCCAAATTCGCGAGGCGCAGGAAAGCGCGTTTTCGGGGGCAGGCGAGTACGCAAATCAGTTCGCGGACAATTTGACCACGGCGAACGCAACCGAAAACGAGCGCAATTTTGACCGCATCAACAGCACCATTGTCACGCTGGCCGTGATTGGTGCCGGTGCGTTCCTGATCCGAAAGGGCTTTTAGATGGCTGAAATTCAGCAACAGGAAATCACGCTTGCCGCCAATGAGGCGCTGGAATGGCCGATCAGCGGCAAGCATATCCGTTTCGTAACCGTAAATTATGCCTGCAAATTCGGCATTGACGGCGGCGGCAAAATCGATGCGCTGTCTGGGCGAACGGTTTATGCCGAAAACGGGCAGGAGATTCGCACGCTGTCGCTGGTCAATGGCGCCACAGAGCAAACCATTACCTTCATCTATGGCGATGATCGGGTCAGCGATGACCGCCAGTCTGGCGAGGTGACGGCCCTGATCACTAATGATGAAACTGATCCGGTGGCGGTCGAGGGCAAAGTGGTCGGGCCGAACAGCGACAAGGTGATTGTCGGCCACGCTCAGGAAAAGCTGGTTTGTGGCGCTGTTTCCGTCCCGTCTGGCGTCCTGACGTTTGTTAGCCCGAAGGGTGCCAGCACAAACATTTTTACGGCTGTCGTGGTTCAGAATTTGGGTAGCGGCCCGGTGCGCATTGGCGATGCCAGCATGACCGCTGGCAACAAGAATGGCCTGCACGTTCCGGCTGGTGCCTCGGCAACCCTGCCGGGCGGTACTGATCTGTATTGCATCCATGCAATCGGTGTTGCCGCTGATCTGTCTATCAGCCGTATGTATTGGGAGGATGCGTGATGAATTATGGCGTTACCGGCACGCTCGGCGCTGGGCCGTTTACGGTCTCTGATGATCTCAGTTCCGGCAATTCCACTGGCCTTCTGACACCGGTGGCCGGGGCTGACAATACGGGCGGCTTCATCATCTATGCAGCCTGTTTCCGCATCTACATGCGAATGTTTGATCCTGACGATAATCAGGTTGCTGATTATGGCGTTACGTCAACCAGTTACGGGCAGGGGCTGGCAATGCCAATTTATGTGCCGCCCGGCTATTACGTGACTTTCAACGGGGACGCTGAATGCGTCTACAAGGTGCTTTGATGGCAGAAAAAATCGGCAAAAATACTCAGGTTTTCCCGGTCGGCCATGCGGCCTATCCGAACGGCTGCAAGCGGGTCACTGTCATGTTTGATGATGGCTCGGAAAGCGTGACGGAAACACCGTTGACGGTCCCGGCCCCGGCTGATGTGGAGGTTGACGAAAATGGCGTGTATGTGCCGCCCGGGGTGTTGTGATGGATACCCGGCAAGCTATCACCATAGCCGCAGTAGGCGGGTTGCTGGCGCTGGCCATGCGCTCGGGCACCAAGCCCATGACAGCGGAGGAAGTGCATACGCTGGCCGATGCTGTGATTGCCGGGGAGGGCTGGCAAGTCGATCCCTGCATGATTGTTGCCATGGCGGCAATCGAAAGCAATTTCCGGCCGGACGCATACCGGTTTGAACCGCATCTAGGCGAGGGCAGCAAAGGCTTGCTGCAGGTGCTGCCCTCGACGGCGCGCTGGTTGTTCAATGATATGGGCTATCGCCGATATTCACCGGATGATCTGCAACGGCCCGTGGTGTCGATCTATTTTGGCGCGGCATTCGTCCGCTGGCTGTCGTTCTACGGTAACCAGCGGCGGTCGGAACAATGGATTGTCGAGAGCTACAACGGCGGTCCGGGTAATTCCAACAGCCAGACGCAAAACCATTGGCGCAAGTATCAGGCAGCAAAGGAACAGCTATGCCCATAATTCCAATTCTCGGCGGCATTATCGCTTGGGAGTTCGTCAAAGACACCGTCAGTGATGCCGTCAGCCCGCCCGAGGGTGGCGGCCCCGGTCTCGGCACTATGGCAATCGGCGCGGCGCTGATCGGCGGCGCGTATTACGTCTACAAAAAGGTGCTGTGATGATCGATCTGGCGAGCCTGATAGCAACCCCGACAGATACCGCGATTGTGGCCGGGATCGTCTACGGCTCGGCCATGCTGCGCACCATAACCAAGGAATTGGGCCGGATCACAACCCGGCTCGACACGGTTGCCAACGTGATCAACGATCACAGCAACCGCCTGACCATTCTGGAAGTCAAAAAGGAACAGATTGATGTTTGATAAGATCAAAGACCGTTTTTCCGAGCCTAGCACCTATGCCGGGCTTGCTGCCGTTACCTATGGTCTCGGCGAAATGTTCAAAATCCGCGAAGCTGATGCGGTGGCGCAAGCCATTGAGGGTGCCGGTCAGGCGATTGCCGTGTCACCTGACAGCCAAGGGATCACCATTGGCTTGCTCGGGCTGATTGGCGGTCTGGTCTCCATGTTCATGGGTGAGCGGAAGCGCTGATATGGCCGTCAATTCTGCCAACCGGTTTCCGTCAGGGCAGGGGCTTATAACAAGCCCTTGGGGATGGATGGACCCATTTTCTCGCCGTGTGCTGGTCGATGAAGTTCTTGGCCAGCATGCGACATGGGAACCGGATGGTGAGATTGACTACACAAGCCCGATCGAGCCGGTGTTTCGCGATTGGGCCACCATGCAGCTGGTCACGCTGAATAACCAGATTGTGCCGGGCGGATCATCCGAGCCGCTGCGGATCGATATAACCGAGGGTAATTTGGTGGATTATCCACCGGTGCCAGCGCCGAAACCACCGGTGCCAGGACAAAACAATTCCATGATCGTGGCGGCAATCGTGGGATTGATCATCATCGCCGCCGCAACGAGGTAGGACACATGGCAAAAGGTGTTAAGGCCAATGGTCGGCTGAAAAAAGGCTATCGGTATGCCAAGGGCGGACGCGTGGTGAAGGCCCGCAAGCGTCGGTAATTTGATGGATCCATCAAAAAAGAGAGGGTCGGCATTCAGCCGGCCCTTTTTTTGTACTCTGCCAGATCCTTTGCGACCGTGGTTGTCGATAGATCGAGCATCCGGGCAATCTCATAATTCGACAGCCCCAGCTTGGCATATCGGCCCACATTCTCGCGGCGTCGGATCATCTGCGCTTGTTTCCACGGTCGCCAACGCAGGCGGGCGAGGGTCATAAGGCGTTCTGGCGTATCGCCGGTCTCGCTGGCAACGTGCTGGCACGCTTGCAGGCGTGTGCAGCCAGTCCGGTGCTGGTGTTCAAGCACCTTTGTTGCGCGTTCGTTGTTCATTTCCATCTGGCGACGGCTGCGCAATCGGCGCGCTGATTCGGTCTTTTCAGTGATTTTGGTAATGCGGCGGCCTAGATCGTCAGCGATGGCGCGATATTTTTTGTGGAGTGTTTCCAACTGGTGCAAATCTGCACTTTGAATGACGTGGTCAAGTAATGGCTGATCCATGAAATTAACTCCCTGATAATGCTATGGTTTTCTAGGGGTGTGTCATATGCAGCGCTGCGGATAACTTTTAACCTATTGATTTTGCATGTCAGTTATGACCGGACAGCATAACAAGTAAAGAATGATAATATATATTATGGAAAATCTAATATATAGAGATGCTAGCTTTCATGAGCCCTGGCTAAGCACTTTTTTGAACGCCTCAACATCTGAGAAATCGATTTTATAGGCAAAACGCTCGGTACTGATGCGTTTGTCGGCAATTGAGACGCGAAAGGCCTCACAGATACTCATGTCTCTGGCTACAACAACAATATCAAATATGCTGTCCTCATCTTTCTCAGTATCTGGTTTGTCATCAGGCCGGCTCGTCGCACATTCAAGATACCCGGCCAATTCTGACTGGTGACTTGGAACCAATAATTTTCCAATGTCTGTGGCTAAAAACCCGAATCCAAAGATAAAAATGATAGCAGTCAAGACCAGCAAATACGTCGTATCATCCATCTCATGATATGACAAAATCATGCCTAGAAAAAACGCCAGCGTCAGAGCGCCAGCAAGTGGCACCCCCATATCCTCAGCCATGCTGTAGGCAACCAATGGGTCACCCGAATAAATCGCGTCAATCCGGACCAGAGCCCGAAATGCCAAGAACCAGCAACAGGCCGCCGCCAAAAATAGTACCCCGTCCGCGCGATACATCTTCTTCCTGACTGGTTCCATAATCATGCTCACGTCGTACTATTCATTCACAAGACCCTGCTCCTCGGCAGCATATACTTAAGTGAATCAGTGACCATTGTTGTTAAGGATTTCAAGGAAAAGCTCTCCAAATCGCGCAGCCTTTGCCTCGCCAACACCGGATATAGCGGCAAGTTCGGTAATATTCTTCGGCTGTCGCTCAATAATCCGGGCGATGGCGGACCGGTTGCATAACAGCGGTTTATCGGTGCCAGCAGGCCCGTATTGCAGATCGAGCTGGGCCGCGATCAGGGCGTCAAATGTGGCGCCCTCACCATTGGCAGCCGCCTTCAGCCGGCGTTTTTCCGGCTGCAGCACCGGCGCATTGATAAACACCGGCAGAAACTCCCTGCCGTAGCGTTCAAGCTTCTTTAGCCCGATACCGTGGCAAAGCGCCATATCATCCAGTGTCTGCGGCTTGATCTGCACCATTTCCAGCAATGTCCGGTCCGGGAAGATCACATAGGCCGGTACTTTCTGGGCTTCCGCCAATCGCCTGCGCACAACCTTGAGTGCTGAAAACAGTGGTTCGTCAGCATCTTCCAGCAATGCCTTGACGTTGCTGCTATTGCTTTCAGTCTTGCGCCGGATCGTGTCCTTGCGCAGCTGAACCGTGCGGTTGCCGCGCATGACCTCCCAACCGGCCTCGGTCAGCTGCCAGTCACCATGAGAACCAAGCGCCGCCAGCCCAAGCCCATATAGCTGGCGTAGGATGCCGTGCCATTCCTGTGACGTATGTTCCGTGCCAACGCCATAAACCGAGAGTTTGTCATGGCCAAGCGACCGGATACGCTCATTGTCTTCGCCGAGCAGTACCGCGATCAGATGGTTGGCACCAAAGCGTTCGCTGGTGCGTTTGATCGCAGACAGTGCCTTCTGGACGGCAACCGTGCCATCAAACAGCTCTGGTGGCTTCTTGCACAGATCACAGTTACCGCAAGGCTCGGCCAGCACTTCGTCGAAATACCCGAGCAGTATCTGACGGCGGCATCGTGGTGCTTCGGCCAATGAGAGAAGCGCATTAAGACGCTGATGTTCAATGCGCTTTATAGAGTCGTCGGCGAGGCTCTCATCAATCTGTGCCCGCCTGATCTTGATGTCATCAATCCCGAACAGGGTCATGGCTTCCGATGGTTCACCATCGCGCCCGGCCCGGCCGATTTCCTGATAATAGGCCTCAACCGACTTCGGCAGATCAGCATGGATGACATAGCGCACATCGGGCTTGTCGATCCCCATGCCAAACGCAATGGTGCCGCAGATGACAATACCATCCTCACGCTGGAACCGCTCCTGATGCAGGGCGCGGGTCTCATTGTCCAGACCGGCATGATATGGCAAGGCGGTAATACCAATATCATTCAATGCCTTGGCGAGGGTTTCTGTCTTGTTTCTAGAGATGGCATAGACAATGCCGGACTGGCCGCGCCGGGCCTTGGCATAGCTCAGCAACTGATCGCGTGGCCGGTTCTTTGGCTCGAAACTGATGAAGATATTTGGCCGGTCAAAACCGCGCAGGAAGGTGCTGGGCTGGGTCGGGAACAGCTTGCCGATGATTTCCGCCTGTGTGGCGCGGTCGGCAGTGGCAGTGAAAGCGGCAATCTGCACGTTTTCGAGCGTATCGCGCAATTCACCAATTTTCAGGTAATCCGGGCGGAAATCATGACCCCACTGGCTGACACAATGGGCCTCATCCACCGCCAGAAACGACACCCCTGCCCGTCGCAATAACCCCATGGCCGAGCCGAGCCGTTCCGGCGCCAGATAGAGCAGCTTCAGGGTTCCCTGCTCTATCCCACTCATTACGGCGGCATTCTCTTCCGGTGTATTGCTGGAGGTCAGTGCCCCCGCCTCAACCCCGGCCAGTTGCAGGGCGGCTACCTGATCGCGCATCAGGGCGATGAGCGGCGAGATAACGACGGTCAGCCCGTCACGGGCCAGTGCCGGCAGTTGATAACAGAGCGACTTGCCGCCGCCGGTCGGCATGATGGCAAGCACATCCTCACCGGCCAGAATGGCGCTGACGATCTCTTCCTGACCGGGGCGAAAATCCTCATAGCCGAAGACCGTCTTCAGGATCGTTCTGACTGTTGATATATCTGTCAAAACAGCACCTTACTCACTCAGGCTGACGTCAAATGACAGCCCATCATAAGCCGGCTTTACATGATCAGGGGTCTCGGCATCGATGGCGTCATAATCCATGGTGAAATTCATATGGGTTAGAAACGCCCGGCGTGGCTTGACCCGTTCGATCCATTCCAGCGTCAGATCCATGTGGGCATGGGACGGAAACGGCTCGCGACGGGTACAATCGACAATCCAGGTATCAACGCCTTCCAGCACGCGGAAGGCATTGTCGTCGAGGCGGACCAGATCGGTTGAATAGGCAAAGCCACCAACCCGAAAGCCCATGGAGATGCAGGTGTGATGATCCTGCTCAAAGGCCTGTACAGTCAGATTGCCGATCTGCTGGGTCGCGGCGAGATGATGCACGGACATGAATGGCCGGTAGAGCGGTTTCTCATCAGTGTTCTGCAACGCTTTGAATATATATGAAAATCTGGCTTCCAGATCGGTCAGGGTTTCCGGGTGGGCATAAACATCAATCGGTTTGCCGTTTTTCCATGACACCGGGCGCAGATCATCAAGGCCATTGGTGTGATCGGCATGGTGGTGGGTGAAGAGCAAGGCATCGAAACGGTCGATATTCTCCCGCAACAGCTGGGACCGGATATCCGGCGGCGTATCGACCAGCAGGCGGGTGCCCTGCCCCTCCATCATGATCGACGCCCGGCTCCGGCGATTGCGCGGGTTATCGGGATTGCAGCAGCCCCAGTCATTGCCGATCACCGGCACCCCAAGGGAACCGCCACAGCCCAGCACCGTCACGCGCAACCGGTCATTTGCTGGCGTGTTGGTTTGGGTCATCAGGCCGCTATCTTGAACAGGCGATTGAAGTTTTCTGTGGTTTGCGCGCCGATTTCCTCAAGCGTCACACCTTTTTCGGCAGCCAGAACCTTGGCGGTTTCGACAACAAAGGACGGCTCGTTCCGTTTGCCCCGATAGGGTGTGGGCGCAAGATACGGCGCATCGGTTTCAACCAGCAGGCGGTCCATCGGCACATCACGGGCAATGGCGCGCAGTTCCTCGGACTTCTTGAAGGTCAGGATACCGGAAAGCGAGATATAGAAGCCTAATTCCAGCCCGGCTTCAGCCAGACCGCGGCCACTGGAAAAGCAGTGAAGAATACCGCGTAACTTGCCGCCCTGGCTCTCTTCTTTCAGGATCGTCGCCACGTCCTCATCGGCGTCACGGGCATGGACGACGAGTGGCAGATCGGTTTCAACACAGGCCCGGCAGTGATTGCGGAAACTCTCCGCCTGTTCGTCCCGCGGGCTCTTGTCATAGAAGTAATCAAGGCCGCTCTCGCCGATGCCGATGACATTTGGCTTACCGGCCAGTTCGACCAGCGTTTCGACACTGGCAACGCCCTGTTCAGCGACATTATGCGGATGTACGCCAATGGTGCAGGACACATCCTCATGCGCCCCGGCAATGGCAAACAGCTTGTCCACCGTGGTCAGGCGGGTCGAGATGGTGAGAAACCGATGTACACCGGCAGCGCGGGCACGGTCGAGAACCGTATCCAGCCCATCGGTGGCAAAATCGGGAAAGTCGAGATGGCAATGGCTGTCAATCAGCACGGCTCTGATCCTGTTTTCTGTCAGGCACTTACGGCTTCTGCTTCTTCCAGTTCGAGGCGCGGGAAGATCGGCACGGGCTTGTCAATCGGCGTACCGGGCTTGAGGCGTCCGCCCTCACCCAGTTGGTCGAAGCCGACCACACCGTCATAACCCAGCTGTACCAGCAGCTTGGCGCTGGAATCCGGCACAAATGGCTGGATCAGGATGAACAGGTTACGGATCACCTCGGCCAGCACATACAACACGGTGCCCATGCGTGGCGGGTCGGTTTTCTTCAACGTCCACGGGGCCTGATCATCGACGTAACGGTTGGCGTCGCCGACAACCTGCCAGATCAGTTCTAATGCCTTGTGGAATGATTGCGCGTCCAGTTCCTGACGCACACCGTCGAGCAGCCGGTCGGTTTTCTTCAAAAGGGCCTTGTCAGCATCGGTGAACGGGCCAGGCTCCGGCACGGCGCCATCACAGTTCTTGTTGACCATGGACAGCACCCGCTGCGCCAGATTGCCGATATCGTTGGCAAGATCGCCATTGGCCCGGCCAACCATGGCGCGGGCGGAGAAGTCGCCATCATTGCCGAACGGCACTTCGCGCATCAGGAAATAGCGGGTCTGGTCGAGACCATAGCGGGCGACGAGTTCGGACGGCGCGATCACATTGCCCAGAGACTTGGACATTTTCTGCCCTTCAATCGTCCACCAGCCATGGGCGAAGACGCTCTTCGGCGGGTCAAGCTCAGCTGCCATCAGGAAGGCCGGCCAGTAAACGGCGTGAAAGCGCAGGATATCCTTGCCCACCATATGCACATCAGCTGGCCAGAAACGCTGATACTTCTCGGCATCCACATTCGGATAGCCGAGCGCGGTGATGTAATTGGTCAGGGCATCGAGCCAGACATACATGATATGGCCTTCATGGGCGCCATCACCGGTATCCGGCACCGGCACGCCCCAATCGAAGGTGGTCCGGGAGATCGACAGATCCTTGAGGCCGCCCTTGACGAAGCTCAGCACCTCATTGCGCCGGGCGGTCGGGCGGATGAAATCCGGGTTAGCCTCGTAAAATGCCAACAGGCGTTCCTGCCAGGCCGACAGACGGAAGAAATAGCTGGATTCCTCAACCCACTCACATTCCGCGCCGGACGGGGCGATCTTCTTGCCATCCGGGCCGTTGGTCAGTTCGTCTTCCTGATAATAGGCCTCGTCACGCACGGCATACCAACCGGCATAGGAACCGAGATAAATATCCCCTTTCTCTACCAGCTTGCGCCACAGGGCCTGACAGGACTCCCGATGCCGTTCTTCGGTTGTGCGGATGAAGTCGTCATTGGAGTAATTCAGCAATTCGGTGAGGTCGCGGAAGTTCTGGCTGACCTGATCGGTAAAGCTTTGCGGGTCGATACCTGCCTTTTCAGCCGATTTCTGTACCTTCTGGCCATGTTCATCAGTGCCGGTCAGGAACATCACGTCATAACCATCGAGCCGCTTGAACCGGGCGAGCACATCGCAGGCAAGCGTGGTATAGGCATGGCCGATATGTGGCTTGTCATTCACATAATAGATCGGGGTCGTGATGTAATATGCCGGTTTCATTGAATAAATCCAGAATGGTTAGAGGCGAAGACGGCTCGCGCTCTCGAGAATTTGTAAGGTAACGAGCTTGCGGTCCAGATTGCGTATTTCCGCATCGGCCAGTTGCTGATTGGTCTTGTCCCACATGCTGAATACCGGATCAACCCGGCCATTGCTTTCAAGCAATCCGCGCAGCCAGCGTCGCATCAAATCACCAAAATACTGCCAGCGCAGTTGATCCGCGCCAATGGTGGCGGCAACCCGGTGCCGTTCACTGCTGGCGTCGGGCGCAAGTGCCGCCTGAATATCCTGCCAGAGCGCATCCACATCGGCCTGCCAGAGCTGGACCGCAGCTCCCGGGCGACCATCGGCGAGTTCTGTCAGCCGCTCACGCTCTGCCGCTGATGTCTGGCTGCCCAGCAGGTGTTCGAGTGCCGCCGCCATGTCTGTATTCCCCAGAGGGGCCAGTGGCAGATCGCGACAGCGTGAACGGATGGTTGGCAACAGGCGTTCGGGCCGTTCGGCAACCAGTGCAATCAGGGTCTTGTTCGGCGGCTCTTCCAGCCCCTTGAGGATGGCGTTCTGGGCGGAACGGTTCATGGCATCGGCGCCATCAATGATCACCATGCGCCAGCCGCCCTCAGCGGACGTGCTCTGCAGGAAGGGCGGTATCTGCCTGATCTGGTCAATGGTCAGCTCTTCCTTGTAGCGCTGACGCTTCTCGTCATAGGCCCGCTCGATTGCCAGCAGGTCACCATGGCTGCGGGCTGAAATGCGTGCCTTAACAGACTGGTTTATATGGCTGTTCAGATCGTCGGACGACTGGGCAGCAGTACCGAGATTACCCTGACCATGGGTCAGCAGAAACCGGGCCAGCCGATAGGCCAGCGTGGCCTTGCCCAACCCCTGCAGGCCCGAGATCAGCCAGGCATGGTGCAACCGGTTTCCGGCCATGGATGACAGTAATGTCCGTTCGGCAGCGCTGTGGCCAAACAATGCCTGCTGGTCCGCAGGATGCGGAATATCGGTACCATCAATGGTGTCTGTCACGATGATCGTGCTTTCGGCTCTCAGGCGATGGCCTGACGTTCGCTGATGAATGTATCAGTAACAGAACGAATGTCAGCCGCAACCTCTGCTTCCGACCGACCGGCATCAATAACCCGGTAGCGGTAGGAATCTTCCCGGGCGAAGTCGAGATAGGCCTGACGGATACGGCTCTGGAAGGCCGCCCCTGCACCTTCGAATGACGATGTTGCCGCGCCGCGCTGGGCGATCCGCTCCTTGGCAATCGCCGGGTCGATGTCGAGCACAATGGTCAGGTCGGGTGTGACCCCCTGCTCCGCCATTTCAACGAGACGGCTCAGATCATACATCGGCAAGCCGCGGCCATAGCCCTGATAGGCCAGCGTACTGTCGGAAAACCGGTCACACAGAACGATGCCGCCTTCCATCAGCTTGGGTCGGATCAGCTGGGCCACATGCTCACGACGGGCGGCGGCGATCAGGAAAGCCTCGGTCCATGATTCCCATGGCGCGCCATCATGGTTGAGGAAGAAGTCGCGGATTTTCTCGGCATTACCGACACCGCCCGGCTCGCGGGTGATGGTAAGCGGCATGTCGAGAGTTTCAAGATGCTCGGCCAACCGTTTGACCTGCGTGCTTTTTCCGGCACCATCCCCGCCCTCGACGGTAATGAAAATGCCCGATGACGGTTTGCCGAAACTGGTACTCAACTCATTGACTCCCGAATACGATGTGGGTCAGTGCCGCCTCAACACGGCCTGCAAAATCAAGTTGCGCCACATCCTTGCCCGCCCGCAACGGGTATTTTGTTTCCTGACCGTCGATTGAGACAACCAGCTGGCCGAGGATATCCCCGGCATTGACCGGTGCCGGTGCCGGTTGGGTTGCTTCAATGTGGGCGGAAAGGCTGCCCTTCTCGGCCATGGACAGGGTGACCTGCACCTCATCCTCAAGCACCAGCGGCACCCGCGCATCGGCACCGAGCCAGACTGGCAGTTCATAAACAGTGCTGCCCGGCTCATAGATCCGGTAATTGTCAAAATTGGCGAAGGCCCATTCGAGCAGCTTGGCACTCTCATCGGCACGGGCCTGCATACTATCAAGACCGCTGACGACCAGCACGATCCGCCGGTCATTGCGCTTGGCCGATGCCACCAGCCCGTATCCCGCCTCTTCCGTATGGCCGGTTTTCAGTCCATCGGCACCGATATTGCGATAGAGCAGCGGATTGCGGTTACCCTGTTTGATCCCGTTATAGGTAAATTCCAACTCGGAATAGATCGGATAGAATTCCGGAAAATCATCAATCAGGTGACGCGCCAGGGTCGAGAGATCGCGGGCGGTTGAATAGTGCTCGGGGTCGGGCCAGCCGCTGGCATTCATGAAGTTGGAGCTGGTCATGCCGATCTCATGCATGCGCCGGGTCATGGACTGCGCGAAGGCATCCTCGGTACCGCCGAGCGCTTCCGCCAGCACAATCGTCGCATCATTGCCGGACTGAACGATCACGCCGCGGATCAGGTCGGAAACCGATACGGAACTGCCGACCTCAACAAACATCTTGGAGCCGCCCTTGCTCCAGGCTTTCTCACTGACCGGCAACTCGTCATCAAGCTGCAGTCGACCGTTTTCGATCGCCTCAAACACCATATACATGGTGGCAAGTTTGCTCATGGATGCGGTCGGCATCCGGGTGTCTGAAGCCTTCTCTAGCAGAATACGGCCTGTGGCATGGTCCAGAACGATGGCCTCTCTGGCATCGGTCTGGATCGTTTGGGCCGACACCGGCGATGCGGCCATCGACAGAATGGCGGCGGCACAGACGGCGGAAAACAGTGAGGCGGTTGAGCGTTTGGCAAACATGAATGAAATCGGCTCGGTTTCGGACTTGGTTGGGGCGGGTATTGGTGAACAGACCGGTTAATCAGTCGGCGGTGATCCTTGCACCGGGATAGCCTGCCTGCACCACCTGGGCAAGTAAACGATCTGCGTCATTTGGATCAACAAACGGTCCGAGGCGCAGACGATAGAAGGTATCGCCGGAGACATCGGCACGATAGACGGCGGCTGGGCCGAGATGACTGACGGAACGGCGGGCACGGTCGGCATTGTCCGGGTTCTGGAAGGCGGCAAGCTGGATATACAGCCCGCCTGCGTTTGAACTATCGCCAAAACGTGGAATTTCAATGGCAGGCGGCTCGTTTCTCAGCACGGCAGTGGCGAGCTGCACCTCTGGCACGGTCGGCGCCATCATCAGGCGCGGTTTGCGGTTGGGCACTGGCGGTGCTGGCAACAGGGCAAGTTTATGCGGCTGCATGCCGGTATAGCGTGGCACCGGCTCGCCCTTGGCGGCGGCAGCGAGTATCTTGCTCTCCTCGGCCAGTATCTGCACCCGGACCTTGGTAATGCCGTTCTTGTGGAAACCGAGCAGCTTGGCACCGCGCTCGGACATATCGATGATCCGCCCCGGGGCAAAGGGACCGCGATCATTCACCCGGACAACGACCGAGCGACCATTCTCCAGATTGGTCACCCGGGCCAGACTGGGCATCGGCAGGGTCTTGTGCGCCGCGGTCAGCAGATCCTGATCATAGACCTCGCCATTGGCAGTCAGCTTGCCGTCAAAGCCGGGGCCGTACCATGAGGCAATGCCGACCTTGTTGTATGAATAATCAACCTCGGGACGATAGGTAATGCCCTTGATCGTATAGGGCAGACCGACCTTGTACCGGCCACCACGATGGGGATGTGCGAGATTGCCGAGAGCGGCCACTTCCGGGCCGAGATCAATCGGCACGCCTTTGGCCATCTGGCTGACAAAACTGGTTTCGGCACAGGCCGGGAGCGCCAGAACGGCACCCAGCAGACAGATATTTCGAACCCTGGACAGAATACGTGCCGCGCATAATGCCAATGCCATGAAGCCAACCCCGATGCTCGCGATAATGATGGGTGGCAGTTTAGGACAAAAAACGGCGAATTACCGCTCTTCAGCGATCCTGTCGGAGAGTATTCCGACCGCTGTGGCAAAATAGTTGGATCGGTTCCAGCGCAGGATGACATCGTAATTGCCATAGACCAGAAAGGCCGGTCCCCCGCGCCCGTCCGGCTGGATCAACCGGGCGGTGAAATCGGTTCCTGCGGTCGGCAAATCAGCACCATTCTGGAGCCGCAGCCCGAGCTCTTGCCATGCGGTCAGCGGCTTTACGGTCTTGCCATCCACCAGTGCGCGATCAAAGCCCGCAGGCAAGGTCACCTGTCGGCCCCAGCGCTCATCGGCTTTCCAGCCGGATTGCTTGAGATAATTGGCGGCCGAGGCAAAAACGTCTGCCTTTGTGCCCCAGATATCGCGCTTGCCATCGCCATCATGATCGACGGCATAGGCCAGAAAGCTCGAGGGCATGAACTGGCTTTGGCCCATGGCACCGGCCCATGATCCCTGAAAATCATCCGGCGAGCGCTCTTCCTCCCTGATGATGGTCAGGAGATTGACCAGCTCGGTCTGGAAGAACTCCCGTCTGCGGCCCTCATAGGCAAGGCTGGCGAGCGCATCCAGCACCCGGAAGCCGCCGGTGATCTGGCCATAGCTGGTCTCAATACCCCAAAGTGCTGTGATCACCTCGGCTGGTACGCCATATTTCGCCTCGACCGCCATCAGGGCATCGCGGTTCTCCCGGAAGTTCTCGCGGCCTTCACGAATGCGCACGGCACCGACAACCCGGTCGAGATAGGTCGCATGGGTCAGGGTCGATTCCGGCTGGCGACGGTCGAGTTCGATCACGCGCGGAATAAACCGAACATTGGTCAATGCCGTATCGAGAAACTCAGCGGTGAATTTGCCAGTCTTGGCAGTATCCACCTTGAAGCCATTGACCCATTTGGCAAATCCGGCCAGTTCGGTTTCCGGTTTTGGCGCAGGAACGGCAATGGTCCCCTGCTCTGTTGCCTCTTGTTCCGCCCCCTGCTCCGGGCGTGGCTTTGGCACGGGTGATGCGGCGGTTGTTGGTTCAGGCTTTGCCGTGGGTTGTGGCGATGGCTGCGCTGCCGGTTTGGAGACAGGCGGGGTGACCGTAGGCCTGCCCCTATCCGCGCCGGTTGGCGGGTTGGGGATTGGTGTCGCCATCATGGTGCCCGGTGGCACCACCAGCGGCTTGCGCACCGGGTCTATCTCTTCAGCCCCCTGTGCCAATGCAATCGGTGCTGTCGCCAGTGTCAGCAAGGTGGCCAGTGCGGATGCCGTAAAAAGCCGGCCGGGTGATGCTGATGGCATGAAGTAAAGCCCCTGTTTAGCTCAGGATTGCGTCGGCGCTGTCCCGTATGGTCCCGGCAGCCATTCTGCCGTGCGACCGAATAAAAAATAGGCCGTGAGGGCAAGCCATTCACGAAATGCCTGATCGAGATTGCTCAACCCGTCACCCAAGCGCTGTATTCGCAACACCGTTACCGGGGTACTGCGATAATCCACCGGCCAGGCAAAGAACTCCAGCTGCTCATAACCGAGATCACTGGCCGCCTGACGAAAACTGCCGATGGCGCGCGGCATATGGGCTGCCGAGGTGACGATCAGCAGGCTTCTGGGCACATTCAGATCCAGATGCTCGTTCAGCATGCTGAGCGACGCATGGGCATTTTCCCATGTATTGCGCGAGGTCGATTCAACAAGTATCCGGTGCTTCGGCACCCCTACCGAGGTCAGCCAGTCGCGAATCAACGGTGCCTCGGCCTGCTGATCCCAGAGCGAGCCGGAACCGCCGGAAATCACCAGCGGCAGGTTGGGATCGCGCAAGGCCAGCCGGTCAAACTCCACCAACCGTTCGGCAGCGCCATTCAGGGCCAGAACATTGCGGTCCTTCATGATGCTGCCCTGAACAACACCACCCAGCAGAATGGCACCGTGCATGGTCGCCAGCATGTCTGAGTCGGGTCGCTCGAAACGGTTTTCCAACGGTCGCACCATGGTTTCCCCAACCGGCAGCAATCCACAGACGAGGAGACCAAGCAGGCTGCCAAGCACCATGCTCCGCCCCGTCTCCGGTGATTTACGGATCAACAAAATGCCGATGATACCCAGCAAAACCAGCAGGATACTGGGGAGAATGACAAGTTCGGCAAGCTTGCTGATGAACGTCATGAAATGCTCTTAAACGGGAAAAATGTTGGTCAGATGACCGGTGTGGAAAATTTTGATGGCAAATTCATAACTTAGACTCTCGCCAAAGCGAAACGGAGTTGTTATTACACTCGCCACACGCGGATGGGTGGCTGAGCGGTTGAAAGCACTGGTCTTGAAAACCAGCGAGGGTTCACGCCCTCCGTGGGTTCGAATCCCACCCCATCCGCCACTGATTGCCGATAACCGCATACAATAGTCTATATGCCTCCTGCCACTGCATTCCGCAGTGTGTAAGCCGCGAAATATGTGCTTTGGCCTGATATATCTTGTGCACAGCAATCTCTTCTGCATTTCATTAGCTTGATTGGAGAGTGTTTTCTCTTACGAATAACACTCTTATTTGTTTTGTGCAGATTTGAATCATGACTAGCTTTATAACAGACGACATCTTCACTCGGATTCCACCAATTCAGACATTAAAGGCTTGGGAACCGTATTCGGACTGTGTTGATGTTTTGTTTCTTTTTCAGAATTCCGACATCGTAGACGGAGACGAAGAACTGACTGAATGGAGACTGTACTGGGTTTCGGGTATTTCTCTATTGAGAACGGTCGGTCATGTCCTTGCTAAGGTTGACGCCTTAGCCTCTCCCGCTCATACAGCGGCTGTTGAAAGATTATGGTCCACTCTAAAGGCAGACAAGCAATCCTCGGCGATCTTTTGGAAATTCATCAATGAGGAAAGAAACAACCTACTCAAAACATATACTTTTGGCGCAAAACTTAGTTCCGACGAGTATGGTTACTTTATTGAGTATGCCAATGGCCAAGATGCTTTCCAGCTATTCCGTGAAGCCGTTTACTGGTGGAGATACCAACTCGAAGTTCTTGAGGAGACGATACGAGCAATAGAGCTTTGTTAAGTTGCCAACACGGTCTGTCTCAATAATCCTCGACCCGGCGCTTTTTGTAGAGGTCTGCGAGGGCGCGCATGGTGTTGGCTTGTTTTTGCGGGTTGTGTTCGACCGGTTTATCGCTGGCGGTGGGTGTAGGGCCAGCATTACGGCCCATCTGGCCGATGACCTGATCGAGAATTTCGGGATCTAGTTGCTGGGTCGGGGCCGGTTCTTCCGCCTTTTCCGGTTGACGCGGGCTCATGCTGGTCGGCAGGCCCACAGCCTTGGCATAGGTGTCGATCGCGTGACTGACCAGACCGTGCATGAACGGGGCGGCAATTTCGCGGAACAGCAGGTCATCGCTCTCCAGTTCCTTCATGATCCGGCGACGGGCTTCCGAGGCATTGCCCTTGCTGGCAATCAGCGCTGCCTTCAATCGCTCCCGTTTATGTTGTCCAACGCTTGCCATGATCCGTCTCGCCGTCTGTTGCACACAGGGTAGTTTCCTACTGACAGGATAACCGAGCCATGGGGTAAAGCCTAGAGCGACTGGACCACATGCCCGCCATCGACGGTATAGATGCTGCCTGTGATGAAACCGCCGCGTTTTTCATCGGCGAGCAGCAGCAGCACGCCGTCGAGGTCATCCACCTGACCGACCCGGCGCTGGGGGATTCGGCGTGTCAGCTTCTGCCCGCCCTCACCCTGCAGATAATCGCGGTTGATGTCGGTTTCGATATAGCCCGGTGCGATGGCATTGACCCGGATGCCATAACGCGCCCATTCACCAGCGAGACATTTGGTCAGATGCACCACCCCGGCCTTGGCTGTTGCATAGGCGATGATGCTGCCCGCCGGGTTCAGGCCGGTGATCGAGGCGGTGTTGATGATCGAGCCACCCTTGCGCTCGCCTGCCTCTACCGCCTGCCGCAGATTGCGGGCAAAGGCCTGGGCGGTGAAGAACACGCCCTTGAGATTGGTATTCATCACCGCGTCCCAGTCATCCTCGCTATGGTCGAGGGCTGATCTGGTAACCGCAATTCCAGCATTATTGACCAGAATACCCGGCGTTCCCAAGGCGTTAGCGGTGGCGGCTAATCTGTCGGGCAGGCTCGGCGTATCGGTGACGTCGAGGGCGATTGCCTCGACCTGTGCTCCCTGCCCACGCAACTGGTCGCGCAGTTCCTCCAGCCGCTCGATCCGGCGCGCCGCGAGGGTCACGACGGCACCGGCTGCGGCCAGTGTCGCCGCCATATGGGCGCCGATGCCCGATGATGCTCCGGTAACCAGAGCGTGTTCGCCCTCAAGGCTGATGGTGATGGTCATGCTCCCTGCCCCTGATTTATCTCATGCTTATATGGATCGAATCGCCATGACCCGATTCCCATTTGGGTTTGTTGGTGGCATACTGCCATCCATGTTGATCGAAGTCTTCGCAGATGTGGTTTGTCCCTGGTGCTATATTGGCAAGCACCGGCTTGAGCGTGCGCTCGAGGAGCGCCGCCTGCGTGACGTGACGATCAAATGGCTGCCGTTTCAGCTGAACCCCGACATGATTGCCTCGGGCATGGAGCGTTCGGCCTATCTGACCCTGAAATTCGGCAGTCGCGAGCGGGCCCTGCAGGTATCTTCGATGCTCGAGCAGACGGCCGAGCGTGATGGCCTGCCGCTTGATCTCGATGCCATCCAGCGCACGCCAAATACGGTCGATGCCCATCGGATGATCCGCCTCGCCGCCCGGCATAATGTCGAGGCCGGTATGGTCAATGCGCTGTTCGAGGCCTATTTCGTCCTCGGCCTCGATATCAGCGATCACGAGATACTGGCGGAACTGGCGGCGGAGCTTGGCATCAACGAGCAGGATGCGCTCGGCTACCTCGCCGGACATGACGATGCCGCCGCGGTGCGCAATTCGGATATCCGCGCCCGTCGGCTCGGTATCCATGCGGTGCCGTGCTTTATCATCGACCAGCGCTATGCCCTCGCCGGGGCGCATGATCCGGAGACCTTCAGCCCGCTGTTCGATCTGGCAGCCATTGGCGGCTTGAACGGGCAGGATCAGGCAAGCGGCCTGATCGACCAGATGGCCAGCCTGTCGTTCCGCTGATCAGCCTATACCTCAGCCAACCGCGAGATCGGCCAGTTCCTGCAGGATGCGGGTAACGCCCGCCAGCCGCTGCTTGCGATCCTCCCACATGCGCGGGAACACAAGCCGCTGATCCGGGCGCAGTTTCGCCATGCCGCGCTGCTTGTTGATGTAGTCCATGAGCCGGTCCACATGGGGGAACCGGTCCTGATGGAACCCGATCATCGCGCCCTTCGGTCCGGCATCCAGCTTCGACACATTGGCGGTCCGGCAGAGATTCTTGATCGTGATCACGCCGAGCAGGTTTTCGACCTCGACCGGCAGCGGGCCGAACCGGTCGACCATTTCGGCGGCAAAGCTGTCGATATCCTCCACATCGCGCTGGTCGCCGATCCGACGATAGAGCGACAGGCGCACATTGAGGTCCTGAACATAGCTTTCCGGGATCATCACCGGCATGCCGAGATTGATCTGCGGGCTCCAGCCCTCGCTCGGGAAATCCTCGACCGCGCCACCGTTGCGAGCCTCTTCCACGGCCTCACGCAGCATCTGCTGGTACAGCTCGATACCCACTTCCTTGATATGGCCGGACTGTTCCTCGCCGAGCAGGTTGCCGGCACCGCGAATGTCGAGGTCATAGCTGGCAAGCGTGAACCCGGCCCCTAATGTATCCAGCGTCTCAAGCACTTGCAGGCGCTTTTCCGCCTGTGGTGTCAGCTTGCGATCTGGGGCATAGGTCATATAGGCATAGCCGCGCACCTTGGATCGCCCGACCCGGCCACGGATCTGATACAGCTGGGCAAGGCCGAACATATCGGCGCGGTGTACGATCAGGGTGTTGGCATTGGGGATATCCAGCCCGGCCTCAATGATATTGGTAGCGAGCAGCACGTCATATTCGCCCCGGTCATAGGCATCCATGACGTCCTCAAGCTCGGACGCCGCCATCTGGCCATGGGCCATGACCAGACGCAGTTCCGGGGCCATCTCACGGATACGCCGCGATACCTTGTCCAGATCCTCGATCCGCGGACAGACATAGAAGGACTGGCCGCCGCGGAAATGCTCGCGCATCAGAGCTTCGCGGATAATCACGCTGTCGAACGGCAGAACGAAGGTCCGCACCGCAAGGCGGTCTACCGGCGCCGTGGTAATCAGGCTCAGATCACGCACACCGGTCAGGGACAACTGCAACGTACGCGGGATCGGCGTCGCGGTCAGGGTCAGTACGTGTACATCATCGCGGATCTGCTTCAGCCGTTCCTTCTGGCGCACACCGAAGCGCTGTTCCTCATCGACGATCAACATGCCGAGGCGGTCGAACTCGATGGATTTCGCCAGTATCGAATGGGTGCCGACAACCACATCAACCGTGCCATCGGCCAAACCGGCCTTGATTTCCTTGGTTTCCTTGGCACCGACTAGCCGTGACAGCTGGCGCACCTTGATCGGCAGACCGGCAAAGCGTTCCTTCACGTTCTGATAATGCTGACGACACAGCAGCGTGGTCGGCACGACAATCGCCACCTGCTGCCCGGACATGGCGACGGCATAGGCGGCCCGGATCGCCACCTCGGTCTTGCCGAACCCGACATCACCACAGATAAGCCGGTCCATCGGCTTGCCCTTGGCGAGGTCGCCGAGTGTGTCCTCAATGGCCGAGGCCTGATCGTCGGTCTCGTCATAGGGAAACTTGGCCGCAAACTCGTCATAGGCACCGGCTGGCGGGGTGATCGGCTTGGCGGTCCGAACCTCGCGTGCTGCCGCAATCCGCACCAGCTCTTCGGCCATGTCTTTCAGGCGCTTCTTGACCCGCGCGCGGCGTGCCTGCCAACCCGCTCCACCAAGCTTGTCGAGCGATGCAGTGGCTTCATCGGAACCGAAGCGGCTGAGGACGTCGATATTCTCGACCGGGACGAACAGCTTGTCGCCGCCATCATAGATCACCTTCAGGCAATCATGGGGTGAGCCGCCCACATCGATTGTAATCAGCCCCTCGAAGCGGCCGATGCCATGCTCGGCATGGACCAGCAGATCGCCCTCGCTGAGCCCGGATACCTCAAGCAGGAACTTGTCGGAACGGCGACGCTTCTTACGGCGACGGGTCAGGCGGTCACCGAGCAGGTCCTGTTCGGTAACCACGGCGAGGTCTTCTGCCTCAAAGCCGTTATCGAGGCTGAGCAGCCCGGCAAGCCAGGTGCTTTTCTTCTGTTTTTCAGCATCTTGCCAATGATCGATCAGATACGGCGACGGCAGGCCATGATCCGCCATCAGCGCCTGCAAGCGGTCGAGCGAGCCGTGGCTGTAGGCCACCAGCATGAACCGGCGGTTCGACTGGAACTGCCGATCCACATACTCCTTGAGCGCGGCAAACACATCGCCGTCCGGCAAGGCGCGAATATCACCGAAATCGCGTCCACGCTTGGCCCCGGCATTGCGCACTGCGCCCTCATGGGTCGCGGCGGCGCTGGCCCCCAGCGTGGTCAGGCTGAACGTATCCCGCCCGGCAAGCGCATGGGCGAAGTCATCCTGCATCAGATACATATGCCCCGGCGGCACCGGGCGGTAGAGCGCGCCGGCACTCGCCCCGTCCTTGACCTTCTGGTCCATCATGGCGCGGCGGGCGTCATAGAAATCGGTGATCTGGTCCTGTCTCGACTCACGGGCGGCATCGGACTGGGGATCGAAGCTGACAACCGCCCGGGGCAGATAGGCAAACAGGCTGGTCAATTCCGCATGGAACAGTGACAGCCAGTGTTCCATGCCCGGATGTTTGCGCCCGCTGCTGACTGCCTCATAGAGCGGATCGCTGTCGTTGATCGCACCGAACAGTGACCGATACCCGGACCGGAACCGCTGGATCGAGGCATCATCAAGGAACAGTTCGGTAATCGGTACCAGATTGGCCTGCTCGATCTTGTCGGTTGTGCGTTGTGAGACCGGATCGAACAGCCGCAGACTGTCAATCTCGTCACCGAACAGATCAATGCGGATCGGCGCATCGGAGGCCGGTGGATACAGATCGATGATCCCGCCGCGAATGGCATATTCACCCGGTTCACGCACCGTATGGGCACGGGCATAGCCGTTCTTGCCCAGAAACCGCTGCAACTCATCAGGATCAAGCCGGGCACCGACGCTGATATTCAGGCTGGCCTCGGCGAAAATGGTCGGGCTTGGTACCCGCTGGAGTGCCGCATTGATGGTGGTCAGCACGATCAACGGGCCGTTTCTGCTTTCCGCAGGGCGACCGAGGCGGCTCAGTGCATCAATCCGGCGGCCGACAATCTCCATCTTCGGCGACACCCGGTCATAGGGCAGACAATCCCATGCCGGAAAGGTAATCACCTCAATGTCAGGGGCGAAGAACCCGATCAGCTCTTCAAGCAGGGTCGTGCGATTATCGTCGAGGGCCACATGGATCAGGCCATGGGTACTGTCGCGGGCAAGCCCGATCAGGGTGCGGGCATCCTGTCCCGGCGGTGCGCCCATAATCGGCGTACCGAGGGCGGCATCCGCGTCATCCTCAGCGATATTCTCGGCAATCTGGCTGGCTATATCAGACATAGAAACTGTTTCTAACAATCTGTTCTGAAAAGGTTATCGTTCTTCAGGTGTGTAATGGAACGCGAGAAATCGGGCGACCATCGGATTGGTATTGTCAGCCGGTGGCTCGGCCTTGCCCATATACCAGTTGTAGAGGTCGGGATCACTCTCCAGCAACAGCGCCTCGAACTGATCCAGTTCCTCATCATCCATGGTCGGCACCAGACTATCGGCGAAATTGCCCATCAGCAGGTCCATTTCCTTGGTGCCACGTTTCCAGCTGCGGTAACGCAGGCGGCGCTGCCGGGCGGCGCGCTCTTCATTGGCATCAAGCTGTATCTCGCGGTCACTCATATCGCGTGTCCCTAGGCTGGCATCTGCGTCGACTGTCTCTTTGAATGGGAGCGATATGACATGTGTATCGCCCGGCGACAACCCGCGAGACGCAGTTCGGAGCACATAGCCCCTACCCATTCCACTCAAACCCGGTTAAGCACGATGGTGGTATATCCATATCTGTATTTGAACCGTCACCCCATGGTCTGATGCGTCCGCGTCTTCTCTATCCCCTGTTTGAACCGGTTGAGCGCCTGAAAGGCGTCGGACCGCGGCTGGCCAAGCTGATTGCCAAGGCCGCCGGGGAAAGGGTTGTCGATCTGCTCTGGCATCTGCCGTTCAGCGTGATCGACCGCAGCAAGGTCGCGCCCATCGGCGACGCGACCGACGGTAATATCGTCACCATGGTGGTGCGGATCGAGCGGCACAAACCGGCAGCCCGGCGTGGCCTGCCCTACCGGATCGAGGTGACCGACGCCTCGGCTGCCATGACGCTGGTGTTTTTCAATGCCCGACCGGACTACCTGATGCGCGAGTTTCCGCCCGGCGAGGAACGGCTGGTATCCGGCAAGGCGGAACTGCGCCATGGACAGGTGCAGATGGTGCACCCGGACATTGTCGCCAAACCCGATGAATTGCACGAGGTGGCACGGCTGGAACCGGTCTATGGCCTGACCGCTGGCCTGACCGCCAAGGTCATGCGCAATGCGGTTCAGGGCGCGCTTGAGCGCCTGCCGGAGTTTCCCGACTGGTTGCCGGACGGGTTGGCCGGTCGCGAGCAATGGTCCTCGCTGACCGATGCCCTGAAACAGCTGCACGGGATTGGCGATGCGGATATTCCACGCTCGATCAACGCCCCTGCCCGCCGTCGTGTGGCCTATGATGAATTGCTGGCCGATCAACTGGCGCTGGCACTGGTCCGACAACGACAACGACGACAGCGTGGACGGCCACTGCCCCCGGCAGGCGCACTGCGCCAGACCGCGATCAAGGCGCTGCCTTTCCCGCTCACCGGTGCCCAGACCCGAGCGCTGCAGGAAATCGACCATGATCTCGGAGAGGGTCAACGGATGCTCCGACTTCTGCAGGGCGATGTGGGCAGCGGCAAGACCGTGGTGGCCTATCTGACCGCGCTGCGTGCCATTGAGGCCGGGTATCAGGCCGCGATCATGGCGCCGACCGAATTGCTAGCCCGGCAGCATCTGGAGACCATCCAGCCCTGGGCCGATGCCTGTGGCATCTCCATAGCGCTGATGACCGGCAAGGTTGATCGCGCCACCAGCAACGCCAATGCCGCCGCCCTCGCCGATGGCAGCATCAGCCTTGCGATCGGCACCCATGCGCTGTTTCAGGAGAAGGTGGCGTTCGGCAATCTCGGGCTGGTCATTGTGGATGAGCAGCATCGCTTCGGCGTGGGGCAGCGGCTGGCGCTGGGTGCCAAGGGCGAACAGGTAGATATGCTGGTCATGACCGCGACCCCGATCCCGCGCACCCTTAGCATGACCGCATTTGGCGATATGGATGTCTCTATCCTTGACGAGAAACCGCCGGGGCGGCAGCCGGTGGTAACGCGGGCGCTGTCGAGCGACCGTCTGCCGGATGTGATCGAGCGGCTCAAACAGGCCGTGGCCAATGGGGAGCGCGCTTATTGGGTCTGTCCGCTGGTCGAGGATTCCGATAAGTCCGACATGATTGCCGCCGAACAGCGGGCCGAAACCCTGCGTCAGGCCCTGCCCGGTCAGGTCGGTCTCGTCCATGGCCGGATGGATACGGCGGAGAAGGATCAGGTCGTGGGCGACTTCGCCGCCGGACGGTTGAGCATTCTGGTGGCGACCACGGTGATCGAGGTCGGCATCAATGTGCCGGAAGCGACAATCATGGTGATCGAGGACGCCAACCGGTTCGGCCTAGCCCAGCTGCACCAACTCCGTGGCCGGGTCGGGCGCGGTGACAAGTCATCGAGCTGTGTCCTGCTGTATCAGTCAAAGGCCGGTGCCACGGCGCGCGATCGCCTGCGTATCCTGCGGGAAACCGATGACGGCTTCAAAATTGCCGAGGAAGATTTGCGCATTCGCGGGGCCGGTGAAGTGCTCGGCACCCGTCAGGCCGGCTTGCCCGCCTTCCGTCTCGCCGATCTCGACAATCATCAGGATCTGTTGCAGATGGCACATCAGGACGCAAGGCTGATCATCGAGCAGGACCCGAAGCTTGAGGGCAAAAGATCAGATGCCTTACGGGTGCTGCTCTATCTGTTCGAGCGTGATGCCGCGATCCGCTATCTGCAATCGGGTTAATCTGCTGAGCCATTAGACGCTTCAGGCGTCGATGCGATCAATCGACTTGCCACCATCGGCTTTGGCCTGTGCTGGCAGCTGGGTATCGGCCACGGCCTTCTTGTGATCTTTTGCATGGCGATCCGGCGGGGTCACGATACCGCCCGAAATCACCATCTTGATGCCTTCCTCGACGGTCATGTCGAGCACTACGAGATCACGTTTCGGGATAAACAGCAGGAAACCGGAGGTCGGGTTCGGTGTGGTCGGCAGGAAGATATTGATTACCGTATCATCGGTCAGGTTCTGAACCTCACCCTGGGTAACACCGGTGACAAAGCCGAGGGCAAAGATGCCGCGCCGGGGGTATTCGAGCAGGACCACCTGCCGGAACGCATTCGACTGTTGCGCCAGCACGGTTTCAAAAATCTGCTTCAAGGCACCGTAAACACTACGAATAATCGGTGTGCGGGCAACGATCCCCTCACCGATCCGGACCAGAAAATTGCCCAGTACCCCGGCGGCGAACCAGCCGATCAGGATCAGCGTCGCAAGGGTCAGGGCAACGCCCGAACCCGGTATTTTGAACGGCAGATAGAGCGCCGGGTATTCGTGAACCGGCAACAGCGACTGGACCGCGGAATCAATCAGGTCGATCAGCATCCAGACGAGCGATACGGTAATCGCAATCGGTGCCGTCACCAGAATGCCGGTAATCAGATAATTCCGCAGCCGCCCGATAATCGTGGTCTGGCGTGCTGTGGTCTCATCACCGCTGCCGGTGGACTTGCCTGTATCTTTGGTCATCTATGGTCGCTGTCAGCTGACGGACAGGCCGGATAGGCCCGACCGGGTACATTAGGGTTATTCATAATCCCGATAGGGCTTACATATAACCCGATAATGCGCCGCAGCAATGGCAAAAGATGGGCAACACCAGCCTAGCCGGTAATCCTGATCTGTCGGGCATAGGTCAGCATGGCGGCTTCCGCCTCACGGACCGCCTCATCTGCCTCGAACCGTTCGCCCATCAGGCGCTGAACGATATCTTCCTGCTTGTTCAGGTCGGCCAGATAACGGCGGTAGAGGTCGGAATTGCTCGGCACAGAGGTCAGCAGGCGACGTACCCGCTCCTGATCACTCTTCTGGCGTTCGATGCGGTTGTCGAGACCATCGCGCACCCGGCGGCGATCCTCGACCTTTTGCTTGTACTCCGATAATTCGGCAAAGACCGCGCGGATTTCCTCGGACAGGGTGCGGCTGGCGACAAAGGCGGCAATCATGTTGCCGTCGAGGCCGGTCAGTTCATATCGCTGCTGGATCGGGCGTTCGAGGATCACATCGAACGGCTTGTCCTCACCGGCGGGCACGGTAACCGGCAGACGGTAGAAGGCATTGGTTTCCTCAATGTCATCGCCGCCCTCTTCCTTGGCCATCTGCAATTCCCAGCCGCCCTGCTTGGGATGCTCGATGATCATCTTGCGGTCAGTTTCGCCATTGTTCTCAATCGTGTAGGAGGTCTTGCTCAGCTGTTTGACGTTGAGATTGAAAATGCCGTCGATGATGGTGCCGCCGATCCGACGTTCTTCAAAGTCATTGGTTTTGACGACGCTCACCTTCTGGTCGAGGGCAAAGCTGAGGATGCGGCTGTCACCGGCTGGCAATGGCGAGAGCTGGGCATCGCCGGCAAAGTTCACCGCCTGCCCGCTGTCACGGTCATAGAGCGTCACCACACCGGGTGGCAGGCTGGCCTCGCCATCATTGGTCAGCTTGATACTGGCGAGCGGATGGGTCGGATGGGTGCCCGGGTTATAGAGCGCGATCTGTTCCGCCGGTACCGAGCGGGAAATGATCGGCAGCATCACCGAGCCGCCACTCTCGAGACTGACCGGCTCGGGATACTTGAACACCACCTGCGTGGCGGCTTCCTCACTGCTGGCTGCCTGCATCTGGGCCTGGGCAATCGGTTGCGGTGCCGCGGGTGCCAGTTCAGCCATTGCATTTCCACTCATCATCATGGCATCCGCCATGCTCTCCTGCATTGGCGCGGCAGACCTTCCTGCCGCGAAGCTCATTTTCTGCTCCATTGGGCCGCGCAAATTCTGCAGACGTTCTTTATCGGCTTCCATCGCCACGCTGCCGCCATCGACCGGGGGCAGGATGCGGCCCAGCACCTCGACCGGGATCGAGGGGCGGTTGACGAAATAGCTCTCATACAGCGCCTGACGGAAGGTAACCGGGTTGCCGGAGGTGACGACCAGTTCCACATCATCCCAATCCTGCCCGGACATGTTCTCGAGGATGGCCCAGCCTGTCATCTCGCCGGTATCATCACCATCCGGTGATACGGCCAGCCGGTAGGAGGTTTTCCAGAGCGGTGCCGCCACCACATAACCGAGGCGAATGTCGCGGCTGCCCTGCCCCTCGAGGCGCACATCGAGCTGGCGGCGATCCTGACGGCGGTTATCGGCAATGGCCACAAGCGCGCGGTCGATCTGTGCCTGCAATTCTTTGTCGACAAACCGCAGTGAGGTGCTGCGCTCCAGCACGGTGCTTTGCAGCCCGCTGGCGGTCAGCAGGTTGACCCGGTGCTGGACGAAATCCGTGCTGTTGCCGGTATTGCCACGTTCGGCAGTGACATTGACGAGCCTACCGGAGAGTTCACGATCACCGGCAATGACAATTTCCGCACCGGTCAGGGAATTGAGCAGCGCCGGCATATTGCCAAGGGCGGTGCGCGGAAACGGCAGATCCCGGAATGCCACATCGAGCGGCGCCTTGCCCGGCATACTGACGAGACCAAGGCTGCCACCGCCATCAAAGACCACGAGGCTTTTCAGCACATCGTCAACCTGATCAAGGCGGATATCCACCTCGAGATCGGCATCCCCGGCGATATTGGCACCATATTCGAAATAACCGACCCCGCCGGATGACAGCACCACGCGCTCGAGAGACAATTCCTGTGCCTGGGCGGAGGTGAAGGGCGTGCTCAGGCATGTACTCGTCAGCAAGGCCGTTGCCAGTATGACAGGGCGATTAAGTGACGATTTGGTTTCAGATTTATTGTTTGAAAACATGATTTTACCTGAGCTCTCTGATGTTATGTGCGGGCCATTTTTTGTGTCCTGATCCGGCGCCCACATGATATGACGTGCCGGAAACAGTGATCCTTGGATAACATTCTTGATAAACCCCGCCTCGATGAACAGCGGAAGGATGGCGCTTGGCAGGGGGTTATGGCAATGTGCAATTGTATTGATACATTATATCCCCTCGGTTTTCCTCTCAGTCATGCCGGTTTCTTTGCGTAAAATCCTCTGGATTGTCGGATTGTGTCTGACGATTGGCGGTCTTGTGATCGCTGTCATTCTGAAGAATACCGGCACGGAAAACACAGCTTTTCTGTTCATCCCCCTGATCGGCATCATCCTGATCATGTGCCTGTTGTTCAGTGGGCTTATTCAGGATGTGGTCTCGGATATTCTGGTGCAGGTTCAGCAGATCAAGAAGCCTGATGAGCTGACTCCGGAAGCGGAGACCATTGATAGTGCTGAAATAAAAACTGCCCCATCATCGAATACTGATGACGGGGCAGCAAAAGATCACATCTGACCTCAGGCAAATGCGTTAATCGACAGTTCCGATTGTGCAATGCCCATCAGCACAACCACAGTGCCGGCAACAGACAGGAATGTCGCTGTGTCGGTTGCCTCGGGCGCATAGGCCACGAGGTCATCCAGCAATCCCGGATCAAACAGGGTTTCAACACCAACCACGTTGGTGCCCGACGGGGCCGTTGCGGTTGAGTCGATTGCCGTGAAATCAATCGCAATCTGGGTTGCCGAGTTCAAAACATCAAGGGCACTGAAACCGGCAAAAAACAGCTTGTCGCCCTCTGCCTGATTGAAATCGAAGATGACGTCAAAGCCCTGATTGGCACCGGAAACAAAGGTATCAGCCCCCAACTCCCCGATCAGGACGTCATCACCAAGGTTGCCGGCCAGACGGTCATCATCAGCACCGCCAAACATGATGTCATTGCCCTGCCCGCCATAGAGGCTATCAAGGCCATTGCCACCATAGACGGTGTCCTGATGGAAGTTGCCATAGACGGCATCATCACCGAAATCGCCGTAGACAACATCGTCCTGCTGACCGCCATAGACGCTGTCCTGATCGTCGCCGCCATAAAGGATGTCATCACCAAGGTTGCCGTAGAGACGGTCAAAGCCCTGCTCGCCATGCATCAGATCATTTTCACTGCCGCCATAGAGCGTGTCCTGATCGGTGCCACCATAGAGGGTATCGGCATCCTTGTTGCCGTAAATGATGTCATTACCAAAGCCACCGATAATGCTGTCAGCATTCCGGCCACCGTAGGAAATGTCATCACCGCCGCCATTATCGATAATGTCGATGCCGGTATTGCCATAGAGCAGGTCGTCACCAAGGTCACCGCTGATGACATCATCGCCATCCTCGCCGAAGACGGTATCCGCACCATCGCCACCAAGAGCGGTATCCGAGCCAACCCCGACATAGAGCAGGTCATCCTGGTTGCCACCGCTGATACTGTCGGCATCCTGACCGCCGTAGATCGTGTCATTATCGTTGCCACCATCAATGACATCGGCACCGATATTGCCGAACAGGGTGTCGGCATCATCACCACCAAGGATGGTGTCATTGCCATCATCACCGACAATGTAATCAAAGCCGTTGCCGCCATTGATGCTGTCGGCATCCTGTTCGGAATAGATCGTATCGGCGCCATCGCCACCATCAATCACATCAGCACCGAAGCCACCATAAACCTGATCATTGCTGTCACCGGCATTGGCCGCATCGTTACCGTTGCCAAGCACGATAAAGTCAACGCCATCACCGCCATAGACGGTGTCGTTGCCATCTTCACCAAACAGGACATCGTCACCGTCGCCACCGCTTAGGGCATCGGAGCCATCTCCGCCATAAAGTGTGTCCGCGGCCGTCTCGCCCTGCAGGTTGTCATCGCCTTCCTCACCATACAGTAGGTCATCATCCTGACTGCCATAGATGAGATCATTGCCGTCACCGCCGAACATGGTGTCGGCACCAAGGCCAAGACGCGCAATGTCGGAACCATCACCGCCGAAGACAAGATCGACGCCGCCAGCGGCAAAAATCACATCATCGCCCTCACCGCCATAGAGGGTGTCATTGCCTTCATTGTTGATGAGCGCAGTATCGAACGGATCAAGACCGATCGTGTCGGCACCCTGCAGGCCATAAACCAGATTATCGCCGCCATTGGTCTCGATGATATTGCCAGCCTGATTGCCTATCGCATTGAAGACGTTAAGGCCCATGACTAGGTTTTCAACACCCTGGTCCAGCGTGACCGAGGTGATGTTGGTATAGATGGTGGTGTCATCACCGGCATTCTCAAGCTCGGTAATCTGGTCGACTACGCTATTGATGAGATAGACATCATTACCGAGACCACCACTCAGGGTATCTATACCGATGCCGCCATCAAGAGTATCCGCGCCTTCATTACCAAACAGGAAGTTGGCAGCATCATTGCCGGTAATAACATTGTCTAACTCGTTGCCGAAACCGTCCGTTGCACCGAACAGGAGTGTGAGGTTTTCAATATCCTCTAAAGCATCATCAACAAAGCGATCAATCGAGTAGCTGACTGATGTGCGGACCTCGTCAGTGCCGGTACCACCGAAGACCTGATCACTGATATTGTCCACGATCAGAATGTCATTGCCATCACCACCATACATCTGGTCGACTTCAGTGCCGCCATCAATGGTATCGTTATTCACGCCACCATAGAGCGTATCATTATCGGCATCGCCCGTGATGAAGTCATTTCCGGCACTGCCATAAACAAAATCGGTTCCTGCACCGGCAGACAACACGTTATCCAAATTGTTGCCATAGATTATGTTCAGCGCATCATTGCCAGTGCCATTGAACGCAAACGGAGATTCCTCATTCAAACGAAGAACCTCGATCCCGAGGTCGATGGTATAGTTTTGTGTTGCCTCTACAGTATCAAACCCGGAGCTGTCGAGGACCACATCAAGCGAGTTATCAACGAAGAAAAGATCATTGCCGCTACCGCCGCTCATGGAGTCAGCACCGGGACCGCCATCGAGGGTGTCGTTACTGGAACCGCCATCGAGGGTGTCGGCACCCTCTTCACCGAACAACTGATCTTCGCCCACAAAGCCGATCAGAATGTCATCACCATCACCGGCATTGATGGTATCCATGCCCAGATTGCCATTGATGGAATCAGCGCCGGGCGTTCCATCAATCTGCTCATCGAGAATTGGTTCAAACAGCTGAGGGTCGGTACCGGGGATAGGCGCCATTCCCTGATCGCCATCAATCACATTAAAACCACTCATAGCATCCGGTCCTTGTAACGGTTAGTCATCATTCTGTGACGAAGCACTAAACTGACAAATGCTATCTTCGATGTGAAGTGTCGAGCCGAAGTCAAAAGCGGGAAATCGGTTAGGCAAAGCTGATAATGTGTAAGCAGTGGCTCTAGTGCGCTGATTTCCTTGATAATTGCTATTGTTTGCCCGGCAGGATATTTTTTTTACTGTCCGGCCCTTGCCCGAAAATTATATTCGGACATGCGGAAACCCGGCTGAAACCGCTGTTACGGGCAAAAAAAAAACTGATTTTCCAACCGATTCGACCCAGCGGCTCATGCACAGAGCATCGCAACTCGATCGCGTGCCTGATCAAGATTGGCCGACAGCTCCCACAGCCTCGCGAGCAGATCATCATCCACAATCATGGCCTTCCCTGATTCCGATCGGACATAGAAGTCGTGCTTGGCATGGATGGCGGCATTTCGCTGCTCGGTCAGGCGACGTATCTCGCCAAGCAGGCGATCGAGATCATCATGTCTGTTGCGAGGAACAGCCGATGCCCCGATCTGCTGTGCCATCATGCTCAGGCGTTCATCCATGCTTCGGCGACCGAACTGCCGGGTTATCTGTTCAAGCTGATGATCCGGCCAGAGTTTTCGGGCCAATACCAGCAAAGCGGCTTCCAAGGCATTGAAACTGATGATGATATGCCCAAGGGCACTGGCGTAGTCCTCGATGATCGGATCGGTATCCTGATAGGCATCAGGATAAAAACCACCGCTCAATGGATCGGTGGGCATTACCGGCTCAGCCCGAGATCGGCGGTCGAGATCGAGGCGCAATCCATGTGTTCATGGCAGTGATCGGCATACCATTGTTCGATCTCTGCCCCGGCCTGCTTGATTTTCTCGAGGATGTCATTCCGCTCATCGGTCAGCTTGCGCAGGCTAATGAGGTAATCGCTGGCGCTTTCCGCTTTCGACACGCCATTGACGGAGGCACCGGTTTCATCACTTAACAGCCCCTTGCCCATATTGAGGTCAATCAGCGCAACCCGACGCACCATATTGTCGAAATAGGCACCGATATTCTCGGCAATCACTGCAGTGGAATGGGCCGGCTCTGCTTCAGTTTCAGTATCATCACTGCTGGCAACGGTTTGCTGGTATTTGGTGACACGCTTCAGCAGCTCATCGGACAGGCCAGCCGCTTCCAATCCCAGAACCCGTGATGCCTCAATCCGTTTGGCAAACTCGTAATTGTCGAGCGCGGCCAGATCGCTGGCAAAGAGATAACGCTCGGTTTTGGCCAGTTGGCGCTGGATGGCGGCTGGTAACGATACAATTTGTTGCTCAGGGGTCAGGACGCTGTCAGCGGCTGCCACCTCGGGATCGTTGATGGCACTCACCGTTGCCACAACATAGCGCGTGGCAAATACCGTGAGAAACGCCAGCGCGAAGATCCCGACGAACAGTTTCGGTCGCTCACGCAGCATGGAGAAGAAGTCACGGAAGAAGGTCATTGGCCCAGATATCGACATCGGTCACTGATCTTTCCAGCATAACAAAGCCCGCGCGATGATACGAGAACCATCTGACCGCGGGCCGGTAACTGATTGATTTTTCCGGGATGTCACCGAATGGTGAGCGCGCAGGGGTTCGAACCCTGGACCTGCTGATTAAAAGTCAGCTGCTCTACCGGCTGAGCTACACGCTCCCACCTCTCGGTGAGTGAGCGGGAAAATACGCACACCTTACGACAGCGTCAACACCAATATCCCAGTTATTTTTGCTTTGCGTCAATTCTGGTCGAATGTTCGGCCGGACTGGCTTCCAGATTGAACTTGTAGATCAGTCGATCACAGACATTCGGGGAGACAAATTCCGAAATATCGCCGCCTAACCTACCGATTTCCTTAACAAATCTGGAAGACACGAATTGATAGCGTTCAGACGCCATCAAAAAGACGGTGTCGATATTCGGGTCAAGACGTGCATTCATACCTGTCATCTGAAATTCGTATTCAAAGTCAGATATGGCACGCAAGCCACGGATTACGACGCTGGCACCGAGCTCGGCGGCAAAATGCATGAGCAGATTGTTGAAGGTACGGACCTCGATTGAGTAGCCCTGATCCTTCAGCCCATGAATTTCCTGTTCGACCAGTTCCCGGCGTTCGTCGGTGGAGAACAGTGGCCCCTTGCCGGCATTACGGGCAACCGCCACGACCAGATGGTCGACGACCTTGGCCGCTCGCTTGATGATATCCATATGACCGAGGGTGATCGGATCAAATGTGCCAGGGTACAAGCCAACCAGTTTAGCCATTACGCGTCGCTTTCGGGCGCTTCATCACCGGCATCACTGTCGCCACTGTTAGTATTATCAGGGGTTTCTGCATTCTCTGCCTCGGCACCCTGTTCAGCGACAGCCTCACCTTCTGCGCCCTCAATGAGTGCTTCATCTTCATCCTCGGCATCATCGACGACGGCGACAGAGACCACCTTCTCATCCTTGGAAACCCGGAACAGCATGACGCCTTGAGTCATCCGACCGGCGATGCGGATACCGGTGATCGGCATACGGATCAGTTGGCCACCATCTGTCACCAGCATGATCTGCTGACCCTCGGTGACCGGGAAGCTGGCAGCGATTGCTTTGACCCGGTCGGTCATGGACATATTCCAGATACCCTTGCCGCCCCGGCCGGTCAGGCGATACTCGTAAGCCGAGGTACGCTTGCCAAGCCCGGTTTCACTGACGGTCAGGATGAACTGTTCGGCAGCGGCCAGTTCAGCAATCCGCTCATCACTCAGGCTTGTATTGCTGTTGCCTTCTTCCGCACCGGCATTCTCGCCCTCTTCCTCATCACCGGCCCGACGCAGGGCATTGGCATGACGGAGATAGGCCGAGCGTTCATCCGGCGTTGCCTCCACATGATCGATGATCGACATGGAGATAACCTCATCGCCCTCTTCCAGACGGATACCGCGGACACCGGTTGATGTCCGACCGCTGAAGACGCGAACATCCTCAACCGCAAACCGGATGCAGTAGCCGTTATGGCTTGCCAGCATGACATTCTGATCCGGGCGGCAGGTCTGCACCGATACAAGGCTTTCGCCCTCATCCAGCTTCATGGCGATCAGGCCATTGGCGCGGATGTTGGCGAAATCGGACAGCAGGTTACGCCGGATGCCGCCACGCGAGGTGGCGAACATGACATGCCAGTCTGCCCAGGTTTCCTCATCCTCCGGCAATGGCATCATCGCGGTAATGGTCTCGCCACCATGGAGCGGCAGCAGATTGACTAGTGCCTTGCCACGCGATTGCGGCGTGCCGAGTGGCAGGCGGTAGACCTTCAGTTTGTAGACCATGCCGCGTGAAGAGAAGAACAACAGCGGCGTATGGGTCGAGGTCACGAAGAGCTGGGAAACGAAATCCTCATCCTTCGTCGACATACCGGAACGACCCTTGCCGCCACGGCGCTGGGCGCGATAGGTCGACAGCGGCACGCGCTTGATATAGCCGCCATGGGAAACGGTCACGACCATTTCCTCACGCTGGATAAGGTCTTCGATATCCGCTTCAAACTCGGCCTCGACCAGTTCGGTCCGGCGCGGTGTGCCGAACTTCTCCCGGATTTCGGCCATTTCATTGACCATGATCTCGAGCACACGGGCACGGTTTGCCAGAATGTCGAGATAGTCACGAATCTTGTCGGTGACCTCACCGAGGTCTTCAGCGATCTTGTCCCGCTCGAGACCGGTCAGGCGATGCAGGCGCAGATCAAGGATCGCCTTGGCTTGAGCTTCGCTGAGCCTGTAGGTCTTATAAGCAGACTCATTAAAGTCAGAGGCATCACCTTCGACCAGCTTGATCAGCGGTGCCACGTCTGCGGATGGCCATTCGCGCGCGAGCATTTCCGCTCGTGCTTCCTGTGGATCGGGAGCACGACGGATCAGCTCGATCATCTCATCGAGATTGGCAATCGCAACAGCCAGACCGATCAAGGTATGGGCGCGCTCGCGGGATTTGCCGAGCTCATAGATGGTCCGGCGGGTGATCACCTGCTCGCGGAAATCAACGAATGCCTTGATGATGTCACGCAGGGTCATGGTCTGCGGACGACCGCCATTCAGCGCCAGCACGTTACAGCCGAAGCTGGTTTGCAGCGGCGTGTATTTGAACAGCTGAGCCAGCACCACATCGGCCACGGCATCGCGCTTCAGCTCGATCACCATGCGCACGCCGTCGCGGTCACTCTCGTCACGCAGATCGGAAATACCCTCGACGATCTTCTCATTGACCACCTCGGCAATCCGCTCAATCAGGCGGGACTTGTTCACCTGATACGGGATTTCGGTGACGATGATCGCTTCACGGTCCTTACCGAAGGTCTCGATATGGGTGCGGCTGCGCACCATGACCGAGCCATTGCCCTGGCTATAGGCACGATAGATACCGGTCTTGCCGAGAATCTGACCGCCGGTCGGGAAGTCCGGACCGGGCACATGCTCCATCAGCGCTTCGATACTGATATCGGGATCTTCGATATAGGCGATACAGGCGTCGATCACCTCGCCGAGATTATGCGGCGGAATATTAGTCGCCATACCAACCGCGATACCACCGGCACCATTGACCAGCATATTCGGATAGCGTGCGGGCAGAACCACCGGTTCTTCGGTCTGTTCGTCATAGTTGGGCTGGAAATCGACGGTGTTCTTGTCGATATCGGCCAACAGGCTTTCCGCCGCCTGGGCCAGACGGGCCTCGGTGTAACGCATGGCCGCAGCCGGATCGCCATCCATCGAGCCGAAATTGCCCTGACCGTCAACCAGTGGAAGGCGCATGGAGAAATCCTGCGCCATCCGCACCATGGCGTCGTAAATCGCGCTGTCACCATGGGGGTGATACTGACCCATGACGTCACCGACGATACGGGCCGATTTGCGGAACGGCTTGGTGCTGTCATATCCGCCCATTTTCATGGCGTAGAGGATACGGCGGTGCACCGGCTTCAGGCCGTCGCGCACATCAGGCAGCGCACGGCTGACGATTACGCTCATCGCATAATCGAGATAGGAGCGACGCAGCTCGGTCTCAATCGAGACGGGAGCGATATCGGAGTCGTTACCCGATTGATCAGACAAGGCAGTTAAACCCTTGATTTAACGAACAGAAAAGCTGAAACAAAATCAGCCAGACAGATGGCCCCTATTATAGCACACCGCCTGATTTCACCTAATTCGGCTGGATTGCCGGTCGTGCCGGAAATCAGAACGGAATATCGTCGTCCAGATCCTGTGCGCTGCCACCGGCATAGGCTGGTTCAGGCTCTGGCTGGCTCATGCCGCCACCCTGATTCCCGTAACCACCGCTGCCGCCGCCATAATTGCCGCCGCCGGAGCCGCCTTCGTTACGGCCATCGAGCATGGTCAGCTCGCCGCGATACGGACGCAGCACAACCTCGGTGGTGTAACGGTCCTGCCCGTTCTGGTCCTGCCATTTGCGGGTTTCCAGCTGGCCTTCGATATAAACTTTTGACCCCTTACGCAGGAAACGCTCGGCAACACCGACCAGTGCTTCATTGAACAGCACCACATTGTGCCACTGGGTGCGCTCCTTGCGCTCACCGCTGTTCTTGTCCTTCCAACTCTCGGAAGTCGCGACCGCGAGATTGCAGACACGGCCACCACTGCTGCCCATGGTGCGAACCTCGGGATCTTTGCCCAGATTACCGATCAAGATGACCTTGTTGACGCTGCCAGCCACTGCCTGTTCCTTCGTGATTTGATTTCTATATGAGCATTGCCGACATATAGTGCCGGATGCGGTGGCCGGATCGTAAACATCTGATCCCCTCGCCGCAATCACAGAAAGGCGTGTTCTGCCGCCATTTTTACCCGCAGATTGGGGGTAACTTTCGGCAATGCACATATTTCCGCAAAACCGCCTTGTGGCGGTGCACTAAATACTACCCTTCACGTGAACGCATGCTGCTTTATATATGTGTCGGCAGTTGGCGTTTGCACTGCAGCAAGGGCGAGAAAGTCATAGCATGTTGAAAACCATTTCCGTACGCGGTGCCCGCGAACACAATCTGAAAAGTGTCGATGTGGACCTGCCACGGGACAGCCTTGTGGTGATCACTGGCCTGTCAGGCTCGGGCAAATCATCCCTCGCCTTCGATACCATATATGCCGAGGGTCAGCGCCGCTATGTGGAGAGTCTCTCCGCTTATGCCCGGCAGTTTCTGGAGTTGATGCAAAAGCCGGATATGGACAGCATTGAGGGCCTGTCCCCGGCGATTTCAATCGAGCAGAAGACCACCAGCCGCAACCCACGCTCCACCGTCGGCACGGTTACCGAGATATATGACTATATGCGCCTGCTCTGGGCCCGGGTTGGCGTGCCCTATTCTCCGGCAACCGGCCTGCCGATCGAGAGCCAGACCGTCAGTCAAATGGTCGATCGGATCACCGACAAGGGCGATGGCAAACGGCTCTATATCCTCGCTCCCATCGTGCGTGGTCGCAAGGGCGAGTACCGCAAGGAAATCCGCGATCTGCAACAGAAGGGTTTTCAGCGCATCCGGATTGATGGAGAAATCTATGAAATCGACGAAACACCAAGCCTGAACAAGAAGATAAAGCATGATATTGAGGTGGTTGTTGACCGCCTCGTCGTGCGTGATGACCTCGGCAACAGGCTGGCGGACAGCGTTGAAACCGCACTGAATTTGTCCGATGGGCTGGTCTATGTCCTCGATGCCGATACGGCAGAGCTTGATGTGTTCTCGGCCAAATTCGCCTGCCCGGTTTCCGGCTTCACCATTGATGAGATCGAACCGCGCCTGTTCTCATTCAACAGCCCGCATGGCGCCTGCCCGACCTGTGATGGTCTCGGTACCAAACTGTATTTCGATCCCGAACTGATCGTGCCCGATGATCGCGTCTCCTTGCGCGATGGTGCCATTGCCCCATGGGCCGGCTCATCCTCACAATATTACCAACAGACGCTGCAGAGCCTTGCCAAACACTACAAGGCCAGCATGCACAAGCCCTATGCCGAGTTATCCGAGACGTTCCATAATGCGCTGATGTTCGGTACCGGCGATGAGGATGTTACCTTTGAGTATGATGACGGGTTGCGCAGCTACAAGACTGCCAAGCCGTTTGAAGGGCTGGTCCCACACCTGACCCGCCGCTTTGTCGAAACCGACAGCAGCTGGACCCGTGATGACCTCGGCAAATACCAGAATACGGCGGCCTGTGAGAGCTGTGGCGGCTATCGCCTGAAACCCGAAGCGCTGGCGGTCAAGATTGACCATCAGCATATCGGCCAGGTTACTGATCGCTCGATTGAGGCGGCTGGCGAGTGGTTTGCAGCCCTGCCCGCCAAGCTGAATGAGAAGAACAACGAGATCGCCGCCAGAATCCTCAAGGAAATCAATGAGCGACTCGGTTTCCTTAATGCGGTTGGCCTTGGCTATCTGTCGCTGTCACGCATGTCCGGTACCCTGTCCGGTGGTGAGAGCCAGCGTATCCGTCTGGCAAGCCAGATTGGTTCCGGCCTGACCGGTGTGCTCTATGTTCTCGATGAGCCGTCAATCGGTCTGCACCAGCGCGATAATGACCGTCTGCTGGCCACGCTCCGCCGGTTGCGTGATCTCGGCAATACGGTGATCGTGGTCGAGCATGACGAAGATGCTATCCGCACCGCCGATTATCTCGTGGATATGGGCCCGGGTGCCGGTGTCCATGGCGGCACCGTGGTTGCCGCTGGCAAGCCACCGGTGATCATGCAGTCACCGAACAGCCTGACCGGCCAGTATCTGACCGGGCAGAAGTTCATCCCGGTACCGGAAAAGCGGCGCAAGGCACTGAAAAATCGCAAGCTTGGCATTGTCGGTGCCACATCGAACAACCTGAAGAATGTCAGCGCCACCATCCCGCTCGGCACCCTCACCTGTGTCACCGGCGTTTCCGGCGGCGGTAAATCCACCCTGATTATCGACACGCTCTACAAATCGCTGGCCAAACGGCTGATGAAGGCGAAGGAACAGCCTGGCAAGCATGAGGATATCACCGGCGTCGAGTTCCTCGACAAGGTCATCGATATCGACCAGTCCCCAATCGGACGCACACCACGTTCCAACCCCGCGACCTATACCGGTGCCTTCACCCCGATCCGTGACTGGTTCTCTGGCCTGCCGGAAGCCAAGGCCCGCGGTTATGGCCCCGGTCGCTTCTCCTTCAACGTCAAGGGCGGTCGCTGCGAGGCCTGTCAGGGCGATGGCGTAATCAAGATTGAGATGCACTTCCTGCCCGATGTTTATGTCACCTGTGATGCCTGCAAAGGCAAGCGCTACAATCGCGAAACACTGGAAATCGAGTTCAAAAACAAATCGATAGCCGATGTTCTCGACATGACAGTCGAGGAAGGTGTCGAGTTCTTCAAGGCGGTGCCGAGCATCCGCGACAAACTGGAGATGCTGAATCGGGTCGGTCTCAGCTATGTCAAGATCGGCCAGCAGGCGACCACCCTGTCCGGCGGTGAGGCACAGCGGGTCAAGCTCGCCAAGGAACTGGCGCGCCGTGCGACCGGCAAGACCCTGTATATCCTTGATGAACCGACCACCGGCCTGCATTTCGAGGATGTGCGCAAGCTGCTGGAGGTGCTGCAGGCGCTTGTCGATCAGGGCAATACCGTGCTCGTCATCGAACACAATCTCGAGGTTATCAAGACCGCTGACTGGATTATCGATCTTGGCCCCGAGGGCGGTGATGGTGGCGGCCAGATCGTGGCCGAGGGCACGCCGGAGACGGTTGCCGCCACCGAATCAAGCTATACCGGCCAGTATCTCCAACCCTATCTCAGCCAGAAGCAACCGGCTGACAGCTCAAAGAAAACCGCCTGACCCGGCAAAAACTGCCGCTTTGCGACACTGGCGACATAGTGCCGGTGCCGTCTGGGGGTTGCCGGCAATAGATCGACTGACGGTACTTGCCTGCGCTACCTTAATAGCTGTGATCGGCTATTGAGGCGGTAGTGAACCAGTGCAATGAGCGACGAAAATCTTGGCAGCAAGCTCCCGGAGATGCTGCGTGAAGTCAGATACTACAACGAAACCATTGATTACGTTGTGCTGTTCAACGACCAGACCGCTGCGGCCAGCCTGTCGACCGAAGAGCCGTGGATCAAGGAACTGGTTCAGGCATTGCAGGCCAATGCCGCTGCCGATGCTATCGCCAATGTCCAGAAAGCCATCAAAAACCTGATCACCCGCAGCAAACAGCTGATGAAGGAACGCGACAAGGTCGATGCCATCACAGTTGATGACTATCGCAGCCTCATGGACTGCCGTGAGGCGCTGTTTGAGGCGATCACCGAGGCCAGCCCGGCGAAATCCGGTGGTGTCGCGGCACAGGTTATTCACGAATACCGCACATGGTCCCATGCGCTGGTGGTGAATTACTACTTCAACCCGAACAACACCACACTGGATGCCGATCACGACCTCGCCCGTGACCGGTTGATGCGCTGGCTCGATGAAGTGCCGATGTCGGTGAAGAACAAGGTGAATGTCTCGCTGATCCTTGAGGCCGATGAGGATCTGTTCAAAACCGCCCGGATGCGGATTCAGGAGCGTATGGCCGGTCGGGTCGCCAATGACGCCACCTATGAGAACATAGCTACCATCCGCGAGCGATTGCTCGACCGACTGGTCGAATTGCAGATTGTGGTCAGTGAGCACAGCGTGTCAGCCGACAGCCCGCTGGTTATCGGTGGTCGCCGCCGTCTGGAAGCCGATCTGCACGCCGAGATGGCCCGCTTTGTTCGCCATCAGGATCAGATATTTACGCTGGTTATCTGTGTCATCGACAAGATCAAGGCCATGCGTGACAAGCTGGGTGCCGAGGCGGTCGACAGCGTATTGCGACAGGCTGCCGGTGTGCTCGCCGAAACCCTGCGCCCCTATGACAAGGTCTATACCGCCGGTGGCGGCAAAATTGCGATGATGCTGCCCAATTCGCCGGCCGAGGGCGGTTTTGAGGCGGCACGGCGCTGTCAGACCACCCTGCTGAATACCAAGTTCAGCATCCCCAGTGGCCGCAAAATCCAGCTGACAGCCTCATTCGGCCTGTCGGAAAGCGCGCCGGATGAGGACTGGCAAACGTTATATGACGCCGCCTACAAGGCACTGACGGCAGCCAAATCCAAGGGCAATAACAAGTGCTGTGCCAAGATCGGTGACGATCTGATCTTTGATGATGACGAAGAGTAAGGGAGCAGCGGGATGAAAGAACTTCACCCGAGAGCCGTTCGATATACGCGAGAAAAACTCCTCAACAGTTTGTTTTCAAATGTGAAAACACTGGTGTTTTGCCTTGCGTTGGCAGTGATGATGACCAGCGTTCTACCCGCTATGGTGCTGGCCGCAGATGCGCCGCCACTGGATGGCGCCATGAGTTATCCGAATCGGGATAACGCTATACCTACCTATCCTGCTCAGGATAGCGGTGATGCGACCGCAACCACCACAACCATGGATTCAACGGATAATGATGGCGATGAGGACACCGATGATGCCGAGGCGGAACGACCGGTATTCTATCGCCCGCTGAGGACTGATCCGACCTATCGGCATCCGCCGGGCCATGGTGCCGCCAAGCCTGCTGGCCATGTTGCAATCCCCGGCCACAAGCCTTTGCCACCGGAATATGGCTATGCCAGCCGCACTACATTTGACGATATTACCCCGCTCGATGTGATGGATGCCATCGGTCGCAGGCTCTATTCGGTTGCCCATGACGAGCCCGAAGGCGCACTGGAATCCCTGCGTCAGATCGAGCTGCGCAACGATATGGCACTGGTGCCACCGCTGGTTCACGCCATGCAATTTTCCCTTTTGGGTGAAGCACGTATCGCCGATACCTTACGCCGGATCACAGGTGCCAATCCGGGCAAGACCTGGTTTGCCTGGGCGCAGTGGCTGGAGAGCCATCCCGACCTGATTCTGACACCGGGCCTGGCGCAGGCCGTGGTTGCCATGTGGAGTGCCATCGATGGCAAGTATCGCGCGATCCTGCCACCCAACCGGGTGACACAGGTACCGAAGGCATCAATCTATTGGGATGGTACCCGGGTGGACGAGGTCGACCCGGTAATCAAGCCGACAGTGGTTGGCCCCAATCAGGCCTTTGACATTGACCATAACGATCTCGTGCTCGGCGTCAGCCTGAATGGCACCTACCGCGCCTATCCGGTATCCCAGCTGCTGGCCAATCCGATCATCAATGATGTGCTCGGCGATCATGAGGTCACCATTGCCTATGAGCCGCTCTGTGGCTTCCCGATCGCCATTGACCGAGGCCATGTCGGTAACACGAGTATGGCACCGATGGCATGGGCCGGGCTGGTATATCGCTCTTCGCGCTTGCTCTATACCCTCGACGGCGATCAGCAGCTCTGGGACCCCTGCACCATGCGCTCGGTAACCGGTGCCGCCAGTCAGGCACGTGAGCGCCTGCCGCTGGCCAATGCCACCTTTACCAGTTGGTCGGCCTGGCGCAGCGCTTACCCTGAAACCACGGTAATGGATACCGCTCAGGCACCAGAGGCAACGCCGGACAGCCTTGAGCGCTATGATGATTATGTCGGTGCTGAAAGCCTGATCTATCCGGCCTATCTCAATTCAACTGCCCTGCCCGCCAAGGAACGGATGCTGCTGGTCGATCTCGGCGATCATGATCAGGCCATCCGCCTTGCTGACCTCAAGGGCAAGGCTGTGATCAATCACAGGTTTGGTGATCAGGGTGTTGTGATCATTGTCGAAAACCCGATCAACTGCACCATCCGGGTGTTCAAGCGTCCAGAAGGCGCGATCTTCGGACCGAGCGAGTTTGTCGACCGGGTCTATGGCTCCGGCGGTGGTCTCTGGAAGGTGACAGAAGATGCGCTGATCTCGCCAAGCGGTGAGGAACTGGAGCGGATGCCGGCCCGTGGCCTGTTCTGGTTCTCTGTCGACGGCCTGAACCCGATTACCGAAAACAAGGCGAAGCAGAGCGCCAGCCTGCCGAATTAAGGCTGCCCTGACATCTACACTTCAAACGTGGAGTCTCAACCGTGGCGTCGAGACTGTGCCCGTGCTAAATCACGGGTCCAATCCATATGCGCTCGGAAGGTTGAAGATTATGGCATTGAAGCCCATTCACATTATCGGCGGCGGTCTTGCCGGTTCGGAAGCCGCATGGCAGGCGGCACAGCTTGGCGTGCCGGTGATCCTCCATGAAATGCGCCCGGAGCGGAAGACCGATGCCCACCAGACCGATGGTATGGCCGAGCTGGTCTGCTCCAACTCCTTCCGCTCCGATGATCACGAATACAACGCCGTCGGCCTGCTGCATGAGGAAATGCGCCGGATGAACTCGCTGATCATGGCGGCGGGTGACCGGCATAAGGTGCCCGCGGGCGGCGCGCTTGCCGTTGACCGCGATGCCTTCTCAGATGATGTCAGCAAGACACTGGAAAACCATCCGAATATCACCATTGAACGGGGCGAGATTGCCGGTCTGCCACCCGAGGACTGGGATAGTGTGATCATCGCTACCGGCCCCCTGACCTCGCCCGATCTCGCCGCTGCCATCCGCAGCCTGTCCGGCGAGGATCAACTGGCGTTTTTTGATGCCATTGCACCGATCATCCACACCGACAGCATCGATTTCGACAAGGCGTGGTATCAGTCCCGCTATGACAAACCCGGTCCCGGCGGCACCGGCAAGGACTATATCAACTGCCCCATGGATGAAGAGCAATATACGCGCTTCATCAATGCCTTGCTCGAAGCTCCTAAAACTGAATTCAAGGAATGGGAAGAGAATACGCCCTATTTCGAGGGTTGCCTGCCGATCGAGGTCATGGCCGAACGCGGCATCGAAACATTGCGCTTTGGGCCGATGAAGCCAGTTGGCCTCACCAACCCGAACAGCGATGTGAAACCCCATGCGGTGGTACAGCTGCGTCAGGATAACAAGCTCGGCACGCTGTATAATATGGTCGGGTTCCAGACCAAGCTGAAATACGGTGCCCAGAAGGAAATCTTCCAGATGATCCCGGGGCTGGAGAATGCGGAGTTTGCCCGGCTCGGCGGCATTCACCGCAATACCTTTATCAACAGCCCGAAACTGCTGGACCAGACCCTGCGCCTCAAGGCCATGCCACGCCTGCGCTTTGCCGGACAGATCACCGGTTGCGAGGGCTATGTGGAAAGTGCCTCGGTCGGGCTGATGGCCGGGCGCATGGCGGCAGCGGAGCGCCTTGGTGCCGAACCGGCTCTGCCACCTGAAACCACGGCCCTCGGCGCCCTGCTCAATCACATTACCGGCGGGGCTGAGGCATCAACCTTCCAGCCGATGAACATCAATTTCGGGCTGTTTCCACCACCGGAGAAGGTTGCCCCGGCACCGGGCAAGAAGCCACGCCATCTGAAGGGCAAGGATCGCAAGAAAGCCATGTCCGATAGGGCCTTGCACGATCTTGCCGAGTGGCAGGACAAGCAACAGCTCGTCGCAGCCGAGTAAATTACCAGAGGCCGAGTGGTGCCCGCCAGCTCAGGCTCAGCGCCTGATGCGGATGGGCCGATATGACACGCATGTCAAACGGGTCATAGCCCGCCTTGGCCAGTTGCCGCAGCCCGAGCATGGCCAGTGTCGCCGGCAGGAATGCCGGGGTCAGCCTGCGCGGCACCCATGGCCGCAGATCGCGCGCCGCGGTCAGGTGCTGCCGGGCTTCACCAGCCAGTTGCATGATCACCGGTTTCAGGCGTTCGTCATGGGGAAAATCGGATACCCGGCTCGCGGTCAGCGATTGATCTGCGAGCAGGTCTTCCGGCAGCATCTGGCGCTGTTCATTCAGGTAATGCGCCATCGCTCGCATGATCCCGGTCAGGGCATGGGCAACACCGGCATGATGTGCAGCCTGTTTGATATTCCCATCACCGATATTGCCGCCAAGGGTCTGACATATCAGCAATATCAGCGGTCTGGTTGTCGCACTGGCATAATCCACGAGAGCCGGAACATCGGTCGGCGAAGTCGCCTCGAGATCGCGCTCGCGGGCATCGATCAGGGCATCAAACAAGGCCTGATCCCAGCCATATGTCCGGGCATGGCAAGCGAGCGGCTGTAGCACCTCATGCTGTTTCGGCTCCCCGGCAAAGGCTTCGGCAATCGAATCCCGCCACCATTGCAGGCGGATATGGCCGATTGTCGGCTCGCTCACCACTTCCCGGGTCTTGGCAATCTCATAATTGAAGGCAAGCAGGCTCCAGATTGCTTCCCGCTCGCCGGAGGGGGCAAACAGGCTGGTCAGAAAGCGGTCGGGATCGTGCTGGCGAACGAGATCGCCGCAATAGCTTAAGTTTGGCTGAGGCATAACAATGCTGGAACAGGCTGGCCTGTATTGCAAAAAACAGCGGCTTTATGCCGGAACTTGGCAACACAAGCCAGAATTCATGCAACCTGCCCTTCACATTGTGCGTTAAATTGTTATGTGAACAGGGACGGGTTCGCATATATGCGGATTATCGAATTTCCCCGCGTCAGGCTGACTACACCCAAGCCGACCAAATCTCAAAAATCAAGAGGCCTCATCATGAGCTACGAACTGCCCGACCTTCCCTATGACTATGAAGCGCTCGCCCCATACATGTCGCGTGAGACGCTCGAGTTCCACCATGACAAGCACCACAATGCCTATGTCCAGAAGGGCAATGAGCTGGTCAAGGGCACCCCATGGGAAGGCAAGAGCCTGGAAGAAGCCGTTGTCGGCACCTTCAAAAGCCCGGAGCATGGCGGTCTGTTCAATCAGGTTGGCCAGCACTGGAACCATATTCATTTCTGGAACTGGATGAAGCCTAATGGCGGCGGTGCCATTCCCGGCAATCTCGAAGCCAAGATCAAGGAAGATTTCGGCTCGGTTGACGCCTTCCGTGACAGCTTCCTGACCAATGGTGCCGGTCAGTTCGGCAGCGGCTGGGTCTGGCTGGTGCTGGACAATGGCAAGCTCGGTGTCATGAAGACCCCGAATGGTGAAAACCCGCTCGCCCATGGCAAGACCGCCCTGCTCGGCTGCGATGTCTGGGAGCACTCCTATTACATCGATTACCGCAATGCCCGCCCGAAATATCTCGAAGCCTTCTTCGACAATCTGGTGAACTGGGAATATGTCACCGAGCTGTTCGAGAAAGCAGCCTGATCCATTCCCGGATAGCCAATCAGACAAATGCAAAACGGCCCGTACCAAGCGGGCCGTTTTTTTATGAAGTGAGTGCTATCAGATTGGCAGCAAGGCCGCTGCAATATGACGGCCCTCGGCGAGCAGCACGTTATAGGTCCGGCAGGCGGCACCGGTATCCATGATATCGGGCACCGGCCCCATGTCGCGGATCGCCTGGCGTAGTTTTGGCGGCATGAACTGCATGGTCTCGCCGGTGCCGATCAACAGCACCTCGACCGGTTCGGGTTGGTCGGCCATCAGGGTAAAATCATCCAGCGCCAGCTTGCCGTGGTCTGATGGCTCCCATGGCATCATCCGGCCGGGAAACAGCATGATCGGATGATTGACCACGGTATCATTGATCCGGAACATCCCCGGCCCGTAGCCGGAAATGACCTTGCGATCGGATGGTATGAGCGGCGTTACATCCATCAGGATTGGGCCACGGTTCCATCGCTATCGGCTTTCTCACCGCTGACGCGCGACAGCTGTTCAGGTCGCAGCTTCAGGAAGATCAGCATCGGTGCCGCGATGAAGATCGAGGAATAGGTACCGACCGCGATACCCCAGATCAGGGCAATGGTGAAACCACGGATAACCTCACCACCGAAGATCCACAGCGCTGCAAGTGCCACCAGCGTCGTACCACTGGTCAGCAAGGTCCGGGTCAGGGTCTCGTTCAGGGACCGGTCGATAATGGTGATCAGGCTCTCACGCTTGTATTTGCGCAGGTTCTCGCGCATCCGGTCAAACACGACCACCGTATCGTTGATCGAGTAACCGGCAATCATCAGTACCGCCGCGACGGTCGACAGGTTGAATTCCATCTGGGTCAACGAGAACAGCGCCACCGTGGCAATGGTATCATGCAACAGGGCGAGCACGGCTGCGACGGCGAACTGCCACTCAAAGCGGAACCAGATATAAATCATGATGCCGCCGAGGGAGAACAGGATCGACAGCAGCCCCGCCTTGATCAGCTCACGACCGACCTGCGGGCCGACAAATTCCTGACGGCGGATTTCAATTTCGGAGCCGAGCGCTTCCTTGACCCGGTCGATAGCGGCGGCCTGGGCATCCTCTTCGCCTTCCTGCCGCTGGATACGGATCAGCACCACATCATCGGCACCGAACTCCTGCAGGTTGATCTCCCCGAGGTCGAGATTGCTGATGTCACGGCGCATCTGTGACAGATCGGCAGGCTCGGGCGTTTTGATCTCCAGCAGGATACCACCGCGGAAATCGATGCCGAGGTTCAGCCCCTGCAACAGCATATCGCCGGTGCCGAGCACGATTAGCAGGGCCGAGATGATAAAGCCGATCATCCGACGCCGCATGAACGGGATGGCGGTATGTTCCGGCAGGTAGCTAACAATTCCCTTCATCGGGACTTCCTTACGTTTCTTGTCAAACCAACAGGTTGGAGCAAATTCTTACAGTTATCAGAGCGGCAGCGTGGTTGGTCTGGTCTTGCGCAGCCAGAGCACGACGAGCAACCGGGTCACCATGATCGCGGTAAACATCGAGGTCAGGATACCGATGGTAAGCGTGACCGAGAAACCGCGGATCGGACCGGCGCCGAAGGCAAACAGACAGGCTGCTGCGATCAATGTGGTCAGGTTGGCATCGATAATCGTGGTCAGTGCCCGGCCATAACCGGCATCAATCGCCGAAATCGGGGTTCGGCCATTGCGTAGCTCCTCACGGATGCGCTCGAAGATCAGCACATTGGCATCAACCGCCATACCGATGGTCAGGACGATACCGGCAATACCCGGCAGGGTCAGGGTGGCCTGCAGGATCGACAGGACGGCAACGATGGCCGCAATGTTGATACCGAGGGCAAACAGCGCCATGGCACCGAACAGCCCATAGGCAGCAATCATGAAGATGGCAACGAAGATAATCGCGATAACCGAGGCGATCTGCCCTGCCTCGATGGAATCCTGACCGAGGCTCGGGCCGACCGTGCGTTCCTCAAGCGGCGTCAGATCCGCAGGCAGTGCACCGGAACGCAGGACCAGTGCCAGATCGCTGGCTTCCTGAACCGTGAAGTTACCGGAAATCTGGCCCGCCCCGCCGACAATCGGCTCACGGATCACAGGTGCGCTCAGTACCTCACCATCCAGCACAATCGCCATCTGACGACCGACAAACTGGGTTGTCGCATCGGCAAAGCGCCGTGCGCCCTCACCATCGAAGCGGAAATTGACGATCGGATCGCCGGACACACCGATACCGGTGCTGGCGCCAACAAGGTTGTCACCACGGATGATGGGCCTTTCCGTGATTGCAATCACGCCAAACGGGCTTTGATCCGATGGCACCAGCATGGAGCCCTCCGGTGCCCGACCGTTTTGCAGGTCAGAAGCCGTGGCATCGATATCGACCAGATGAATGCTGAGTTGGCCACGCGGGATCGGCGGGAAAGCGGTCTCACCCGGCAACTGGATCAGAATACGATCATCGCCCTGACGCTGAATTACCGGCTCGGTGGTACCGAGCGCATCCACCCGGCGACGGATAACCTCAACCGCCTGGGACATAATGCTCTCGACCAGCTCGGTTTGGGCAAACTCACGCATCTGAATGCGGATCAGCGGTGGAGCATCGCTGTTTTCCTGTGTCTCCACAGCGGTTTCAAAATCGGAGTTGAGGTCACGGACCGCCGCAACCAGCGCATCGGTCTCAGCCGGATCGCGCGGGCGAACTACGACGCTCAAGCCCTCGGTGGCGAGACCGGCAACCCGGATACGGGCTGAACGGGCAGCATTGCGCACATCGGTGCGCAGATCGCGGACCCGCTGCTGCAGCACATCTTCATACTCGACGCGCAACAGACGATACGACCCACCCTGCAGATCAAGGCCCAGATTGATCGTCTGGGTCGGCAGCCATGATGGCAAGCTGGCCTGTACTGATTTCAAACTGTCCGGCCCAAGGATATTCGGCACGGCATAGGCGATGCTCAACAGGCAGGCGAGCAGGATGGCAATAATTTTACCGGTGGAGAAATGAACCATTGATCAAAGGTCTTTCGAGTGGCGGCCCCGTGGCCGCTCAGCTTGGTCGGTCAAGAGGTTGCAAAGGGCGGATAGGTCAGGAAAAGCGGCAAGTTAGCCCTCTTCCTTCTCTTTTTCCTTTTCCTTGTCCTTCTTCTCCGCCTTGTCGGCTTTATCAGCCTTGGCCGGCTCGCCCTTTACAAAAACGTGCTGGATTGTGGACTGCACAACGGTCACCCGGACATTCTCGGCAAGCTCGACCTGTACCTCATCATCCTGAAGTACTTTGGTCACGGTACCGATTAGGCCACCAGCGGTGACGATCTTGTCGCCCCGGCGTACTGCCTCGACCATGGATTTGTGGTCAGCCATTTTCTTCTGGTTTGGCCGGATAACCAGCATCCAGAAAATCAGAAACAGGACGCCGATCAGCATCATCTGCATCATGAAGGCATCACCGGCAGGTGCTGAGGCGGCGCCGCTACCGGCGGCATAGGCAGTGGAGAAAAACATAGGACGCGAAACTTTCCTGAACTCGCTTGAAACGGAATGCGCGCATTGATTTGGGATATGCAATGACAAACCGCAAATGAATACGTGCGGCGCGACTATACTTGTCCGTCCCCATGATGCAAATGTAAGCCGCCAAATCAGTGGATTTCTTATGTCCCTGCGGTATACATCCGGTAGTAATCGCCGGTTGAAATCCAATCTATGCCCCTCACGCAAAAGCATAAATCCCATGACTGACAGCCTATCCGACCTTCTTGCTCCATTATGCCGCATCGCCGATGCGCTCGAGCGTATGGCCCCCGATCAGGCACAATCGGTCTCAATCGACGATATGTCAGACAGCGACGCCTTCCTCTGGCAGGCAGCAAGCCAGAGCCTGCAGCCGGTGGCGCAGGTATCCCGGATTTCTGCGCATTTGCTGCGTGGTATCGAGCGGCAGCACAACATACTGCATGAGAATACCCGCTGTTTTGCCGATGGCCTGCCCGCCAATAACGCCCTGCTTTGGGGTGCCCGTGGGATGGGGAAAAGCTCACTGGTGAAGGCGATCCACGCCGAAATCAATGCGGATAAAGATGGCAAGGACACGCTGGCACTGATCGAGATCAACCGCGAGGATCTCGCAAGCCTGCCCCAGCTGCTGAACCGTATCCGCAACGCATCACGTCGCTGTCTTGTCTATTGTGACGATCTCAGCTTTGAAAAATCCGAGAGCAGTTACAAAAGCCTGAAGGCGATTCTTGAAGGCGGTATCGAGGGACGCCCGGATAATGTTCTGTTCTATGCCACCTCCAACCGCCGCCATCTGATGCCGCGCGACATGATCGAGAATGAATCATCCTCGGCCATTAATCCCGGTGAAGCGGTGGATGAGAGCGTATCCCTCTCCGATCGCTTCGGGCTCTGGCTCGGCTTTCACGGCTGCGATCAGGAAACCTATCGCAGCATGGTCAGGGGCTATGCCGACGAGTTTGGCATCTTCATCGATGACGAGCAGCTGTTTGCCAAAGCGCAGGAATGGTCGATCACCCGTGGCGCACGCTCTGGCCGGGTTGCCTGGCAATTCATCCAGCACCTCGCCGGGGAATACGGAAAAACCATTAAAACAGGCTAGTTGGCAGCAACTGTTCAGTTGGCACTGCTGGTCTGGCGCGGCAGATACAGCATCGGGTCCAATGCCCGTGAGCCGCGCCGGATCTCAAAATGCAGTTGCGGGCTGTCGACGCTGCCGGAGTTGCCGACCGTACCGATCGTCGCCCCGGCATCAACAGTCTCACCGCGCCCGATCAGCAACCGATCCAGATGGGCATAAGCGGTCATCCAGCCATCGGAGTGACGGATCAGCAGCAGATTGCCAAACCCGCGCAACTCATTGCCCGCATAGGCGACAATGCCGCGCTCGGCAGCCCGTACTGGTGCGCCCTTGGGTGCCGCGATATTGATGCCGTCATTATGCAGCCCGCCCGATTTCGGCCCGTAACCGGAAACCAGACGCCCGAGCAACGGCCAAGAGAATGAACCGGTGCGTGGCGGCGGTGCCTGATTGACGGCCTTCTGCGGCGCTCGTACGGCTGGAGCCGGTGCTGGCTCAACCCGTTGTGGCGGCGGCGGTGCGACCGCTACCCTCGGCGCAGGTGCTGTAACGGCAGGCATCGGCGGTGCCGGTGGTGGGGTCAGGGCAGCGGTAGCCACAGGTGCCGAAAGCGGCTTCTCAACCGGTACAGGAATGCCCGGTTGCCCCGGTGTTATTGCCGGTGCACTATCAGCAACCGTATTACGCGGTGCGGGAACCGGTGTAGTCATGACTTGCGTGGATACAGCTGTGCCGGGCTTGCGCTCCGGCAATGGTGCCGGACGCACGCCGTCACGGTAAATCGTACGGTCATCGACCGGGGCAACCATAACCGGTTGTTCATCAACTACCACTGTCGTCGGCTCGGACAGTTCAGCAGTCTGGGTTGGCGATGGCAGGCGCAGGCTCTGGTTCGGGCTCAACTCGTAAGGTGGCTGCAGCCCGTTCAGAGTTGCGATCTGGCGTGAATCAACGGCAAAGGCCCGTGACACGGTATAGAGGCTGTCGCCCGGCTGAACCGTATATTCCCGTGGTGGCGGCAACTGGATGCGCTGGCCGATCTTAAGTGTAAAAGGCGGCTGCAACCTGTTGAATTCAATAACATCCGCCATGGGCAGACGGTAGCGTTTGGCAATCTCGTAAACCGTATCGCCCGGCCCGACATTTACCACGCCCGCACCGGGATTTTCCAGTAGCCCGGCCAGCAACACCGGTGCCGGTTCGCCATTACGCTCGGCACAGGCGGTGGTGATCATCAGAGCGGATAATACCGCAAACGGAACAAACAGTTTTCTGCCGGTTGGATCAGGCACGGCACCGCTCTTCACTTACAGGCATGGAGGTGGAGTTGTGGGTGGCCGGTTTTGGCAGTAGTGGCACGAACTTCACCGGCCAAAGCTGCTCACCCTCATAATCGTCTTCGGTCCGCCGCAGCTTGTAGAGGATCTGCTGACCATCAGGATCGGTGAGTGGCAGGATAATGATCCCGCCAACCGCTAACTGGTTCAACAGGTTACGCGGTGGTTCTGTCATCGCGGCACAGGTCATAATGATGCGATCAAATGGTGCCTGCGCTGCCCAGCCCTGCCCGCCATCGGCACAATGGGTGACGATGTTATAGAGCCGCAATTGGTTGAATCTCTGTTCGGCCTCACGCAGCAGTTCCTTGTGAATCTCGATGGTATAGATACGCCGACACAGGCGCGCGAGGATCGCGGTCTGATAGCCGGAACCGGTGCCAATCTCCAACACCTTGTGCCGGTCATGCAGTTCCAGTTGCTGAGTCATGTAGCCGACAACGCTGGGCATGCTGATGGTTTGGCCGAGCCCGATGGGCAGTGCCACATCATCATAGGCCTGATCATGAAACAGCGGCGGCAGGAAGGCCTCACGCGGCACACGCTCAATCGCGGACAGCACATGGGTTTCGGTTACCCCTGCCCGGCGCAGCCCCATGATCAGGCGGATCTTGCGTGCCTCTTCGATCATGGGCGCACCATATCGGCCTTGCCGGCAACATCGGCACCGGCGAAGGATTGCTGGAGCTCATCAAGCGCCGCGTAATTGGTCAGGTCCAGATGCAGCGGCGTGATGGTGATATAGCCCTCGGCAATCGCGGTCACATCGGTATTGCCGTCGGGCTGTACCGCATGGCGGCGGGCCGGACCGATCCAGGTATAGCTGCGGCCACGCGGGTCACGGTGATGGGTAATCTCGTCACCGATCTTGCGGGTGCCATGGCGCAGGACGCGGATGCCCTTGACCTGTTCGGCTGGCAGATCGGGAAAATTCAGGTTGAACAGGGTTTCCTTCGGCCATGCCTGACCGAGCAGTTTCTCAATGATCGCTGGCGCATGGGCCTCAACACTCGACCAATGGGCTTCCGCCTCGCCCTGTTCCAGGCTCAGTGCTATTGCCGGTATGCCGAGCAAGGTTGCCTCCATGGTTGCCCCGATTGTGCCTGAATAGGTCACATCATCGCCAATATTGGCCCCATGATTGATGCCACTCAATACCAGATCGGGTTTCCGGTCATGGATCAGGTCATTGATCGCCAAAAGGACACAATCGGTTGGCGTGCCATCCACCGTGAAGGTCTGGTCACCCAGCTTGCGAATGCGTAACGGGCGATGCAGGGTAATGGCATGGCCGACACCCGACGCCTCGTTGATCGGCGCGCAGGTCCAGACATCACGGGACAGAGTATCGGCAATCCGCGCCAGAACCCGCAAACCCTCCGCCTCTATACCATCGTCATTGGTAATCAGAATACGGCGCTTGCTGGCATCTGGCATGGACATGAATGATCTCGCTTCCCGTGTGGTGGTACCTGCTTGTTTTAGCTGTTCGCGCTTACTTCAGTGGCTCGATATGGGTTTTGCCGCCCATATATGGCCGCAGCACATCCGGTATCGCCACCCGACCATCCGCCTGCTGGTGGTTCTCGATCACCGCGATCAGTGCCCGTCCCACGGCAACGCCGGACCCGTTCAGGGTGTGTACAGGCCGCGTGCTCTTGCTGCCTTCGGGGCGATAGCGCGCCTTCATGCGCAGGGCCTGGAAGTCACCGCAATTCGAGCAGCTGGAAATCTCGCGATAGGTGTTCTGTCCGGGCAACCAGACCTCAAGGTCATAGGTCTTGCGCGCGGCAAAGCCGAGATCACCGGTGCAGAGCGACACCACCCGATAAGGTAACTCGAGACGCTGCAGAACGGTTTCGGCGCATTGGGTCATGCGCTCATGCTCATCCACACTCTGTTCTGGCGTGGTAATGCTGACCATCTCAACCTTGGCGAACTGGTGTTGACGCAGCATGCCACGGGTGTCACGCCCGGCAGAACCGGCCTCGGAGCGGAAACACGGGGTCAGCGCGGTGAAGCGGTATGGCAGCTCCACCTCTTCCAGAATCTTGTCGGCCACCAGATTGGTCAGCGGCACTTCCGCCGTCGGAATCAGCCAGTGATCACTGGTCGTATGGAACAGATCTTCGGCAAATTTCGGCAGTTGGCCGGTGCCATAGAGAGCGTCACTGCGCACCAGAAACGGCGGTGCGGTTTCCTGATAGCCATGCTCGGTGCTGTGCAGGTCGAGCATGAACTGCCCCAGTGCCCGCTCCAGCCGCGCCAGATCACCACGCAGCAGCACAAAGCGTGAGCCGGAGAGATCGGCAGCAGCACTGAAATCGATCTGGCCCAGCGCCTCACCGATATCCACATGGTCCTTGAGGTCATTATCACGCCGCGGCTCGCCGATACGCTTGACCTCGAGGTTCTCGCTCTCATCGGCACCATCCGGTACGTCTGTCGCTGGCAGGTTCGGCAGGGTCTCGAGAATGGCTTTCAGACGCTCGCCAACCGCTTCTTCATTCTCGGTCAGCCGTTGAATGTCGTCCTTGATTTTGGCAACGGCAGCCATGGCTTCGCTGGCGTCCTCGCCCTTGCGCTTGGCATCACCGATTGCCTTGGATGCCTGATTGCGCTGCTGCTGCAGGTCCTGCATGCGGGTCTGAAGATCGCGCCGCTCACTGTCCAACGACAGCACATTCGCGGAAACAGCATCCAGTCCGCGGCGTTTCAGGGCAGCATCAACGGTGTCGGGCTCATCGCGAATGAGTTTGAGATCAAGCATGGGAAAACCGGGAGTCCAAGGGTCAGATAAAGTGAATGCGGGATGTTATAGGCGAGCACCGGTCACGAACCAACCGGTTTGCAAGCGCCGGACAAACACATAGGCGAGAACCGTGCATGGGCGCAACGGCGGCTTATGCGTCCAGTGGGGTTTCGCGCTTGCGCTCAACCAGCACGCCGAGCCAGATCGATATCTCGTAGAGCAGGATAATCGGTACCGCGAGGCCGATCTGGCTTAACGGATCCGGCGGAGTCATGACGGCGGCGGCAACGAAGGCGATTACGATGGCATAGCGTCTGCGGGCCTTCAGCCATGCGCTGTCGATAATTCCGACCTTGACCAGCAGGACGAGCAGAACCGGCAACTGGAACGCAATACCGAAGGCAAAGATCAGTTGCATGACCAGCGAGAGATACTCATTCACCTTTGGCTCGAGTACGATGGACAGCTGTTCGGCACCACCTGCCTGCTCAAATCCGGCAAAGAACTTCCAGGCAACCGGCATGACACCGTAATAGACGCTGGCGGCACCGGCGATGAACAGGAACGGCGTTGCCAGCAGGAATGGGAGAAACGCGCGCTTTTCATTCTTGTACAGCCCCGGCGCGATGAACAGCCAGATCTGGCTAGCAATAATCGGAAATGACAGACACCCGGCGGCGAAGAAGGCCACCTTGATCTCGGTAAAGAACTTCTCGTGCAACGCGGTGTAGATCAGGCGGCGCTGTTCCTGCCCTTCCCAGAGATGGGCCAAGGGTGCGACCAGAAAATTGAATATCTCGCTGGCGAAATAGAAGCAGGCGAAAAAGCAGACGACCAGCGCAATCACGCTGTAGAACAGGCGAGTTCTGAGTTCGGCCAGATGCTCGACGAGGGACATTTTATCGTCCAACTCATCCTCATCATCCCGGTCGGCGCCTGCGTCGGCTTCTGTCTCGGGTTTGGCCTTGTCTTCTGTTGCCTTATCCAGTGTCTCACTCATGGCGTATCCGCCCTGGCAGAGTTGACCACCGGCTCGTCAGCCTTTTCCGGGAGTTCAGGTGCCGCCTGTTGCGCCTTGACCGTGGCAGGTGCCGTATCTGCGCCCTGCCCGGTTTCCGGTTTTGACGGCTTGTTCAGGTCGCGTTCGGCCTCATCCATGATGCTGCCGACCTGCTTGCGGATATCAGCCTGATCCCGCAAGGCATTGATTTCCTTCTTGAGGTCCTCAATTTCGGTTTCACGCACCATCTCATCAACACTGGTCTGGAATTCACGCGCCAGACCGCGCAGCTTGGCCAGTACCTGACTGATTGTACGCAACACCCGTGGCAGCTCTTTCGGACCAACGACCAAAAGAGTGATCAAGCCAATAATGAAAAGCTCCGACCAGCCGAGATCGAACACGGGGCGCGTCCTGTCAGTTCGAGAATGAAGCGATAACCGCCGTCAGGCAGTCAATCAGCCGCTAACGGTTTCGTTTTCGCGCTTGGTTTCAGCCGGTGCCTCGGTGGCAACGGGTTCGGATGTAGCATCAATGGTTTTCGGCTCGGCCGGTTTCTGGTCGTCATCTTCTTTCAGACCGGATTTGAACGAGCGGATACCCTTGGCGAGATCACCCATGATACGTGGGATTTTGCCGCCGCCGCCAAACAGCAACACGACCACCACCAGTACGATAGCCCAATGCCAGATGCTGAATGTACCCATGAGTTCCTATTCCACTAATGTTTTGCGTATCTGCGCGACGTTATGATTATGAAGGCGGACTATGGCAGAAAACTGTCACCAGTTCCAAGGCGTTTTACGGGAAATTGATCACGCCTGCAGCCGATTGTCCCACCGGTTACTGAACAACCATATGGATGTCTTCCGGCGCGATGACCAGTGATACCGGGTCACCCGGCTGGATGCGTAATGCCGCATCACTCAGAACCCGTGCCCGCAACTCCATGGTTGCCCCGGCCGCCGATCTGGTTTCAACCGTCACGGTCCAGTAACCGCCGCTGGTCTCCACCTTAACCACGGTCGCATCATCTTTGCCATGGGCAATGCGGATACGTTCCGGGCGCACGAGCGCGATGGTGTGGCCGGTATCAGGCACATCAACCGGCAGGTGCAGATGTTCCAGAACCGATGCCTTACCCTGATTGGGAATAACCGCCAGACAGTTGATATCACCGAATAATCCGGCAACAAATGTGTTGATCGGCTGGTGATAAATCTGCTCCGGCGTACCGATCTGTACCAGCCGCCCGTGATCGAGCACGGCTATCCGATCGCCGACCGCAATCGCCTCATCGGGATCATGGGTCACCATCAGCGCAGTGGTGCCGGTTTCCTTGATCACCGAGACCACCTCAGCACGGACCTGATTGCGCGTCTGGGCATCCAGCCCGGAAAATGGCTCATCCAGCAGCAGGACTGCCGGTTCCGGGGCCAGTGCCCGGGCCAGAGCGACCCGTTGCTGCTGGCCACCGGACAATTCATGGGGATAGCGATCCGCCAGATCGGCCAGCCCGACCAGCTCCAGCATATGGGCAATGCGCTTTTCCCGTTCGGCACGCGGCAGTTTCTGCAGGCCGAAGCCGACATTCTTGCGCGCTGTCAGATGCGGAAACAGGGCATAATCCTGAAACACCAGTCCGACGCCGCGCTTTTCCGCCGGGACAAACTCGGCGCGCTCACCGGCGACCAGTCGCCCGGCAATATGGATGTTGCCCCGGCTCGGTCGCAACAACCCGGCGATCAGGCGCAGCATCGTGGATTTGCCACAGCCGGACGGCCCAACAACGCTCAGGATTTCTCCCTTGGGTATTGAAATATCGATATTTTCGAGTGTCGGAGCGGTTTCGTAATTGAAACAGATCGAGGTGAGCTCAATCTGTCCGCGCTGGCTGTCTGCCTCGGTCGTCACACGTTTTCTTCTTCCACAGCGTCTTCGTCATCCGCTGCCAGTAATCCTGCTTCATCGTCGCCACTTAGATCGTCAAGCTGGGCGCCGATATCAAGCTCTATTTCGTCCTCATCCTCATCAGCGTCTGCCTGTTCCTCAAGCGCCATCTGATCCGGCCAGCGATCGGCCAATGCAGCAACGGCGGGTCGAGCATCGAGCAGACCCGCGGCTTTCAGTTCATCAATACCCGGTAGATCATTGATATTGTTGAGATCAAAGTGATCGAGAAAGGCCGGTGTTGTCACCCAGGTCACCGGTCTGCCGGGGCTTTCCCGCCGACGACCAGGCTTGACCCAGCCCTGCTCCAGCAGGGTATCAAGGGCACCGCGCGATACAGCTACACCACGAATGGTTTCAATCTCGCCACGGGTCACCGGCTGGTGATAGGCAATGATCGCCAATGTCTCGAGCGTTGCCCGGGTCAGCTTCTTCGGCTGGTCGACCTGCTGGGTCAGGATCGGAGCCAGATCGGAGGCGGTACGGAACGCCCAGGCATCACCGTGGCGCTCCAGACTGATGCCACGCCCCTGATACAGGGTCTGCAGGTCTTCAAGGATTGCGCCCAGATCAGTCCCGGCGGGCAGACGCTCACGCAGAATTCCCATCGGTACCGGCTCGGTCGCAGCAAACAGCAATGCCTCAACCAGACGACGCAGGCCCGCATTGTCCAATGCGCTCTGGGCTTCATCAGCATCAAGGACGACAGTATCGTTATCATCTGACATTGAATAATCCCTTATACTCAAACGGGTTGCTGTTGGTTTTTGGCTGCTGCAGCAGCACGGGCATCGCCCTCACCCAGCCAACGCAGCTGGATCGGCGCGAAGGGCACATCCTGCCGCACCTCGATCGAACCGCCCTTGGCCAGTTCGAGCGATGCCAGAAAGGTCGAGGCAATCGCCGACCGGCGGGTCAGACCGGTGCCGAGGGATGCCGGGAGCAGCGATTGCAGCGTTACCCAGCCGGGTGACACGCCGAGGCTTTGGCGTAATCTCGTGAGCGCTTCCTCGATCGAGAACAGCTTTGCCATTTGCGGGCGGTAGATTTGTGTTTTTTGACGCTGCTGGATTTCGCCATAGGCGGTCAAAATATCATACAGCGTAACATCATAGAGCGGATTGCTGACGGTTTTCAGCCCTTCCGCAGCGCCCCTGATCTGGCGCTCGTAATTCAGCCGTGGACGGTCGGCCAGTTGCAATGCCGCCTTCTGCATGGCCTCAAGACGTTGCAGTTGGAAGGCGAGCGCGGCGGCCAGTTCCTCACCGGTCGGCTCGTCACCGCCCTCTTCCTCTTCCGGTGGCAGCAGCAATCGGGATTTCAGAAATGCCAGCCAGGCGGCCATGACCAGATAATCGGCGGCCAGTTCGAGCCGAAGCTCGCGGGCGCGTTCGACAAAGGCCAGATACTGATCGGCCAGCTTGACCATCGAGATACCGGTAATGTCGAGCTTCTTGTCCCGCGCGAGTGCGAGCATCAGGTCAATCGGCCCCTCAAACCCGTCGAGATCGATGATCAGCTGATCTTCCGAACGTACGGGCTTATCGAACCCGCCATCATTGGCGGGCAGATCGGGGCGTCCATCTGCATCAAATCTGGCACTCATGCCAAAACCTGTCCCTCATCAACGGTTACCGGCCTCTCCACTTGCCGGGAGCAACAGGACAGACCGGCCTCAGCCAGCGGTCGGGTCGTGCTGCTTACGTTGATTAGACAGGGCGACCAAGGCCGGGGTCAACCAGCGACGATGATGAGAGAGGAAGCTCTCATGGTCCATCGGCGTGGCCGCAGCCTTGCTCGATCCGGCGGCATTCTGCCAGCTTGCCCAACCGCTTTCGCTGATTTCTCCCGCTGCATCAGCCACTTCCATCCATAAATCAGGCTTCGGCGCACAGAACAGAACGCTGTCACATCCTGCCTCAATCGCATGTTTTGCCCGATCCCCGATGGCATTGCCGGAATAGCCGGAAAGTGCGCCCATCTCGATATCATCGGCCATCAGATGCCCGGCAAAACCGATTTTGTCCCGAATCACATCCTGAATAATCTTGGCCGACAGGGTCACCGGCTTGTCATCAATCTGCGGCAAAAGCAGATGCCCGGTCATGCCCAGCACCCGGTCACCATAGAGCAGCGAGGCAGCCGCGAAAGGTCGGAAGTCGGATGCTTCAAGCACCTCGATATCGGCATCAATCACCGGCAGGGCAGCATGGCTGTCAACGGTTGCCCGGCCATGACCCGGCAGATGCTTGATCACCGGCACGATGCCGGCTTCGCGCAGGCCGCGGACATAATGCAGCCCGGCAGTCTCTACCACATCCACATCCCGGCTGATCGTGCGGTCACCGAGCACACCATCGTCACTGCCCTCGGCGGGGATATCAAGCATTGGTGCGCAATTCACGCTGACATTGATGTTTCTGAGTACCTCACCAGTCAGGCGGGCATGCCAGTAAACCGCATCATCGAGCGTGCCGATTTCCGCTTCCTCAATGATGGAGAGTGCACCCGGTGCCGGAAATGGTGGCCAAGGTGGCGATGGCAGACGGTTCACCCGCCCGCCTTCCTGATCAATCATGATTGGCGGGTCGTGCTCGACACAGGATTTCAGGTCAGCGATGAGTGCCCGCACCTGTTTCGGCTGGCCGCAATTCCGCCTGAACAGAATAAAGCCAAATGGCTGAATCTGTTTTATAAGATCACGTTCCTGATCGGTGATCTCATGGCCTGCAACGCCAAATGTGACAGCTGTCGGTCGGGACATGGGTTACCTGTAAGAAGGGCATGAGGCGACGCCAATCGCCCATGCCGGAAAAAGACCTAATCGCGCGTTATAAGACAATCGGTACCTCGAGATTTCAGCTGACCGCAAACCGCAGAGGCATCATCCCGCGACAGCACACCGGCCTGAACCCGATAGTAGATACCGCGTGCGCCGAGATCAGCGCGCTGAACCTTGAGATCGAGATTGCCGAGCAGATCCTGATTGGCATTCTGGAACCGCCGCCATTCACGGATTGCCGCTTCCTGACTGCCCACAGAGGCCAGCTGTATCCGCCAGCCATCCCCAGCAGGCGGTGGCGCTGGCTGTACCGATGGCGGCACGCTGCTGACACTTGTTGCCTGCTGCTGTGGCTGTTGTTGTGGAGCAGCTTGCTGGGCAGGTACTGCCGGAACCGCAACCGGTGCCCGCTGGTTTACGACCGAACCGCGAACAATACCGGTCGACACCGGTGCCGGTGCGCGAGCAGAAGCTGGCAAATTATTGATTTCATTCAAGCTATGTGCTGTCTGTGGTACCGGTTGCTGCTCCGGCACACTGGCAACCTGACCGCCGCTGGCTGGCCCGACCGGACGCTCCGGTGGCAGCGGTATCAGACGCGGGGCATCCTGTTGTGTGGCAGGACTTTGCGCCGGTGCTTGCTCAACGGGTGGTTGCTGTGGCTGATCAGAACTGATCGTGACCGGTGGCAAACGGTTCGGCGAGCGGATTTCAATGGTGCCGTCGGCTGAGCGGTTGGCCTGTACCGGGGTTGTGGTGATCGGTGCCCGCGCCGGTTCGTTCGGGGTGGTTCCCGCCGGGCGCTGCAGTACTAGCTCCACATCGCCCTCGACCGGGCCTGATGGCATGACCGGATCGGCATTCTGGCGCAGGCTGTTGCGGTAAACCAGCGTGCCGCTCTCATCGGTCAGACCAAGCGCGCCACCGGGACGAAGCCCACCCTGCGCTGCTGTCAGCGGCACTTCAGAAGATGCAATGGTGCCGCGATGGATAAGCCGCTGCTCACCCGCTGCATTCGGTGCCTGAATATATGTCCCACCCGATTGCTGGGCCGATTGCTGAACCGGGGTCAGCAAATCACGCTCTGGATGGCGCTGCGGAATTGGTGGCCAGACGGAATGGCTGACATCATCAACCGAAGCGGTTTGAACCGGTTGCGCGGGTGCAGATTGTCTGGGTGCTGCTTGCTGGGAGGGTTGCTGGATAGGCGCAGCTGGCCTCGCAAACAGGCTTTCCCCCTCACCCGACGCAACGGTCCTTGGCGGAATGGTTGCAACCGGCTCTGGCGTTTCCGGCACTGCAAGCTGTTCGGCTACCGGCTCAAGCGCCTCTACAGTTATGGCTGCCGTCTGGTCATCAGTACTCTGCGTTGCATCCGGCTCGACAAGGTCGACAACCACATCGGGTTCTGTTTCCACCGGGATGGGTTCCGGCTCGAGTGTCATCTGCGGCAGTTCCGATGGCGGTGTCAGGGTCGGCAGTACCGGTTCCTGACCCGGCTGTATCCGGTCATAGAGCGCCATATCCTGAAACGGTATTTCGAGACCGCCGGGATTGGTCGGGCGTATCTTGATCGGATCGCCGCTGGCCGTGATCAGGGGAACGTTACCCCGCCCGCCGATCTGGCTGTAGCTGTACCAGAGGATCGCCACGAGGAGCAGACCGCCAACAGCCGCTGCGATGATCCATTTCGGGTCAATCGCCGGGGCCTCATACTCATCTTCCGGACCATTGAAGTCCCCGAATGCCTCAAGCCCATCAGCATGGGCGAGCGCATCCAGATCATGGTCTGAGATGTAGCGGTTCATCACATCTCCTCAACAGGTTTAACCCCCATCACGGCAAGACCGGATCGAATAACGATCGCTACAGCCTCAACCAGCGCCAGACGCGCCAGTGTCAGGGGTTCATCATCAGCAACAATAAACCTCAGGGTGGCATCGTCTTTCCCTGCCGTCCACAAGCTGTGGAACGCAGAAGCCAGATCATACAGGTAAAACGCCACCCTGTGCGGCTCACGTGCCACGGCTGCCTGCTCAACCAGCCTTGGCCAGGCCGCCAGCAGCTTGATAAGCGACATTTCAGCATCACTCGATAACCGGCTCAAATCGCTATTCAATATCGATTCTGTCGCCAGCGATGCCGCAGGCAGCGCCTCGGCCGCCATCCGCTTGACCGAATGACAGCGGGCATGAGCGTAGTGGACATAGAAGACCGGGTTGTCCCGCGACTGCTCCTTGACCCTTGCGTAATCGAAGTCGAGTTGCTGGTCATGGCGACGGGTCAGCATGGCAAACCGCACCACATCAGGCCCGAGTTCATCGAGCAGATCACGGAGGGTAACGAAGGTTCCGGCCCGTTTCGACATGCGTACCGGCTTGCCGTTATCGAACATATGGACGATCTGGCAGAGAATGACATCAAAGCTGACCTTGCCGCCGGAAATCGCCTGAATCGCCGCCTGCATCCGCTTGACGTAACCGCCATGATCGGCGCCCCAGACATCAATCTGCTGGTCGCAGCCGCGTTGCAGCTTGTCATAGTGATAGGCGATATCGGAGGCGAAATAGGTCCAGCCGCCATCCGACTTCTTCAACGGGCGGTCCACATCGTCACCAAACTCGGTGGCCTTGAACAGGGTCTGCTCACGCGGCTCCCAGTCATCGGGGGTTTTGCCCTTCGGCGGCTCCAGAATGCCCTCATAGATATGCCCGCCAGCAACCAGCGCATCAAAGGCCCGCTGGACCGCACCTTCGGTCACCAGTGCCCGTTCAGAACTGAACACCGATTGATCGACGCCAAGGGATTTAAGGTCTTCGCGGATTTCCGCCATCAGGAAATCAATGGCGAAGTCACGCATCGCGGGCAGCCAGTCGGCCTCATCAGCACCCAGCCACTTGTCTCCATCACGTTTGGCCAGCGCCTCGCCCACATCCTTCAGGTACTCGCCCGGATACATGCCGGATGGTATCTCGCCGATCTCGTGACCGAGCGCTTCCTGATAGCGCAGATAGGTAGAACGGCCCAGAATCTCGACCTGATTGCCGGCATCGTTGATGTAATATTCCTTGGTGACCTCGGCCCCCGCCTTGTCCAGCAGGGTGGCGAGCGCATCACCGACAACCGCACCACGGGCATGGGCCGCGTGCAGCGGTCCGGTCGGGTTGGCAGAGACGTATTCCACATTGATGTTCTGGCCGTTCAGCAGATCGCTGTTACCAAAATCCTCACCATTTTCGAGGATCGCCCGCACCTGTTTCGCCCAGACGTCATCGGGCAGCCGCAGGTTGACGAAACCGGGACCTGCAACACTGGCCTCGGACACGGCATCGCTGGCACCAAGCCGCTCAACCAGCAGCGTTGCAATCTCGCGCGGGTTCTTCTTGGCCTGTTTCGCCAGCAGCATGGCAGCGTTGGTTGAAACATCGCCGTGGCTCGGATCGCGCGGCGGCTCGACCGTCATACGCCCGAGATCGAGACCGGCGGGCAACAGCCCTTCTTCTGACAGGCTCTCGAGCGTGGCTTTCAGCTGCGCTTCAACATTCCGGAATATATTGGTCATAACAGTTACTTACTGATTTTTTTCAAAGCTGAGATCAAACAGGCGTTGATATTCTTTCATGGCATAGCGATCGGTCATTCCGGCAATGTAATCACAGATGATCCGTGCCCGCCCGGCATCGGGGTCCTGCCCGGCCAATTCATAGGCCTGCGCGCTTCGCCCTGCGGCAGCCTGCCATTCGGTTGGCAGCGTGCCGGGCTCATTGAAGAATATCTCGAATAATTGCTGGACAATCCGCCGTGCCTTCGACGTCACCCGGTTGACCTTGTAATGGCGATACATGCGCGTGGCCAGAAAATCCCGAAGACTTTTCTCGTCGCGTTTCAGATTATCGCTGAACCGGATGATGGTTCGGCCTGCCTGCCGGATTTCATCAGCACTTGCCGGTTTCATGGCCATCAGGGTGGTGCGGGCATTACCGATCACATCCTCGACCATACGGTTGATCATTCGGCGGATAACTTCATGGATCAGCCGTGGCTCGGCCAGCCCCGGATGCTGTTCCCGGACATCGGCGATCAGGTCACCGACCAGCGGCAGCTCGGCCACATCATCCAGATCAAAGAACCCCGCCCGCAAACCGTCATCCAGATCATGGTTGTTATAGGCAATGTCATCAGCCAGCGCCGCGACCTGCGCTTCCAGTGAGGCGTAGCTGTCGAGCTGCAGGTCAAAACGCTTGTTCAATCCGGCAATGGTCGGCGGCACATCGGGCATGCCCTCGGCCACCAGCGGGCCATTATGTTTGGCGACGCCTTCAAGGGTTTCCCAGGTCAGGTTGAGCCCCTCAAACCCGGCATAGCGGGCCTCAAGCTCAGTCAGTACGCGAATGGTCTGGTCATTGTGGTCAAAACCGCCATAGGGGGCCATAACCTCATGCATGGCGTCCTCGCCCGCATGACCAAATGGCGTATGACCGAGATCATGGGCCAGCGCCACGGCTTCCGCCAGATCTTCGTCGAGGCCGAGCTGGCGGCTGATCGAGCGGGCAATCTGCGCCACCTCAAGGCTATGGGTCAGCCGGGTGCGGAAATAATCACCCTCGTGATAGACGAAAACCTGGGTCTTGTATTTCAGCTTCCGGAACGCACCGGCATGGACGATCCGGTCCCGATCACGCTGGAATGGCGAGCGGGTCGGACTCTCATCCTCCGGCAGCAAACGGCCACGGGTGACCGACGGATCGCAGGCATAGGCGGCGCGGGCATGGAATACCGGGACAAACGGCTTGTGGATGGGTGTCGTGCTGTCAGGCATATCTCGTGAGCCATCATTCCGGAAAACGGCGAAACAGTTGGCGCAACGCTAGTCAGAACTGCCCCGATCAGCAAGCAATCAGCGCGCTATTTTTCAAGACAGGGGCACGGGTGATACGCATTCGCTTCAACATCGGCCATGGAGCGACTATATTAACGGTAACCGGGCCCTGCGCCCGCCCAAGTGCAGGAAGTTTGATATGTCAGAAACCACCACCATTGATCGCAGTACAGCCCCTGATCCGGCCGGTCGCAAATTCGGCCTGACCGACAGCGCCGTCAAACGCATTGCCAGACTGCGTGAGCTTGAGGGCAATCCGAAACTGATGATGCGGGTCAGCGTCATCGGTGGCGGCTGCTCGGGGTTCCAATATGTCTTCGACTTTGATGAGACCATCAACGACGATGATCATATCTTTGAAAAGAATGAGATTTCAGTGCTCGTTGATGACACGTCTCTCGATCTGCTCGACGGTGCCGAGCTCGACTTCAAGGAAGATCTGGTAGGCCAGTATTTTCAGGTCAGCAACCCGAATGCGTCGAGCGCCTGCGGTTGTGGTACATCCTTCTCTATCGCCTGATCTCTTGATTAGCGACTGAGCCGATCGCGGCTTGAGTGTCCGGCACCTGTCCGATAGAGATGTGTTCCAACATTTCCAATCACCCCAAAGGCAGCCTGGTACCGTGACCATCATTGCAAGCTGGAACGTCAATTCTGTCCGCGCCCGGATCGATAATATCACCGCTTGGCTCGACGAGACCAAGCCGGATATTGCCCTGCTGCAGGAAATCAAAGTCCAGACCGACAGCTTCCCGCAGGAACCGTTTGACACTCTCGGCTATAATCTCGCGGTTCTCGGCCAGAAGTCGTACAACGGTGTCGCCATTCTCTCGAAAGCGCCGATCCATGATGTGATGGAAGGCTTGCCCGGCGATGACAGCGATGAACAGGCCCGTTATCTCGAGGCGGAAATCAACGGGTTCCGGGTTGCGACCATCTATCTGCCGAACGGCAACCCGCCCGGCAGCGCCGATGAGCATTCGGAGAAATACAGCTATAAACTCAACTGGATGAAGCGCTTGCGCGATCGGGTCGAGACGCTGCTCGCCGATGATGTACCGTTCATTCTTGGCGGCGATTACAATGTCATTCCGGCCGAGGAAGATGCCGCCGATATCAAGGCATGGCTGAATGACGCCCTCTACCTGCCCCCAACCCGGCAGGCATTCCGCAGCCTGCTCAATCTCGGGCTGACCGATGCTTTCCGCGCCATCAATCAGGCGGCTGGGCAATATACCTTCTGGGATTATCAGGCAGGTGCCTGGCAACGGGACAATGGCATCCGCATTGACCACTTCCTGCTGTCACCGGCCATGACCGACCGGTTGCAGAATTGCTGGATTGACCGGAAGCCGAGGGGCGAGCCCAAGGCTTCCGATCACACGCCAATTCTGGTCGAGATCGCTGACTAGAAACTGCCAGTATCAGATATCTGCAAACACATGGGTTTCAGCCGATGCGCCGGGATGGGTAACAGCCCCCTTCTCGGCACTGCCGACGGTCTGGGCATATTTCCAGATCGCACCTGACTGGTAATCGGTCGTGCGTGGCTTCCAGCTCTTGCGGCGCTCTTCCAGCTCGGCATCGCTCAGATCAACCGAGATTTCCCCGGTATTGGCATCAAGGGTGATGATGTCGCCGTCTTTCAGCAGACCAATCGGACCACCGACCGCCGCTTCCGGTCCCACATGGCCGACACAGAAACCGCGGGTAGCTCCAGAGAACCGGCCATCGGTGATCAGGGCGACCTTGTCCCCTGCACCCTGACCATAAAGAGCCGCCGTGGTTGCCAGCATCTCGCGCATACCGGGACCGCCCTTTGGTCCTTCATAACGGATAACCAGAACCTCGCCTTCCTTGTATTCGCGGCGCTCAACGGCAGCAAATGCATCTTCCTCGCAATCAAAGCAACGGGCCGGTCCAGTGAACTGCAGTTCCTGCATACCCGCGACCTTCACAATCGCACCTTCAGGCGCGAGATTGCCGCGCAGGCCGACAACACCGCCGGTCGGGGTGATCGGCTTGGAAACGCGATAGACCACGTCCTGATCTTCCGGGAACTGGATATTGGCCACGTTCTCGGCAAGCGTCTTACCGGTCACGGTCATGCAATCGCCATGGAGGTAACCGGCGTCGAGCAGTTCCTTGATCACCACGGAAACGCCGCCTACTTCGTAAAGGTCCTTGGCGACATATTTTCCGCCCGGCTTCAGATTGGCGATGTAAGGCGTTTTCTTGAAGATTTCAGCCACTTCATGCAGATCGAAGTCGATGCCCGCCTCATGGGCAATCGCTGGCAGATGCAGCGCGCCATTGGTGGAGCCACCGGTGGCGGCAACCACGGCAGCCGCATTCTCCAGCGACTTGCGGGTGACGATATCGCGCGGACGGATGCCGGATTTCAGCAGTTCAACAACCGCACGACCGGATGCTTCGGCATAGGCGTCGCGGCTCTCATATGGTGCCGGGGCACCGGAAGAGTTCGGTAGCGCAAGGCCAATGGCTTCGGCAACACAGGCCATGGTATTGGCGGTGAACTGGCCACCACAGGAACCGGCCGATGGGCAGGCAACGCATTCAAGGGCGTGCAGGTCCTCATCGCTCATGTTACCGGCGGAATGCTGACCCACAGCCTCGAACACGTTCTGGACGGTGACATCCTGCCCCTTGTGACGACCCGGCAGGATGGAGCCACCATAGAGGAAGACGCTCGGCACATTGAGGCGCACCATGACCATCATCATGCCCGGCAGCGACTTGTCGCAACCGGCAAGGCCGACCATGGCATCATAGCAATGGCCACGCATGGTGAGCTCAACGGAATCAGCGATCACTTCACGGGACACCAGTGAGGACTTCATCCCGGCATGGCCCATGGCGATACCATCGGTCACGGTGATGGTGCAGAACTCACGTGGCGTGGCATGGGCTGCCTTGACGCCGAGCTTGACCGCCTGTGCCTGACGCGACAGGGAAATATTGCAGGGTGCCGCCTCGTTCCAGCAGGTAGCGACGCCGATAAAGGGCTGTTTGATCTCTTCATCGGTCATACCCATCGCATAGTAGTATGAGCGATGCGGCGCGCGCTCTGGCCCAATCGAGACATAACGGCTGGGCAGTTTGGATTTGTCCCACACGGTTTTCGGTTCATCCAATGGCATGATATGAGCTTCCCTCTGTAGAAGTCTGATTTAGCGTTGATTTTCCGCTTGTTGTAATTCGTCTTCGGTCATCTGGGCATTGTCGATGGAGCGCCGGAACTGCAGCGGGTTATCCATGGTTGGCAGGATGATTTCACCAATACCCATGCCGCGCACGACAACAACACCATAGCCGAAAATCCGGCCCCAGAAACTCTGATAGACATTACAGCCCTCGATGCGGTCGATATTCACCTCATCGGAACGCCGGGCCACAACCCCACGTTTGAAGATCAGGCGGCGGTTGGTCACCACCATCTCGGTCGCCCGCTTGCGCAGCATCATGACCAAAAAGCGCAGGAAACCGTACAGGGTCATCACCAGCGCCGTACCGCCCGCCACGTATTTGGCCTCAAGATTGACCGGCATGTACTGGCCGATCAAAGGCGGCGCATAGAAGGCAATGGCCCCGCCAAGCAGTGCGGGCAGGATCAGCCAGCTGAAGGCCCGGAAGTCATAGATCCAGTGAAACTTGCCCACATGGACCAGTTCCTCGCCACTGAACAGCGTTTCCTCAAGATATGTCATTTCCCGGCCAATCCATTCTCAAAACAACCGCCTAAAGGCAGCATTAAAGCCGCGCCAGCGCCTGTTCAATCTTTTCCGCGTTGGCCTGGGCATCATCGAGACGGCTGCGCTGTTCAGCAACAACAGCCTCGGGCGCCTTCGCCATGAACTGTTCATTGCCCAGCTTGCGGGCGATTTTGTCGATCTCGCCGCGCACCTTGGTCAATTCCTTGTTCAAACGGTCCCGTTCAGCCGACAGGTCAATGACATCGGCGAGCGGCATGGCGATGGTCAGACCACCGGCAACCGCCTGTGCGGCCCCGTCCGGCACCGGGCCATCAGTTACTGTCACTGACTTCAACCGGGCAAGGCGACAGATCAGGGTGTTCTGGCGCTCCAGCTTGCCCTGTTCATCAGCACTGGCACCGATCGCCAGCCCCTCAAGCCATGCGCCCGGCGGCACGTTCAGATCGGAACGGGCGCTGCGGATCGCTGAGATCAGCTCGATCGCCCATTCAATCTCAGCCATCGCCTGTTTATCGGTATCAAGACCGGTAAATTCCGGCCAGTGACTAACGATCAGCCGCGCCTTGTCGTCGAGGCGGATCTGCTCGAACAGTTCTTCGGTCAGGAACGGCATCATCGGGTGCAGGAGATGCAGGGCACGATCCAGCACATAGGCAGCGGTTGCCCGCACCTCGGCCTTCTCGGCATCCGTTCCGTCCTGCAGCACCGGCTTGGTAAATTCGAGATACCAGTCACAGAAGGTACCCCAGAGGAACTGATAGATCGCTGCTGCCGCATCATCGAAGCGGAAGTTATCAAGTGCCTTGGTGATCTTCTCGCCGGTCTCGACCACACTGCCGACGATCCAGCGGTTGACCGGCAGTTGCAGGGCATTGGGGTCAAAGCTCTCAGCCTGCTTACACTCGTTCATCAGGCAGAAACGGGTCGCATTCCACAGCTTGGTGGCAAAGTTGCGATAGCCCTGCACCCGTTGCTCGGACAGTTTGATATCGCGACCGGGTGCCGCCATGGAGGTCAGGGTAAAGCGCAGACCGTCAGCGCCATAGCTGTCGATCAGTTGCAGCGGGTCGATGACATTGCCCTTGGACTTGGACATTTTCTGGCCCTTCTCGTCCCGGACCAGTGCGTGGATATAGACCTTTTTGAATGGCACATCGCCCATGAAGTGCAGGCCCATCATCATCATCCGGGCAACCCAGAAGAAGATGATGTCAAACCCGGTGACGAGCACATCGCCCGGATAATACTTCTCAAGCTCCGGCGTCTTTTCCGGCCAGCCGATGGTCGAGAACGGCCAGAGCGCGGATGAAAACCAGGTATCGAGCACATCGGGATCGCGGCTGATATCGGTCGGCTTGCCGAAATGCTGTTCGGCAGCGGCTTTCGCCGCTTCCTCGGTTTCCTCAACGAATACCGTGCCATCCTCGGCATACCATGCCGGGATCTGATGGCCCCACCAGAGCTGGCGGGAAATACACCATGGCTGGATATTGCGCATCCAGTCGAAATAGGTGTTCTCCCAGTTCTTCGGCACGAACTCGGTCTTGCCATCCTCAACCGCCTTGATCGCCGGTTTGGCGAGGGTCGCGGCATCGCAATACCATTGATCGGTCAGCCACGGTTCGATCACCACACCGGAACGGTCGCCATGGGGCACCGTATGCTTGTGCGGCTCGATCTTCTCCAGCAGTCCGAGGGCATCCAGATCGGCAACCACCTGTTTACGGGCCTCATAGCGGTCGAGACCGCGATACGGTTCCGGGGCTTCATCGGTCAATCTGGCGTCCTGATCAAACAGGTTGATCATCTCCAGATCGTGACGGCGACCAACCTCGAAGTCGTTGAAATCATGGGCCGGGGTGATTTTCACCGCACCGGTACCGGTTTCAGGATCGGCATAGTCATCACCGACAATCGGGATCAGGCGACCGACCAGCGGCAGGCGCACCTGCTTGCCGATCAGGCTCTGATAGCGCTCATCCTCGGGGTTCACGGCAACAGCGGTATCACCGAGCATGGTTTCGGGACGGGTGGTGGCAACAATCAGGAAGCGCCCTTCTTCGCCCTCGACCGGGTATTTGAAGTGCCAGAGATTGCCATCAACCTCCTTGCTCTCCACCTCAAGGTCGGAAATTGCGGTATGCAGTTTCGGGTCCCAGTTGACCAGCCGCTTGTCCTTGTAGATCAGGCCTTCCTTATAGAGCTGGACAAACACCTTGCGAACCGCAACCGACAGGCCTTCATCCATGGTGAAGCGCTCACGCGGCCAGTCAGCAGATGCACCGAGACGGCGCAGCTGGCTGGTAATGGTGCTGCCGGATTCCTGTTTCCACTCCCAGACCCGCTCGATGAACTTGTCACGACCGAGATCATGGCGGGACTTGCCTTCCGCACCGAGTTGACGCTCGACCACCATCTGGGTCGCGATACCGGCATGGTCGGTACCGGGCTGCCAGAGCGCATCCCGCCCCTGCATCCGGCGGTACCGGGTCATGACATCCTGCAACGTCATATTGAGCGCATGGCCCATATGGAGCGAGCCCGTCACGTTCGGCGGCGGCATCATAATGGTGTGCGGCACTGCATTGCGAGCCGGATCGGCGGCAAAACGGCCTGCAGCCTCATCTTCGGAATAGTGCTTCTGCTCAACGGCAGCAGGTTCAAAGGTCTTTTCTAGCATTGGTCCAAGGGGGTTGCCGGGACAAAATGAAATCTGGTTTCAGGAGACGCGACTGTAACGATTACAGCGGAATTTGAAAGCCCAACTCAAAGTCGGAGCATAAAAAAACGGCACCTGATTAAGGGTGCCGTCTTTTTCGCGCCATATGCTGGCGATTATCAGAGATCGTGCGCCTTGCGGACAATACGCTCGATTTCGTTCTGGACCTGACGCTCAACGATACGTGGCAGGTTCTCATCCAGCCATGCCTGCAGCATTGGACGCATCAATTCGCGAGACAGTTCCTCAACGGTAATGCTACCGCCGAGCTGGCCACGTTCCTGCGCAATGATCGCAAGACGGGCGAAGTACTCACTGGTCGACACGGCCGGCTGATCGGACACGATATTGTGTGTCTGCATCGGTGGACGGTTGAGGTCGATATACTGGTCACCGGCCGGAGCTTTCGGCTTCGGTGCCTCTTCCACAACATTGGTCAACTCCAGCACATCATCCTGCGGCACAGCAGCAGGTTTCGGCTCCGGAGGTGGCGGCGGTGGAGGTGGCGGCGGCGGCGGTGCCGGTTCGGGCTCAGGCTCGTCCTCAGCCGTATCAAACTCCGGTGCCGGCTCTGGATCGGGCTCCGGAGGTGGCGGCGGTGGAGGTGGTGGGTCCGGCTCCGTGGAAGCATCTTCCATCGGCGCGGTATCACCATCGCTCGCGTCTGCCCCGGGCTCATCATCCTCAGAGATGATCCGCCGGATCGACGCAAGAATCTCCTCCATGGAGGGTTCCTGTTGCGATTCTGCGTTTTCGTTACTCATGGCGCGCGAACAAAGTCCTGTTGTTATTTAGTAATGTTTGCAGACATGAACCCCTGTTTCCAGAGCTCCGTGCCATTTCCTCAGACTAACTGCCCTCTTCATGCCACTACAGAAGGCGATTAACCCCACATGTTACTCGACCGAAATCCCCCATAATTTATCTCGGACACGATCATAATTTTCAGTTGGATCATAAACATCGGCATTCAGCCCCAGAAACTGTGGCGATAGTGACCCAATCGCGGACAGCAACTGGAATGTCGCCGTGCTCTCATTTCGTACTGCTGTCGCCAAATTCACTTGTGCATCAAGCAGTTCCTGCTCTGCATCGAGAACATCGAGGGTTGTGCGTGATCCGACGAGTGCTTCCTGACGAACGCCTTCCAGAGCGATATTTGAAGAATCGACCTGGGCCTGACGTGATTCAATCTGGGCTCGCGCAGACTCCAGAGCTTCCCATGCGGCAACAGTGGTATCTGTTGCAAACCGGATCGCCTCATCAACCAGGCGGCGTGAACGGGCGGCACGTTGCTTGGCTTCGCGCACCTGTGATGATGCCACACCAGCCTGATAGAGCGGGATGGAAATTGTCAGCCGGGCCTGCAGCTCATCGGTACGATCGGTGAAGTTGCTCGGCTCATCATTGCGTGAAGCAGAAGCATTCAGGCTGATTTCCGGCAGCAGATCAGCAAATTCGGCATCAATCGCACTCTTGGAGGCGACTTCGGAATAACGGGAGGACACAACCGCCGGGTTACTGTCCAGCGCCATGGTGATCGCCTCTTCCAGCGTTTCCGGCAGCACGATATCAAGCTCGGGCTGTGTCAGCACCTCAGGCATCTGCCCGACAATACGTGCAAAGTTGGAACGACTGATCTCGAGATTACCCTGCGCCTCGATCAGGTCTGATTGGGCACGGGCAAGACGTGATTCAGATTGGCTGACATCGGTACGGGTCACCTCACCCACATCAAACCGGTCACGGGAAGCCTGAAGCTGGCGATCAAGTACGTCCTGATTGTTTTCGTTAAGGGCAACAACCGCCTGATCGCGCACAACATCGAAATACGCCGCCGCAGCCGCCAGCAGGATCTGCTGGGTGGTATCGGTCAGGGAGCCACGCTGGGCGAGAACGGTGTTCTCCGCCTGATCAATCTCGGCGACAGTGCGTCCGCCACGGAAGATAAACTGATTGGCAGTAATCGACGCACCGGTCGGAGTCGTTGTTTCGGAACCGCCCGGATCATTGTCGGTATCGGAATAACCGGCATAGGCACTGCCACGAACGGTCGGCAGATAACCGCCACGCGCCTGTGGCACCAATTCGTCAACACTGCGCAGATCAGCCCGCGCGGCATCAATCGTCGGGTTGGTTTCATAGGCGAGACGCAGCGCCTCTTCAAAAGACTGCGCGTAAGCCGACAACGGCAGCATCATGGCAGTACCCATAAGGGCAACAGCCGCAGTGGCGGTCAGTCGACGTGAAACGTTCTGTGAATAGGTCGGTACGAATTTCATTCTTCTACCATGGATGTTGCTACGGTGGATGTTCCAAGCAGCGCCCAACAAAAATTTTGCAGTCAGCTATCAGGGATGACCTCTTCTATTGCCAAGGTCAAACCGTTCAGGCCGGTTCTAGGGACAGGGCTTGGGGTAACTTATCAATATGTACTCATTTTAGTGTCAATTTCAGATGCCCATGCATTCATGCCACCCGATAAATTTATAGCATTTTCAAAGCCTTGCGCACGAAGCCAGTTCGTGACCTGTGCACTTCGGCCACCAACACGACAAATAACGACAATCGGCTTGTCTTTTGGCAGCTCGTCGATTCGTTCCGGCACTTCCGACATGGGAACCGCAAAACTGTCCCGAATCACCGAGATATCCCGTTCCCAGCCTTCACGCACATCAAGCAGGAAAATGTCGTCTTTACGGTCGAGTTTCTCACTCAGCCAATGGACATCTACTTCAAGCGGAAAGTCGGGGGTTTCTGCCACTATTTGCTCTCGATATTAAAAGCTGAAGGCCGGTGTCGGCTCAAAGCCCAGAAGGAAGGGTGTACCGGCATCAAACAGGCCCATGCTGGAGGCAACCCCATGAACCCGCCGTACCAGTGTGATCTGTCCAACGCCGCGGGCCGGGCGAACAACCGTTGCCAGTCGTCCGTCATCGCCAAGCTGTGCCGTGATGGCGTCAGGAATGTTCGCCACAGCGCCATGAATGAGAATGGCATCGAACGGCGCCTGCTCCTTATAGCCCTCGGTGAGATCGCCGCTGATATTAACGGCGTTGTCGATACCGAGCTTACCCAGCACTTCCTGCGCCCTTGCACTGAGTTCTTCAGAAGACTCAAGGGCAACCACCGTATTGGCAAGACGGGCAAGAACCGCTGTTGCGTAACCACAGCCAGAACCGATCTCCAGAACCACATCGTCAGAACTGATATCCAGCGCCTGAATCAACCGGGCGGTCACGACAGGTTCAGGCAGATAACGCCCCTCACCCAGCGCCAGATCTTCGTCGATATAGGCAACGGATCGGCGATTACTAGGGACAAAATTTTCGCGCGGGATTTCGGCCATGGCATCAACCAGTCGCTGATCGATAATTCCGTTCGGGCGAACCTGGCCATCGATCATGTTCTGACGGGCCTGCGCAAAATCTATTAAAGCTGCCATGATTACATACTCTGCTGGCGGTTATGCCCGGATCGACTGCCGGGACGGTGAGACACCTATTAGCATCTGATGCGTATAAAAACAGTGTCTTTGCGTCAACTGAGCACCTTCATTCTGAGAATGCGACAAAAAGTTACCCCGGAGGTATCAGCAGGCATTGACCGGCGGACCCTCGTATCGCTATATCAGCGGCCTCAGGTGTCAGGGCGTTCTGTCCTCCTGATACCTTCGGTGGCGCGGTGGCAGAGTGGTGATGCAGAGGCCTGCAAAGCCTTGTACGCCGGTTCGATTCCGGCCCGTGCCTCCACTTACCTAACAACTTGCCCCAAAATCTTGTGCGTAGTGTGAGATTAGGGGTAGCGTCGTCAAAGCGGCTTTGTTATAAGCCCGCCTCACGGCATTCCCCGGTAGCTCAGTAGGTAGAGCAGGTGGCTGTTAACCACCCTGTCGCTGGTTCGAGTCCGGCCCGGGGAGCCAATTTCCCAAAAAAGCATAATTATTTGGCCTGCCGCACAGGTTTACACCTGTTTTTCGCGGCAGTCGGGCTATGCCCGCGCTTTTTCTGTTGCATTGCAAAATTAGTGTTTTAAGTTTCTCCAGCGCGATTTGCATACAAACGCTTTGGAAAACGCCTGATGAATGTTGTCTTTTCGGACAGTCTCGCCCTCAATACCGACCGTGGCAAAGCCCGGCCCGGTGACAATCAGGGACGCGTTTCATCCATCCGCTTCAGCTATGACGAGACCTACAGCGCACCGGTCACCACGCTCAGCGTTTCCGGCACTCATGGACAAAATCAGGCGATTATCGACGCACTGGTTGCGCAAAAACTGACCGATCTGCGGATCGAGCATATCGAACCGGGCGACCGCACGACCGATCTGCATATCAGCAGCAAACAGGACCCGCGCCGGATCGTAAAAGCCCTGCATGAGGCCGCACTGATCAGCCAGACCGATCGCTGGAATGCCGATCAGTTGATCACCAGAACCGAGACCGCCGTGGATATGAAGCGGCAGATTGCCGGCTGGCGAGACCAGAAACCGGCCTCTGGCCCATCCGCCAAACCGGTTCCACCGGCAAGCACGGCCAGACGCGCGTCATAACGCATCATAACTGGCATACGACCAAGCCACTTGCGAACCACGCCCATCGGTGCTTGCCTGACAGCGTCATTATTATTGCGTCCTGCCTGCCCCAAGTGGACTATCCCATGCCAGCCGAGAACAAGATTAGCCCTGCACCGTCCGCAGTCGAGGTCATCAGCAAGGATATCGCCTTTGACGGCTATTTCCGTATCAACCGCTACACGGTGCAGCATGAGAAATTTGCCGGCGGCATGAGCGAGCCGCTGTCACGGGAAATTTTCGAGCGTGGCCCGTCGGTTGGCGCACTTGCCTATGATCCGGTCTCAGACAAGATTGTGCTCATCCGGCAATTCAGGATCGGTGCCTATGCCGTTGATTGGAAAGACCCATGGCTGATTGAGACCATCGCCGGGATGGTTGAGCCGGGCGAGACCACGGAAGCCGTCGCCCGCCGTGAAACGCTGGAGGAAACCGGACTCGAGGTCGGGCGGATAAAACATGTATGCCAGTATTTTGTCTCTCCCGGCGGAGCGACAGAGTTCGTCGATCTCTATTGTGTCGAGGTCGATGCCGGGAATGCCAGCGCCATTGCCGGGCATCATGCCGAGGGCGAGGATATTCAAACCCTCGTGATGTCGGTGGATGAGGCTCTGGCCTTGATGGCTGAAAACCGGATAATCAATGCTGTCACCCTGATTGCCCTGCAATGGCTGGCTCTCAACCGGGACAGCCTGCGCGCGGCGTGGCGTTGACCAGCCTCGTTCCCGCCTCTTCTTCTAGCAAACTCTTCAAGGCCCTGCCCCATGTCCCAGCTCCCCCAATCAATTCGTGACGGCTTTGCTGCCAGTGTCGGCAATACCCCATTGATCCGCCTACATGGACCATCCGAGGCCACGGGCTGCCATATCCTTGGCAAGGCCGAGTTCATGAATCCCGGCGGCTCGGTCAAGGACCGGGCAGCGCTGGCGATTATCGAGGATGCCGAGGAGAAAGGCCTGCTCAAACCCGGTGGCACAATCGTTGAGGGTACGGCAGGCAATACCGGCATCGGCCTCGCCCTCGTTGGCAATGCCAAGGGCTATCGCACCGTCATCGTCATGCCGGAGACCCAGAGTCAGGAGAAAAAGGACACCATCCGCATGTGCGGGGCCGAACTCCGGCTGGTGCCCGCCCTGCCCTACAAGGACCCGGGCAATTATGTCCGGGTATCGGAACGGGTTGCTGCCGAGCTGGCAGAAACGGAGCCGAATGGCGCCATCTGGGCCAACCAGTTCGACAACATCGCCAATCTCATGGGCCATTACCGCACGACCGGGCCGGAAATCTGGGATCAGACAGAAGGCACGGTTGATGCCTTCACCTGTGCCATCGGTACCGGCGGCACCATGGCTGGTATCAGCCGCGCCCTGAAGGAGCGCAATGACAAGGTACTCACCGTGCTCAGCGATCCCATGGGCGCGGCAATCCACAGCTGGGTCAAGACCGGCGAGCTGAAATCCGAGGGCGACAGCATCACCGAGGGTATCGGTCAGGGCCGGATTACCAAAAACATCGAACAGGCCATCATCGATGATTCCGAGCAGATACCGGATGCCGAGGCCCTCACCGTGCTGTTTGATCTGATCAAGAGCGACGGGCTTATCCTTGGCGGATCAAGCGGCATCAATATCGCCGGGGCCATGCGCATTGCCAGACGCCTCGGTCCGGGCCATACCATTGTCACCATTCTCTGCGATCTCGGCCAGCGCTATCAGAGCAAGATATTCAATCCCGAGTTTCTGAAGTCGAAGAACCTGCCAGCCCCGGATTTCCTGACCGCCCAGCCCCTGCGCGGCTGACCTTGAGCACATCCCATCATGACCGACCTGATATTCCTTGAAGACCCGTATCTGAAAACTCTGACCGCAACGGTTACCGCGGTTGGCGATGATGGCGGGGTTGAACTCGACCGGACCATCTTCTTCGCCACCGGTGGCGGCCAGCCCGGCGATACCGGCAGCCTGTCGGTCAACGGGCAGACATTGGCGATCACGGATACGGTCAAGGGTGACAGCCTCGATCAAATACGGCACATGCTGGCTGATGGGGTACCGCGTCCGGCGGTTGGCGATGCGGTGGAGATTGCGCTCGACTGGGATCGCCGCTACCGCCATATGCGGATGCACACACTGATGCACCTCGTGCTTGCCGCGATACCGGTACAGATCAACGGTTGCCAGATCGGCGCGGAGAAATCCCGGATCGACATGGTCCTGCCCGACGGCCCACCGGACAAGGACGCCCTGCAGGCGCAGTTGAATGAGATGATGGCAGCCAATCATCCCACATCGCAAAGCTATATGTCAGAAGCGGAACTGGCCAGCAACCCGGCGCTGGTCCGCACCATGGCGGTTGCACCACCAAGCCTTGACGGCAAGATACGGATTGTCACGGTTGGCAATCCGGCAGCACCGATAGATGTTCAGCCCTGTGGTGGCACCCATGTCGCGGGAACTGCCGAAATTGGCGAGATCATCGTCGGCAAGATCGAGAACAAGGGCCGCAACAACCGCCGCATCAACCTGCGCCTCGCCGAATAGCCGGATCAACGACAGTGCTCTCATCCCTGCCCTGGTGGCTGTTCGCCTCACTGTTCACGGTCGGCTTTGCCGGTTTTATCCTGATCAACCAGCAGCTGAAGCTGCGGGCTGACCTGCTGATTGCATGGCGCGGCATTATTGTCGGGCTGGCCATGACGCCGTTTGCACCACTGATTGAGCTGCCCGGTGCGCCAAGTTTCTATATCGCCGTCATCGCCGTCGGCTTTGTCGCCTGCTACACCGATATGCGGGTTCTGCATGCAACCGCCAAGATTGGCGGCGGCCCGGTTTCCCGGCTGATGCCGATCAGCGTCTGGGTCAGTTTTGCGCTCTGGACTGCCATTGACAGCAGTTACCGCACCAGCCTGATCGACAGCCCGCTCAGAACCCTCGGTGTTCTCGGCTGTCTGGTGCTCTGTGTCGGGGCAACCGCCATGCTGCGGCGGGATACGGTCAGTCGATCAGCCCTGCCACTGATCCTGCCGATCATCATTGGCGGCGCAATTATCGATAACCTCAACAAATACGCCATGAGCCATGCGGTGCCTGGTCATCTCCTCGATGCCGCACTGGCCTATCTCTGGCTTCAGAACATTACCATCGCGGTGATCATGGGCACACGGATGCTGATTGACCGGAAGTGGGAATGGCGGGAGGATATTTTCGACCGTCGACTGATCTATGGTGCTCTTGCCTTCTCGGCAACAATCTCCATGATCACTATCGTCCGTAACTTCGCCATGGCCGGTGCGCCCAACCCCGGCTATGTCGGCGCCATTGGCCTCGGTGCGACGGTTCTGATTATCCTGTTCAACCGCTGGCGCAAGGCTGATGACAAAAGCAATATCAAGGCGGGGCTTGCCTTTGTCGCCAGTGCCGCCCTGCTCGTCCTGCTTACCCGCTAACCGGAAGTTCATAAAAACATGACCACTGTTCCCCTGCTCGTTACCGCCGAATGGCTTGCCAACAACCTTGATAACCCGGATATCCGGATTATCGATGCCAGCTTTCACCTGCCAACTGCTGGCCGCGACGTACGGGCGGAGTTTGTTGAGGCCCATATCCCCGGCGCGGTCCTGTTCGACATTGAGGCGATCAAGGATACATCAAGCGATCTGCCGCATATGATGCCGGATCCGGCGGAATTTGCCCGTATGGTTGGCGAGCTCGGCATCAGCAATGATCATCATGTCATTGCCTATGACACAGTCGGTATTCTGAGCGCGCCACGCGCCTGGTGGATGTTCCGTGCCATGGGCCATGACAAGGTCTCGGTCCTTGACGGTGGATTGCTCGCCTGGGTCCGTGGCGACCACCCGACCGAAGCAGGAACAGCAACGCCGCCACCGGACTATTTCGAGGCCAACCTTCAGACCGATATGATTGTCGATATGGGCGCTGTTGAGGCCGCCATTGGCAAGACCCAGATCGCCGATGCCCGCGCCGCCGCCCGGTTTACCGGTCAAGCGGCAGAGCCACGTCCCGGCCTGCGCAGCGGCCATATCCCCGGCTCACGCAACCTGCCATCCTCGACACTGATCGACCCGGAAACCGGACAGTTCAAGGATACCGCTACCATGCGGGCCGCCTTTGAGCAGGCCGGGCTTGATATCGACCAGCCGATGATCACCAGTTGCGGTTCCGGCGTCACCGCCGCCATTCTCAGCTTTGCGCTGGCACTCATGGGCAAAACTGATACGCGGCTCTATGATGGATCATGGTCCGAATGGGGTATGGAAGGTGGCCCGGCGATCGAAACAGGCCCGGCCAGTTGATCCCGCCAGCTGATCAAGGAGCATTGCCAAAATGACGGTTCTTCCCTTCAATCAACAGGATGGCGACAAGGCCGCCGGTAACAGCATTCACCCGGCGATTGACGGCGCACCCAAGGGCTCGCTCAAGGTTACCGTTACCTATCTGGAAATGCCCGAGGCACCGGCCAGTTCACTGGTGCCGCCGCCCTATGGCCAAAAGCTGGCGCTGATCCGGGCGGAGCAGCCGACACTGAGCTTCTACCGCTATCTCTATGATACCGTTGGTCAGCCATGGCTCTGGTATGACCGCCGCCGCATGGCAACCAATGTGCTGGAAGAAACCATCGGTAGCGAGTTCGTCGAGATTTTCGTCCTGCATGTCGCAGGGGTTCCGGCCGGGTTCTTCGAGCTTGATTGCCGCAAGACCCACGAGACCGACCTCGCCTATTTCGGCCTGATCCCGGAGTTCATCGGTCGCCGGCTGGGTCCGTTCCTGCTCGACAACGCCATTCGCCGCGCCTGGGAGCGTGATATTACCAAGCTGACCGTCAATACCTGCACCTTCGATCACCCGAAGGCACTCGGCATGTATCAGCGCGCCGGGTTCGATGTCGTTCGGCAGGAGAACAAGATCGTTCGCGACCCCCGCCTGCTCGGGCAGATGCCGGAAAGCGCCGCGCCGCACATACCGTTCAACCGGTAAATGCGGCGCTGACTGTTTATCTCTGCAAATGGATCAGTGTGCGAGGATCTGGCTGAGGAACTTCTGCGTCCGCTCATTCTGCGGATTGTTGAAGAACGGCTCGGGTTCGTTGATCTCTACCACCTGACCGGCATCCATGAAAATCACACGGTCGGCAACGGTTCGGGCAAAGCCCATCTCGTGGGTAACACAAACCATGGTCATGCCCTCTTCCGCGAGGGTCACCATGGTATCGAGCACTTCCTTGATCATTTCCGGATCGAGGGCAGAGGTCGGCTCATCAAACAGCATGATTTTCGGGTTCATGCACAGCGAGCGGGCGATTGCCACACGCTGTTGCTGACCGCCGGAAAGCTGACCGGGATATTTCTGCGCCTGCTCGGGAATTTTGACGCGCTCAAGGTAATACATCGCGCGTTCCTCGGCTTCCTTCTTCGGCACCTTTTTCACCCAGATCGGCGCAAGGGTCAGATTCTGCATGATGGTAAGGTGCGGGAACAGGTTGAAGTGCTGGAACACCATGCCAACCTCGCGGCGGACTTCATCGATGTTCTTGACGTTGCTGGTCAACTCGATGCCATCAACGATGATCTTGCCCTGCTGGTGTTCCTCCAGCCGGTTGATACAGCGGATCATCGTGGACTTACCGGAACCGGACGGTCCGCAGACAACAATCCGCTCGCCCTTGGCAACTTCTAGGTTCACATCGCGCAGGACGTGAAAATCGCCATACCATTTGTTGACGTCCTGCAACTGAATGCTGACCTGATCCAGCTGACGGGGTTCGGCATTCTCGGTTACTGGGGTTTCTGCTGCGTCACTCATATCCGCGCATACTCCGTTTGATGATTGAATTATCGTTTTGTCGCTTTAGCCAGACGGACTTCAAGCCATTGGCTGTATTTCGACATAAAGAAACAGAAGCCGAAATAGATCAGCGCGGCGAACAGATAACCTTCCAGATAGAAGGCGCGCCATTCTGCATCCTGAATTGCGTTCTTGGTTGCGTTCATCAGGTCAAACAGACCGATGATCAGAACCAGCGAGGTATCCTTGAATACCGCAATGAAGCTGTTGACGATCGGCGGGATCGAAATCCGCAGCGCCTGCGGCAGGATGATGAAGCGGATCTTCTGCCAATAGCTGAGACCGAGAGCGTCCGCCGCCTCATACTGGCCTTTAGGGATCGCCTGCAGACCGCCACGCACCACCTCGGCGAGGTAAACAGCGGTAAACAGGGTCATGCCGACCATGGCCCGCAGGACTGCATCGAGGGTCACCCCTTCCGGCAGGAACAGCGGGATCATGAACGATGCCATGAACAGAACCGTAATCAGCGGCACCCCGCGGATCACCTCGATGACCGTCACACAGAGCGTCTTGATCGCCGGCAGGTCGGATCGGCGACCGAGGGCCATCAATACGGCAAGCGGGAATGAAAAGACGCAGGAAACACCGGCCAGCATCAGGGTCAGGGCAAGCCCGCCCCACTTGTTGGTCGGTACCGGCTCAAGTCCGAGCCCACCGGCCATCAACCAGCCCATGACACAGAGCGCCGCCAGCCAGAGCCAGGCGAGCCATTTCTTCCAGGCACCCGGATAGCAGGAGATGCCGATCATCACGATGGACAGGCCAAGGAACAGGCCCGGCCGCCATTGCAGATCATAGGGGTAAAGGCCAAACAGGATAAAACGCCACCAGTTATGAACGAATGCCCAGCAGGCACCTTCAACACTGGCTCGGCATTCCGCCGGAGGTATATCCGAGAAGGTCGCGGAGAAAACCGCCCAATCCAGAATCATATAGGCAAGGTCAAAGACCAGATACCCGATCAGGATCGTGAAGATCGCATTGTACCAGGTATTGAACAGGTTGGTGCGGAACCAGCCGATTATACCGGCCTCTGAAGCCGGTGGCGGCTTTTGCTCAACCGGCTTTTCCTGAACGTACTGTTTCATCGCAGCTGTGTCGCTCATGGTTGTCTCCTACCGCTCCACCAGCGCGATGCGCTTGTTATACCAGTTCATGAAGGTCGAGATCGACAGGCTGACCGTCAGATAAGCCGCCATGATAAGGGCAATGTTTTCAATCGCCTGCCCGTTCTGGTTCATGGATGTATTGGCCGCAGAGACCAGATCGGGATACCCGATCGCGACAGCCAGTGAGCTGTTCTTGGTCAGGTTCAGATACTGGTTGGTGGTTGGCGGCACAATCACCCGCAGCGCCTGCGGCAGGACGATCAGATTGAGGATACGGCGGCGTGGCAGGCCAAGCGCTTCACCCGCTTCCCATTGTCCCTTGCTTACCGCGAGGATACCGGAACGCACCACCTCGGCAATAAAGCCTGCGGTATAGAATGTGAGACCGAGCAGCAGTGCCACCAGCTCCGGTGTGATGGTCAAACCACCATTGATGTTGAAGCGCCCGGCCGCCGGAGCATCAACAACCCATGGCGCACCACCGGCACCCCAGACGATGACCGGCAGCAGAATCAAAACCGCCAAACCAATCAGATGGCTCGGCGGGCGTTTGCCGGTTTGGGCCTGTACCTTATTCGCGCGCTTGACCAGACCGATCCAGATGGCAACGGCGGCAACAACGGCGATTGCGGCCCAGTTGAACGGGGTCGACCACTCAACCACAGGCACATGGAAACCGCGCTGGGAGATAAACAGTGAACCGACCGGGTTCCAGGCATTCCTGACCGCCGGAAAAGTCTCGGTAATAATGCCGTACCAGACGAAAAGCTGGAGCAATAGCGGGATGTTACGCACCGTCTCTACATAGGCGCTCGCGAGCTTGCGGATCAGCCAGTTGGTGGAGAGACGGGCAACCCCGACAATCGTGCCGATGATGGTGGCGAAGACAATGCCAAGAGCGGCCACCAGCAAGGTATTGAGCAGACCGACCACGAGCGCGCGGCCATAGGTGCTGGCAGGCGAATATTCGATCAGGTTCTGGTTGATATCAAAACCTGATTCCTGTGACAGGAACCCGAAACCGGTTTGGATATTCCGGCTCTCAAGGTTGGTCAGCGTGTTGTTGAACAGGTAAAGGCCAAATAACAGCACTGCACCGATCATGATCACCTGAAAGGCAATAGCGCGGAAACTCTCGTCATGGATAATGCTGTTCACCGATCCCGGCTGGGTCATCGATGGGCGCTCTTCAGGCACGGTGTCGTGCTTCTGGGGAGTAGTCGTATCGGTCATGAAGCCTGATTGTATTATTGGGCCGCATTCAGTTTGCGGCATCGCGGTAGTAGGACAGCGTTCGTCGCTAACCGCAAGAACTAATTATGCAAAAAACACATAGGGGGATTGAATATTGGGCATAGGCCACATCAATCCCCCCTGTGTATTCGGCAGGTCACCGGCAGTTATGCACAAGCAACCCTTATAATCATCACCAAACCGATTAACGGATTGGTGGTGCGTACATCAGACCACCGTCGGTCCACAGAGCGTTAACACCACGCTCGAGGCCGATCGCGGTGTCCGGACCGACATTGCGGTCAAAGATTTCACCGTAGTTGCCAACGGCCTTAACGGCACGGACAACCCAGTCACCATCCAGACCGATTTTCTCACCCATATCGCCGGTAGCACCGAGCAGGCGCTGAACGGTCGGGTCAGTGCTGTCAGCTTTCATGCTGTCAACATTGTCAGAGGTGATGCCTTTTTCTTCTGCTTCCAGAAGTGCGAACAGAACCCATTTGGAGATCTGGAACAGATCGTCATCGCCGCGGCGAACTGATGGGCCGAGTGGCTCTTTAGAGATCAGTTCAGGCAGGATCACGTGATCTGCAGGATTTGGCGCCTCATTGGCACGGGTTGCAGCCAGACCGGAAGCGTCAGTGGTGTACACGTCGCAACGACCGGAGAAGTAAGCGGCAACAACTTCAGATTGTGCCTCGATAACAACCGGCTCGAAGCTCATGCCATTGGCACGGAAGAAGTCGGCGAGGTTCAGCTCGGTGGTGGTGCCTGGCTGAACACAGACAGACGCGCCGTCGAGATCCATGGCGCTGGTAACACCCAGCTCTTTTGGAACCATGAAGCCCTGACCGTCATAGAACCATGTACCGGCAAAAACGAGACCGAGAGATGCGTCGCGGGTCAGCGTCCAGGTGGTGTTACGTGACAGAACGTCAACTTCACCGGATTGCAGGGCGGTGAAGCGCTGCTGGGCAGAAAGCGGAACATATTGAACCTTGTCAGCAGAACCGAGAATGGCAGCCGCAAGACCTTTACAATAGTCGACGTCGAGACCGCTCCAGTTGCCTTGTTCATCGGCAATACCGAAACCGGCAAGACCGGTGTTCACGCCACAACGCAGAACATCGTTCTGACGGATGGCATCAAGGGTTGCACCCGCTTCAGCAGTACCGGTGGTACCAAAAACGGTAACCGCCGCAAGGGCAGCGGCAGCAAGTGTGTAACGCATCATATTATTTATCCTTCCCCGATGGTTATCGGTTTGGTTGTTGAATGCCTGACCAGCAAGTCGGGCTGGCAAGCGATGCGAATGTCGCATTGCAGCAATGCGCAAACGCAAATAACGCGGTTGGGTAACACGAAACACTGTCGCAAAACAAGTGACTGCATATCGTGATTTGATGATTTACTGAAAAATCCGGGGAAATACGGGGCTGGAAAAGCTCAACCGGATCAAAATGAAAATGTCAGACCAAAATGAAAAGGGGAGAGCGTCGCCGCTCTCCCCATATAACCGCAGAGCCCCCACACTGCGGAAATTTCATTATTTTATACCAAATGGCATTTTCGGCTTCAGCGCTGATGGCAAAGAATCTTTCGCCGGCTTGTTGAGAAAACTCTGTTTCTGCTCACGTTGGCCTTTCCAACCGGCAAGACCACCAGGGCCGCCGACCATGGCCATCGGGCCACCCTTCTTGATCTCATCGAGCTTGCCAGCGACTTGCTTGCTGATCATACCGCCGGTTGCATCATCGACGACATTGATGACCCGACCTACGGGATGGGCATTGGCAACCGTCTTGAGCCCCTGAACCGCAACCTGTGCTTCAGTACTTGGTCCGTCCTTGCCCTTGCCAGCTTTCAGCTTTTTCTCACCATGCATGCCCATACCGCCGACAAGGTCGTTGGACGCTTTCTCACCCATGGCGGAACGGCGCATCTTGCCTTGAAGGAGCTGTCCGCCCGCCTTTTGGGCAAAACCGCTCTGAACTGCTTTTGTACCGAGTGCTGCAACTGCTGGTGCAACCATTGAACCCTCCTACTACCCTTATGAGAAGGCTAGCACGTTGATCGGCATTTGCAAAAAATTTTAGCGTTTAGAGAGTACCTTGCACGATTTTTCATAAATCCGTCATTTAGAAAAGCCCGCGCCGCAGCAGGTTCAACCCGACTGCACAAAGCACAATAAGCACAAGTTTTTTAAAGACTTTCTGATCCAGCTTGTCATGCACATAGACACCTAATCCCATGCCGATCGCCACTGGCAGCAACATGAAAAAAGACAAGGGTATTGTATTGAAATTGAGGACTCCGCTGGTCAGGTGACCACCAACCAGCATCACCGAGCCGACCATATAGATCAGCCCCTGCGCCCGGATAAAGGCGTGTTTTTCCACCTCAATCGCGATCAGATACATCACCGTCGGTGGGCCCCAGAAGCCGCCGAGGCCGCCCATGCCACCGGCCACCAGCCCGGCCCCGATCTCAAGCCCTGCCTTGCCGGTTCTTGTCTTCGGTGGCGGCAGTTTGAGACCCAGAAGCTGAATCAGGGCGGCAAGCGTAATCAGCGTCCCCAGAATGATGAACATCAGGGTATTCGGCATGCGCGGCACGAGTTGGGTAACTACAGCGATCACCAGCACCAGCACCAGATTGAATTTCCATAACTGTTTTGCCGTTGCCAGAGCCGGGCCGAGACCCTGACGGCTGGCCTGATAGATATTGCTGACAAAGGTCGGAATGATGATCGCCGCGACCGCTTCCTGAGGTGAGGCGATTGAACTGATGCCACTAACGGCAATCAGCGGCAGAGCGAACCCCACCGCCCCTTTAACGAACCCGCCCAGCATGGCAAACAGCGACGCCAGCAGCAGGAACTGCAGCGTATAGGCATCGAAAAAAGCATCAATGGACACGGGCGCGCACTAACCGGTCGGTTGCGGAAAGGAAAATGGCGACCCCGGCAGGACTTGAACCTGCAACCGTCGGATTAGAAGTCCGGCGCTCTATCCAGTTGAGCTACGGGGCCGTCGTTGATGTGCGGCAACACTGCCCGCAGATCGCCTGCGATTCAATATCGTCGACGCTTGCCGGTTATCGTTGCGGACGGTCTGTGCGGAAATTATCGCCGTAGTTCTTTGGCGTAACCCGGCGCTCATGGGTCTGATCGATGGAATAGTCCCAGCCTTTCGACTTGGCGAAGGTAACCGCCTCATCGGCCGTATCGAACTTCAGGCGGACCTGGTTGAGCGTATCGCCAGACATGGTCCAGCCCATCAGCGGCTCCGGACGACGGGGCGTTTCAACCTCATATTCGAGATACCACAGCTTGGCCTTGCCGCGGCCTGACTGCATGGTGTTTCGGGCTGGTTGATAGATACGAACGGCGGAGATGGCGTTTTCTGGCAGCATGACCAAAACCATTTGAGACGGGAAATATTATCGCTGCTTGTTATAGCAATGTACGGTGGCATGTGCGCCAGAAACTTGAAGACATTGCTAAAAAAGATGGTCGGGGCGCCCGGATTCGAACCGGGGACCTCAAGTACCCAAAACTTGCGCGCTACCAGCCTGCGCTACGCCCCGACATCTGGAGGCAGATGGATATACCAGCCGATGCCATTGGTAAAGCACCCTAATCAAAAAAATTTTGCACCCCGATAGCAGCCTGCGCAACCAAGGGCAGAATTACTGGAAAAACCCGTGTTCCACGTGATCGCCTTCCCGAATATCGCGGCGATCTGCCTCGCCCCCGGCAATCTCCAGCACCGCCGCGACCGGCTCGGTCGAGGGGATCGGCTCAAGCGACAACGGTTCGGCCCGGCGATAGATATGGGCAATGGTGCCATCGGCCCGAATGAACAGCAGATCAAGGGATGACAGCGTATTCTTCATCCAGAACGAAGTCTCCTTGGTCGCCGGAAACGGGAACAGCATGCCCCGGTCACGGGGCACATGGGGCCGGAACATCATGCCGACCGCCTGCTGCATCGGAGTCTCGGCAATCTCGACAGTGAACTCATGGGCTACACCGGTCTCGGTCCTGATGACCAACAGCGATTCCGTCAGTCCGGTCTGTGGCTTGCCGCCATACATCTGGGCCTGTGCCAATGCCGGAAAAGCCAGCAACAGGGCAAGACAGGTTATCAGCATGCTGATTCTGTTGCTGTTCAAACGCATCATTCCATCATCATCCGCAAAATCGGTCGGTCCAGCTATCAGCTAGGTCAGCCAGCATCTTATCCGCTTCATGGGCGCAGCAACAGACTTGCCAAACGACTTTATGCGCCTTACGTCACTGTTATCCGCTGGGGGGAGCCATATGGTGTGGCTGAGAGGTGCTGATGACCGGCACGACCCCTTGAACCTGATCCGGCACCCGCATGGCGGGCATCACCGGCGTAGGGACAGTGAGTTCAATGCCGATTACCGATACCGGCCCGCCTGACGCGCGGGCCACAGACAGCCCCAAAAGTATCAATCAATTAGTGGCCAGCACGCCGCCCGGCCTGATCCTGCGCGATCTGCGGCTGGATTATGATGGTCAGCCGCTGTTGTTCATAGCCCATGAGACCATAGCCGGTGGCAGGACAACCTGCCTGCTCGGCCCCAGCGGGGTCGGCAAGACAAGCCTGCTCCGGGCCATCGCCGGGTTGCTGAAGCCTGCAAGCGGGACTGTCACGGCAACCGACCGGCAGCCTCTTACCAACCGCCTGGCCTATATGCCGCAATCCGACTGCCTGATGCCGTGGCTGAGCGTGCTGCAGAATGTCGTGCTGGGCAAACGGCTGCGTGGCGAGCGCATAACTGCAACTGATCGGAAGCGCGCAGAATTTCTGCTGCGGCAAGTCGGCCTCGCCGATAAGGCCGGGCGGCTGCCCAATACCCTCTCAGGTGGCGAGAAACAGCGAACCGCCCTCGCCCGCGTGCTGTTTGAAGATCGCGCCATCGTCTTGATGGATGAGCCTTTTTCAGCACTGGATGCCATCACCCGCAGCGAGTTGCAGGCGCTGGGTGCGGAATTGCTGGCCGGGCGTACCGTCATCCTCATCACCCATGATCCGCTGGAGGCCATCCGCCTCAGTCACGATATCCGCATTCTCTCCGGCCATCCCGCCCGATTGGGCACTGCAATTACCCTTGACGGCGCGCCACCGCGCAGCAGCGACAGCGCTGCCATCTGGCAGCATCATGAGCAACTGATGACAGCATTGCAGGCCTCATGATGAAGCACATCGTCAAACCACTCCGCCCATTGCTGATCGTGATCGGCCTGATCGCTATCTGGCAGGCTGCCGTCACAATCGGCGATCTGCCGCGTTACATGCTGCCCGGCCCGGCTCTGGTGTTCGACGAGATCATCAACCGCTGGCCGGTACTGGCGAGCAATGCCTGGGTTACCTTCAGCGAAATCGTGCTTGGCCTGCTGCTCGGTGTCGGGGTTGGTCTGCTGGCAGCGCTCAGCCTCGCGCTGATGCCGCCGATACGCCCGTGGCTGCTGCCGATACTGGTGATCAGTCAGGCTATTCCTATCTTTGCCCTCGCGCCGCTGCTGGTGCTCTGGTTCGGCTATGGTCTGGCACCCAAGATCATCACGGCGGCGCTGATCATTTTCTTTCCCGTGGCCACTACCCTTTATGACGGCATCCGCCGCACGCCGCCGGAATGGCTTGATCTGGCACGGATCATGGGCGCCGGTCACTGGCGCATGATCCTGATGATCCGCATGCCCGCCGCCCTGCCCGCCCTTGGTTCAGGCCTGCGCGTGGCGGCGGCGGTAGCACCGATCGGTGCCGTTATCGGCGAATGGGTCGGCGCGTCCGCCGGGCTTGGCCACCTGATGCTGCAAGCCAATGGCCGGATGCAAATTTCCCTGATGTTTGCTGCCCTGACCGTGCTCTCGGTTATGGCGGTTGGCCTCTACCTGTTTATCGACCTTGCCGTTCGCCATCTTACGCGCTGGCGGCAGGAAGATACCGCACTCACCTGACTTTGCTGGAGATTTTACCAATGTATCGCCTGATAACCGGCTTCATCGCCCTGTTGCTGATCCTGCCTGCCACGGCAAAGGCCGAGGATCTGACCGTCATGCTCGACTGGTTCGTCAATCCGGTCCATGCGCCACTGATCATTGCCCAGCAAAAGGGCTATTTTGACGAGGTTGGGCTGAGTGTCGACATCGTGCCCCCCGCCGACCCAAGCGACCCGCCGAAGCTGGTCGCCGCCGGACGGGCGGATGTGGCGATCTCCTATCAGCCACAACTTCATATGCAGGTGGATCAGGGCTTGCCCCTAGTGCGCATCGGCACACTGGTCGCAACACCGCTCAATATCATGGTGGTGCTGGCCGATAGCGGCATCAACAGCATCGCCGATCTGAAAGGCAAGAAGATCGGATACTCCGTTGGCGGGGTTGAGGAAGCGCTGGTGCAAGCCATGCTCGAGAATGCCAGTCTCACCCTTGATGATGTGGAGATGGTCAATGTGAACTTCTCGCTTAGCCCATCCCTGCTCTCCGGTCAGGTCGATGCGGTCACCGGTGCCTTCCGCAATTACGAGTTGAGCCAGCTGGCGCTTGAGGGCCATCAGGGGCGCGCATTTTTCATCGAGGAGGAAGGCGTGCCGATCTATGACGAGTTGATTTTCGTCGCCAACCGGGACCGGGCCGATGATCCTGCCCTCGGCAAGTTCATCGCGGCAGTGGAGCGGGCAACCCATTACCTGCTGAACCATCCGGAAGAATGCTGGGCCCTGTTTATCAAGCAGTATCCGGCACTGGATGATGAACTGAACCGCCGGGCATGGCGCGATACCCTGCCCCGCTTTGCCATGCGTCCAGCCGCATTGGATGAACAGCGCTATCAGCACTTTGCCACGTTCATGGCGGCCAAGGGTCTGATCGGCACCGTCCCGCGTGTCAGTGAATATGCAGTGGTGCCGGTTCGTTAGGCGATCTCGTAAAAACCGTTGCAGCAGGCTGGAGACAGGCATTAGGGTCAAAATCGTCCCGAGCGATTATACCAATCCAGCTTCCCTTACGGGTGATCCCATGCCGTTGAAGAATATCCTGCTGCATCTGGCCAATGACGAAAGCCATGAAAGGCGCCTGCAGATCGCGATTGATCTGGCCCATAAATATGACGGCCATATCCACGCCTGCTATTTCACCCAGCCGGAGAGCATGCCGGCAGCAGTGACCGGTCGCGGGGCTTCCTATACCTATCTGCAGGAAGCAACCGCGATCGCACATGAGAAGGCGGAAGTCATTCGCACGGAAATAGCCAATAAGTGCGGCAACTTGAGCTGGTCATTTGAGATTCTGGAAGAAGACCATGTGGATGCCATGGCCCGACGCAGCTTTCTCGCCGACCTCGCCATTGTCGGCCAGAGCAACCATGCCACCCGCAAGGATCGGGTATCGCTGCACCTGCCGGATCGGCTGACCCTTGTCGCCACCTGCCCGACCCTCGTTGTGCCCCATCAACCGGCCGTGACCTTCACGGGCAAGCATCTGAGCATTGCCTGGAAGCACAAGCGCGAGGCGAGCCGTGCCCTGCGTGACAGCCTTGGCCTGCTGACAGATGCCGAGCAGGTATCAATCATCCTGTTGGCCAAGGAAAAGAACCGCGTCAATGCCGAGGCAGAGGGCGAACAGGTCAAGCGCTTCCTCGACAATCATGGCATTGCTGCCGAAATCCGCATGGCGGAAGCCCATTCGACCCGCGGTAATGGTACGCCACTGATCAACTGTGCCAAGGAAATCGGCTCCGACGGCATTGTCATGGGCGCCTACAGCCATTCGCGGCTGCGTGAACAGATACTGGGCGGCATGACCTACTACATGCTGAACAATTCGGATGTGCCGCTGATCATGTCCCACTGATTGCTGCCACAGACAGCAAATGAGAAAGCCGCCGAACACCGGCGGCTTTTTGTGTTCAGATCGCTATGGCTCAGAGGAAGAAGATCAGACTGACCAGGCCGAACAACGGCATCAGGAAGATCACAGACCAGCCGATATAGCCGAAGAAGCTGGGCATCTTCACGCCGCGTTCCTCGGCAATGGCCCGGACCATGAAGTTCGGCGCATTACCGATATAGGACACGGCCCCCATGAATACGGCACCGGCGGAAATCGCCATCAAGGTCCGTGCCTCCTCACCCATCAGCAGGTTCGGATCACCGCCAGCGGTATTGAAGAACACCAGATAGGTCGGTGCATTATCAAGGAAGGCCGAGAGCAGACCGGTCAGCCAGAAATAGGCCATGTTGTTTGGCTCGCCATTATGGCTGACAGCAGAGACAACCACGCCGAGCGGGCCACTCTCTCCCGCCTTCAGCATGGCAATCGCCGGAATGATGGTGACAAAGATACCCGCAAACAGCTTGGCAACCTCAAGGATCGGAAACCAGGTAAAGGCATTGCCGCGCCGGGTTTCGGAGTTGGTGAGATGCAATGAGCCGAAAGCGATCAGGATCAACAGGAGATCACGGACGACATTCTGCAGCGCTACCTCGGTATGATAGATATCGATGCTGATTCCGGGTTTCCAGATACCGCTCAGCAGCACCGCACCGACAATGGCACCGATCAGAAGGATATTGATCTTGCCCTCGATGCGTAGCTTCATGCCTTCCTCGCCTTCATCCGGCGGTGGCATCGGATGCGGTTCGCGCTTCACCATGATTGTGTCGAAGATGAAGAAGATAACCAGCAGCAGACCGGATACCACCAGCATCGGCAAGAACAGATGGGTAGTCGGCCAGAAGAAATGTACGCCCTTCAGAAAGCCGAGGAACAGCGGTGGATCACCGAGCGGGGTCAGGGAACCGCCGATATTCGCGATCAGAAAGATGAAGAAGACAAAGATATGCGCCTTGCGCTCGCGCCATTCATTGGCCCGGATCATCGGTCGGATCAGCAGCATGGCCGCACCGGTGGTACCCATCCAACTGGCGATCACCGTGCCGATCAGCAGCATGGCGGTATTGACCAGCGGCGTACCACGGAGCGAACCAACCACCCGCACCCCACCCGCGACGGTATAGAGCGCACCGAGCAGGATGATGAACGGCACATATTCGAGCAGGAACGTGTGCAACAGCTCAAAGGCTGCTAGCGGAAACCCGAACAGGATGGCAAAGGGTACAAGGAAACACAGCGCCCAGAACGCCGACACTTTGCCGAAATGATGATGCCAGAAATTGCCCGCAACCAGCGGGAAGATAGCAATCGACAGCAGAATGCCGACAAACGGAATGGCCCAGAGCAGGCCCAGATCGGCACCGTCTAGATGCGGCGCGCCACCATGGCCGGCAACAGCTTCCGCCGCATGTCCTGCGGCCTCGTGTACAGCCTCAACCGCCCATGCAAGGTCCAAAGGCAGCACCGCCAGCAACAGGGCCGCGATCAGGGTCAGCCCGAGTGACAGGCCAGTACGACATTGTGAAGTCTGCATGGAAGTCAGGACACTGGGCAATCTGGAGACAATCTGATGACGGGATATCGACCGACAGTCGATCAGCAGGGAACCTGTAATTGATAGCCAACGAACAGGTCCAAGGACAAGCCTTTCACGCCAGTTTGTTTGGCGTGCTTAACTTAAGTCGTCAAAACCCAGGATCAAGCTGTACCCGGTCGCATATTTTCATTTATCCTGACTTTTCAACGGGAAGGCACTCAGGTGGAATTATCCGGCAGCTATATTATCGACGCGCCCAAGCATCTGGTCTGGGAAGCGCTGGTCGATCCGACCGTATTGGAAACCTGCATCCCCGGCTGCGAGGCGGTGGAGCGCGTGGCGACTGATCGCTATGTCGGCAGGATTCGCGGCAAGGTCGGACCGATCAAGGCCAGTTTCGATGGCGATCTGATCCTGACCAACCTCAACCCGCCCGATGCCTATACCATGAATGTGCAAGGCCATGGCGGCCTCGCCGGATTGGCGAAGGCGCAGGCGGATGTGGCGATTGAGGCGATTGACGAGCACACCACCCGCCTCACCTATACGGCGAAAACCGAGCTTGAGGGACTGTTAGCGAAACTGGCGGCAAAACTGGTCACCGGCACAGCGGTGAAGTATGTGGATCGCTTTTTCGGCTGTTTTTCCGAACAGGTTATCAGCCGCCGACAGGCCGCTGAAATATCATCATAAACCGGTTATTTGAGCAGAGGTCTGTCCGCATCGCGCTGGCACTTTTCCATGGTCTGGTTGACCGTGCTGGTCAGGGCACGGAGATCAAGGCCACTGACATTGATTGACTGCCACTGATTGGGATCGAACTGGGAATATTCCCCGAGCACACCACTCTCGAGCGTCTCCTGACCGAGGCAGGTGAGAATGCGCTGCTGGGTCATCGGGTCCTTGCTGGCACTTTGCTCGAAGCGGACCAGCGCATCCTTCAGAACGGTTTGCACATCAAGCTGATCCGCCGCCTGCGCGACACTGGCAGAACCGGCAACCTGAAACACCGCCAACCCCATCAAAACCAGCCATTTCATAGACATGCCCCAAATCCCCGTATTTGCCCGTTATATGGTCAAGCAAGCGTACCAGAAACCCGTCATTGCATCACGACAGTTTCGTGAAACCTGCACTACTCCGCCGCCTCGGCAGCAGTTTTCCGGGATATCCCCTCATCCATGAATGCCAGCATGCCGGGCAGAACATCGGGGAAGGCGAACAGATCATTGTGACCGCCCTGCTCGATCGACATGAACTGCTTCGGCTCAGCGGCAGCATCAAACAGCTTGCTGCCAAAACGTTGAGGGATCACGCCGTCGAGGACACCATGAACGATCAGCAGCGGTGCCTTGATCGCTGTGATCCGGCTGACACTGTCATAGCGGTCGAGCATGAACAGGCTGACCGGAAAGACGGGAAACCGCCATCTGGCAACGTCGAGGGTCGAGCTGTAGGGCGCTTCCAGTATCACCCGGTTTACCGGCGTGCCCTGTTCCTGAGCCGCATACTCCGCCAGTTGCACCGCGATGCCGGAGCCCAGGGAAAGGCCGTAGACGATAACATCGCTGCCCGCATATCCCTTGCCATTCAGATAGTTATAGGCACTTATTGCATCTGCGACGAGATTGGCCTCGGTCGGCTTGCCGGGCGTACCGCCATAGCCGCGATACTCCGGCATCAGGACGCCCGCACCGTTTCGGGTCATCTGCACCGCCTTGGCCCAGAAGTAGCTGAGATTACCCGCATTGCCGTGAAACCAGATGATGACCGGCGCGCCCTCGGCTGTCGGTGCCTTGTACCAGGCCGGGATGCTGAGACCGTCATCGGTGTCGATATGCACAAGACTCGCACCCGGCGGCAGTTCGGGCACCGCACGATCCGGAAAATACATGGCCGAGCGTTGAAAAACCACCAGCGCCAGCAATAGGGCGACATAAGAGAAAACACATAAAGCAATGATTTCAAACACGGTTTTTCGCTTGATGATTGTCACGTTTGGAACTCTGGCAATACCTGAATGCCGATTGATAATCTGACTTGTCATAACACAGCTTCTGGCAAATGAACGCTGCATCCAGTCAACAGGACCACAAATAACCGCGCCAGTCTAATCAGGCGAGTTTGACTCACGGCATCAAACACTGGCTTATGCGCGCGATACGGTCACTCGTCCGGACTTACCACAATGATATCAATGCTCACCGCACCCGATATGCGCATCTGGCACCGGCGTGTCTGGCAGCTGTCCCTGCCGATCATGCTGTCCAATGCCTCGACGCCCCTGCTCGGCATGGTCGATACCGCCGTGGTCGGGCATCTCGACAGCGCCCATTACCTGGGTGCCGTTGCCGTCGGCTCGATGATCTTTTCCCTGCTGTTCTGGGGCTTCGGCTTTTTGCGCATGGGTACCACCGGGATGACGGCGCAATCGCTCGGTGCCGGTGATTATGATGAAACCGTCGCCCATCTAGCCCGTGCCGTCCTGCTCGCCATGGGCATCGGGCTGCTGCTGATCTGCCTGCAGATACCGCTGAGCCGAATTGCCTTCACTCTCACCGACAGCAGTGAGGCGGTTACGACCGAGGGTATGCGGTATTTTCAGGCCCGTATCTGGGGGGCACCGGCAACCCTGTTGAATTACTGCCTTATGGGCTGGTTTCTGGCCATGAACAGAACCCGTTATGTGCTGGCGTTACAGCTGACGCTGAACGGTGCCAATATCCTGTTCGATCTGATTTTCGTGGTTGGCCTGTCCTACACCGCCGATGGCGTCGGCTATGCCAGCGTCATTGCCGAATGTGTCGCTGCCGGGATCGGGTTGATACTGGTTCGCCGCCTGATCCAGCAACAGACGGGGCGGTTGAGCCGTGCGGCGGTACTGAACACAGCCGCACTCAAGCGGCTGCTCGCGGTCAATGCCGATATCATGATCCGTACCCTGTGCCTGCAGGTGGGTTTCCTGTGGTTTACCGCACAGGGCAGCCAGATCAGTGACCTGACCCTCGCCGCTAATGCCATTCTGCTGCAATTCCAGACATTCACCTCATTTGCCCTCGACGGTTTTGCCTATACCGCCGAAAGCCTGACCGGGCAGGCCAAGGGTGCCAGAAGCCGCCGCCAGTTTGACATTGCGGTTATCGTCTCAAGCCTATGGGCCGGTATTTTCAGTCTGATATTTGCGCTGAGCTATCTGGCATTCGGCCCTGCAATCATTGGATTATTGACCGATCTTCAGCATGTGCGCGACCATGCGGCGCTCTATCTGCCCTATGTCATCCTGCTGCCGATCATCTCCGTCGCCAGTTTCCAGCTCGACGGGGTCTTCATCGGCGCGACAGAAACCCGGGCATTGCGCAATGCCATGGTGGTGTCGCTCGCCGCGTTTCTGGCCTGCGGTTATCTGCTGATGCCGGTTATGGGCAATCACGGGCTGTGGATCAGCTTCACCCTGTTCATGGCCATGCGGGCGATTACCCTCGGCATTGCCTATCCCCGCCTCCGGCTGTCGATACCGACAACCGAAAGCGGACAATCAGGATAGCAGGCTCAGTTTGGCGGAGTGTCGGTCGGCTTTTGCCAGACCAGTCCCGGCATGTTCTCGTTCACCGCGACCAGTTCGACATCGGCACCGAACTCCTCGCCGAACACCTCATCAATGTCGTTGCCACGAAGGATTTCCGCAACGCCGAGATAGATGAAGTCGAGCACATCCGGCAGCAAGGCAGCGCCCAGCTCCTGCAGATGCGGCTCCAGATGCCGGATCACACTGCCACCGCGCAACCAGTCGAGCAGTCGCACAACCTGTCGGCCAAACCAGAGCTGATCGGGGTTTTCCGTCGTGGTCACGCCAAGCTGATCGGCAAAGTCACCGGGCATATTACCAATGATGCCAATGCCTTGTTCGATGTTCAGTTGACGGGTTCGGACCACATATTCACCGACCGCGAGGGTCAGACAGCGCAAGGCATCAACAACCTGCGCATCGCCATCGCTCAACCCCGGATCGAGCAGATCGGGGCTGTCCAGTGGATCAAATTCCAACGGTATGTGGCTGGGGGTATTCCATGTTCTGGCAAAGAATGCCATGAGGCTCTCGAAGGTTATCTCGGCTTCGGCAGACCAGCACGGGCTGGGCTCCATAAGCGCTTTTGCTTCCGGGGTATCCGGCGTACGGCGCCAGACAGTCTCGGGAACCGCGATGACAATTCTGTCACCGGCATCCGGTTCCGATTGCAGATGAACCATAGTCGGATCATCGGGGGTCGTTACATCCATGGGCGGGCACCTTTTCTCATAGGTTGGTCCATAGGATTACTCAGCCATAAAAGCCTGAGACCTCTATGCCCGAAGCGTGGGGTCAATGACGCCACCCTACAAAGTAAAAATAAGCGCTTTATGAATTTAACCAATAGGTAATTTCGGAAATTGGCATGAGTGCCACACCCGCAGGCCACAAAAAGAAACAGGCGTAACTGTTTCTATTCCTTGCCTTGTTGGCCATAGAGCCGTTGATAAATGCCGATTTTATCGAGCAATTCGCCATGGGTACCCGCCTCGGCAATGCGCCCCTGATCGACGACATAGATCACATCCGATTCGATAATCGTGCTCAATCTGTGGGCGATAACGACCGAGGTTCGCCCCTCCTGCAAGCGGTCGAGAGCGCCCTGCACCAGACGCTCGGATTCTGCATCGAGGGCCGAGGTTGCCTCATCCAGCAGCAGGATCGGCGCATTGCGCAACATGGCACGGGCAATCGCCAGACGCTGGCGCTGGCCGCCGGAGAGTTTCAGACCATGCTCACCAACCCGCGTGTCATACCCCTCGGGCATGGCCATGATGAAGTCATGGGCAGCAGCATCACGTGCGGCCTCAATGATCTCGTCCTCGCTCGCGCCCTTCTTGCCATAGGCGATATTGGCGCGGATCGTCTCGTCAAAGATCGAGATTTCCTGACTAACCAGCGCGATATTGGCGCGCAGGCTCTCGATGCTGACATCGCGGATATCAACCCCGTCGATCAGCACCCGTCCGCCGGTCACATCGTAGAAGCGCGGGATCAGGTTCAGAATGGTCGACTTACCCGCCCCGGATGGCCCGACAAGCGCAACCTTCTGCCCGGCCTTGATATCAAGATCGACACCGTTGAGTGCCGGTTTGTCCGGTGAATAGGAGAAGCGCACATCCTCGAATGTGATTGATGGTCGATCAACCACCAGCGGCGCTGCATCGGCGCGCTGATCTACAACCCGTGGCTGGATGCTCAGCACATGCAAAACGCGCTCGGCTGCGCCGAGGCCCATCTGCAGGGTACCGTTGAGCTTGGCCAGCTTCTTCATCGGCTCATAGGCCATCAGAAACGCGGTGATGAACGAGAACACCTCACCGGCAGTACTCGCCCCGTCAATCACGCGGTAGCCGCCATAGATGATGACCGTAACAATGGCGACACCGCTCAGTATCTCGCTGATCGGGGTGGCAAAGGCAGCAACCCGAAAACCGCGATGGGCAAGGTCATAGAGACGTTTGATCACCTCGTTCAGGCGGGTTTCCTCATGCGCCTCCATGCCATAGGCCTTGACTTGCCGGATGGCCTGAAAGGTCTCGTTCAGCTTGGCCGAAAACTCGCCCAGTTCATCCTGGGTTTTAATCGACACATGCCGCAGCCGCTTGCCCAGTCGGGCAACCATGAAGGCGGCGACCGGCAGCACCAGAAAGCACGCGGATGCCAGATGCCAGTCCTGATAGAACATGACGCCGACCAGTATCGCGAGGGTGAATGCCCCGCGCACAAAGCCTAACAGACATTCAGCCATGGCGGTGCGCATGACATTGACGTCTGAAATCATGTTGGAGATCAGCTGCCCGGAGCTACGCGACTGGAGATAGGCAAGATCGGCACGGATCAGATGGCTGGAGAGCTGTCGCTGAACATCGGCAACAACGCCTTGCCCGACCCGGTTCATCAGAATGTTGTGCAGATAGGTTGAAACGCCACGCAGGACAAAGGCGGCCAGCACGGCCCCGGCAACCGGGTACAGCATGGATGGATTGCCTGCGGTGAACACATCATCGACGATGGGCTCCATCAGCTTGGCCATGGCCCCGGTCATTGCAGCCGCCACAACCATGAACAGACACGCAATCCAGATCGTGCCCACATAGGGGCGCATATACATCCGATAGAGTCGCCGCACCATGGCCATGGTGCCGTTGGCATCAACGGTCGGGCTCTGGAGCACGTCTTCCAGCGGCTTGCTGTCGGTGTCTATGGCATCGGCAGAATGTGCCATGCGGCGCTATCACTCATCTGGGGCTGGCACGGGCCGCGAAACCGCGTATCCGGTGCGTAACAAATCCGCCCTGAGGAAGCACAGTAAGCCCCTCAAGAGCAAGTGTTGATCGGTCTGATTACCAACTCATGCTATATTAGTCACCAAGGGATAATGGTCGCAAAAGACGACCACCGGGAAACAGGATGGAGAATACCATGAATGGCAATAGCCAGAAGCCGGATGAGCCGGACCTCTCGCAGACCTCCGAACGCAGCGAATACAGCTATGAGCGCCCGCGGATTGGGCTGGCGCTCGGTGCCGGTGTTGCCCGCGGCTGGGCGCATATCGGGGTAATCCGGGCACTGGAACGCTACGGTGCGAAACCGGATGTGATTGCTGGCACTTCGATCGGCGGCGTGGTCGGCGGCGTTCATGCGGCCGGCAAGCTCGATCATCTGGCTGATTGGGTGACCAGTATCAACCGGCTGAAAATGCTCGCCCATCTCGATCTGCGTTTTGGCGGCGGCGGTCTGATCAGCGGTGAAAAACTGACCGAGGCCATGCGCAAGGAGCTGGGCGATACCCGGATCGAGGATCTGCCGATCCGGTTTGCCGCGATTGCCGCCGATCTCGTCACCGGTCACGAGGTATGGCTGCGTCAGGGTGATCTGGTCCACGGCATCCGTGCCTCCATGTCCCTACCCGGCGTGTTTCATCCGGTGGAGCATCAGGGCCGCTGGCTGGTTGATGGTGCCATCGTCAATCCGGTGCCGGTATCCGCCTGTCGGGCACTCGGTGCGCAACTGGTCATTGCCGTAAACCTCAGCTCTGACCTGATAGGTCAGATACGCTCGAATAACGGCCCGGTGCCACGGGTTGCCGGGTTCGACATTATCCCGATGGTTGAGGAAGAACTGCCCAAACGCGCCGGATTGCGCGGGTTGCGCGACCGGCTGTGGAACCCGTTTGCTCAGGCCCTGTTCAACCGCAGCAATCGTGAGGCACCGAGCCTGTTCGGCTCCATGGTCGCCACCCTTAACGTGGTGCAGGACCGGATTACTCGGTCACGCCTTGCCGGTGACCCGCCTGATGTCCAGATATCGCCCAAGGTCGGCCATATCGGCCTGATGGAATTTGACCGGGCGGAAGATCTGATAAAACTTGGTGAGGCAGCAGTTGAAACCTGCCTGTCCGATATAGATGATGTGATGGCTGTTCACGGCATACCCGGTGGTTTGTCAACGCGCAGCTGGTTCTGACCACGCGGGCAAACCCGGCATCACAAGATCAACAAGGCGTCTCAATGAAGCTCCCTGTAATGACACTGGCCCTTGCCGCCGGTATCGGCTTTGGCATCCCGGCAATGGCGGCAGAACTGCCCAAACTGCATCTGCCGGTTGATTGTACCCTCGGCGAGACCTGCTGGGTGATCCAGTATCCCGACATGGACCCGAGCGATAAGGCAATCGACGGTGCTGGGCTGGATCGTACTTACAATACCCATAAGGGCGTGGACATCGGCATCGCCGACCTGCCGACGATGAACAAGGGGGTTGCCGTTCTCGCCCCGGCCGATGGCAAGGTGCTCCGGGCTCGTGACGAAATGCCCGATGTTCTGGTAATCGACAATGCCAAACGGGAAGCGGTTGAAGACCGTGAGTGCGGCAATGGTATGGTAATCGATCATGGCAACGGCCTGGAAACCCAGCTTTGCCACATGAAGCTGGACTCGATCATCGTGAAACCCGGCGATATGGTCAAAACCGGTGACAAGCTGGGCCTCGTCGGTGCTTCCGGTTTGGCCGCGTTCCCGCATCTCCACGTCACCACGCGACTGAACGGTGTTGTAGTTGACCCCACATCCGGCAAGGCCATGCAGCCCGATGAAGCGGCAAAAATTTCGACCAGCGGTTCCTTATGGGCCGAACCGGAACTAGGCACATATGATCCGTTCGATATTGTCCAGATCGGCTTCAATACCGGCGCCATCACAATCGAAACGGCACTTGCCGGTGATGCCTATGCCGAGCAGGTACCGACCGACCCGCCTGCTCTTGTGGTCTGGGGCGTGCTCTATGGGGTCCGGGCGGGTGACCGCCTGACCATGACCATTCTCGATCCAGAGGGCGCGCCGTTCTTTGACAACACCAAAACGCTGGATGCCACCAAAATCCGCTATTACCAGTTCGGCGGCAAAAAGGTACGCCAGCCCCTGCCACCCGGCATCTATACCGGGCGCGTCAGGATCGAGCGCGATACGGACAGCGGCACTATTCAGGAAACCCGCCAGACCACGATCAGGGTCGGTGACTGATCGCCCTAAACCCCGAACTGATGAATTGTATAGGTCGGCATCGCGCCTATCTTGTCCGATAGCGCCTTGAGATTGCGATCAAAATCTCCATCGGTCAAAGCCGCTCCGTGAATACCGCTGGTGACAAACAGGGTATCGATCCCCGCCCGCATGGCACCGGCAATATCGTGATACAGGCTGTCACCAACCATGATGCCGCGCATGTCCGGCGTCACGCCAAGCATCGCCTGCGCACCGCTGAAGGCTGAAGGCTCCGGCTTACCAAAGCGATGAACGGTACCGCCCTGTTCGGCATACCAATGGGCGAGCCGCCCCGGTCCGAAGGCGGTCTTGGTACCAAACAGCGCATCGAAGTCGAGATTGGCACAGGCCATTGGCAGGTCACGTTCCAGCCCAACAGCAAGCGCCTCGCTGTAATCCTCAAATTTTGCCTCGGCGGTCAGCCCGGCGACAAGGATCATGCCCGCCTGATCGACCGGTGCCTCGCGCCACTGGGTTTGCTGTATCAGGCCATTTTCCCCCGGCTGAGCGATGATGAAACAGCTCTTGTCAGCAATAGCCGCCAGCGGACTGTCCACAGTCTCCGAGAGTGCCCGCCATGCCAGTTCACCAGACGTCAGGATGTGCTGAGAGATCGATTCCGGGAAACCGAGGCGAACCAGCCGGGCCTGATTGGGCGCGCTGCGCTTGCCGGAATTGGACAGGATGACGAAGGGTTTACCCTGCTCCTCCAGCAACGCAAGCGCTGGCAAGGCATGGGCATAGGGTGCCACGCCATCATGCAGCACCCCCCATTGATCGAGGATGAAATAGTCATAGTCGTCAATGATTTGCCGCAGCGAACTCAAGCGCTGGCTGATAGTGTCGGTCATGATATTGCTTGTCAGTCGGGAAGTGATGCCTGCTGCACTTTACGCTCAGGGGCATAGAGATCAACCAGCATGCCGGGAAGCAAAATCTGCGGCAGTAGCGTCGGTTCATCGGAACCGGCCTGATAAACCACATAGAGCGGCAGCCCGAGCCGGTTGAAGCCTTCGAGCAATTCGGTCACCACCGGATCACGGTTGGTCCAGTCGGCTTCGAGATAGAGCACATCGGCGGCATTGAAGGCGGCAATGACATCCGGGTTATCGAGCGCCACCTGTTTATTGACCAGACAGGTGATGCACCACGCCGCTGTCGCATTGATGAAAACATTGCGGTCATCGGCAAGGGCCGCCTGCAAACGCTCGGGCGAATAAGCGGCCTGATCGGCAAATTGCTGTGCACCAGCATCCGCCCCTTGCGCCGGGACCGGCAGCCTGTCGAGGCTCACCAGCCCCGCTATCGGCAGGGCAATACCCAACAACACCGCAAGCGCCCGTGACAGGCCATGGCCACGGGGCAGCCATATGGCAAGGGAGATCAGCAGCAGGATCGAGAGCATCAGCGCCACGCCAAGCGAACCACGCTGCTCCGACAGCACAAAAACCAGCCAGATTGTCGTGGCAAACAGCGGAAAGGCGAGGAACTGCTGCAGCTTCACCATCCAGTTACCGGGCTTCGGCAAATGTCGCGCCAGAGCCGGCACAATTGCGACCAGCATCAGCGGCATAGCCATGCCGAGGCCAAGGCTGGCAAAAATCGCAAGCGCTATCGGCGCATTCAGCAACAATGCAGCCCCCACAGCCGTTGCCATGAACGGCGCGGTGCAGGGTGATGCTGCGACAACCGCGAGGACACCAGTCATGAACGAGCCCAGATCATCCTGGCGCCCGGCCCATTTGCCACCTGCCGACATGAACAGATGCGGGATCGGCAGCAGACCGAGCATGACAAAACCGAGGGTAAAAAACAGGCAGGCCAACGCGCCTATCAGGATCGGCTCCTGCAACTGAAAGCCCCAGCCAATTGATATCCCGGCATGGCGGAAAGCCAGAACGGCACCGCCCAGTACCAGCATACTGGTGATAATACCGGCCCCATAGAGCCAACCCTGTCGCCGCTGGTGTTTCAGATCACCACTCTCAGCATGACGCAGCAGGCTGAACAGCTTGAGTGACAGCACCGGAAACACGCATGGCATCAGGTTGAGCAACAACCCGCCGAGAAAGGCCATGACCAGCAGAAAGGCTGTGCTGCCAGCGTCATCCTGAACCGCAAAACTGTCATTGAGTTGATCTGCAGGCAGAGTGCCCTGCATCACCGGCGCATCAAGATCGAAACCCAGCCGGATCGGCTCACCGCTCGAGCTGTCCGTCGCGACCAGAATACCGCTCAGCTTGGTCGGCAACGCGGCATCCCGATCACGGAGCGGCAGGTTCAGCAACAGCCCCTCACTCGCCGGATCATCCATCACCGCTTGCGGCATACCGTGATCGAGCAGCGTTTCGGCGCGTGGGAAGAAGTACCAGTCGGTCAGCTGCGCCAGACCATCAACGAAGGGCGGTATCTTCAAGGCCAGATCGAGCTGCCCGGCCTGATCCGAGGCAACAATCTCGGCACTCGCCGGAAACTCTCGAGGCAGTTTGGCGCGTGTTTCATCGAAGAATGCAGCCATGCTGCTGTCGACCAGCGGTGCCGAACCCTTATAGGGGATTTGCAGATCAAATTCGGCATTGGCCGGAATACAGATTTCTGAGCAGACCAGATACTCTGCCGCAGCCGCTATCCCGTAATCCCGTCCCAGATCAAGATCATCCGGCACCTGAATCGGCCAGAGAATGGTGGCCCGGTCGCCGTAGCCATAATTGATCAGCGGTCCATAGGGATGCACTTCAGGGATCGGATAGAGCGGCGCGCCCGCTTCAAAACCCGGTGGCAGTGTCCAGTCCATCGCGACCGGAAAACCGCTATCGCCCGGATTGATCCAATAGGTGTGCCAGCCCGGTGCCAGCTCTATATCGAGCGCCAGCCACAGGGTGCTGCCCGGTTCGAGGGTTGTCTGTTCCGGCACAAGGGATGCGCGCGATGGCTGGTCATTGATCGCAATCCGGGCATCGGCATCGGGCGATAGCGCCGTCACCATCAGCAACAGGGCACAGGCCAGTGCGGCCAGCCTTCCGGCGGCCCTAGCCAGCATTGGATCTGTAACCAGCGATAATCTCATCAATACGTGCCAGAAGTGCATCCAGCCCATCGTTACGGATCACAGACGAGAATTCCGACCGCCTGCGTGAGAGTTCACTATACTGCCCATTGATAAAGACATCGACTATTCGCCACCCGGCCTCTGAATCTCTCATGACATATGCGAAATTTACGTCATCCCCTTGAGGCAGAACGAGTTTCGAGTTCACGATCAGGGTCTCACGCGGCCCTTCATCGACACTGTTCACAGAGAATTGCTGATCCGTGAGCCGGTTGAAACGGGCAGCATAGACCGCAATGCTCATCGCGGTAAAGCGATCCACCAGCGCCTCACGCTGGGTATCATCAAGCGCGTTCCAGGCAGAACGCCCGATACTGAGCTGCGCCATCAGGGGCAGGTTATAGGTTTCCTCGACCACCGGCGCGAGGCTGTCATAGCGCGCTGCGTAATCAAGACTGTCCCCTGCTGCCATGGCCGAGAGCAGTGCCTCATTGAGCTGTTCAATCCGGGCCTGTGCTGCAAGTTTTTCATCTGCCGCCCGTTCGGCCGGGACGAGATCAGCCGGGTCCTGAACATAGATGTCGGCCGCCAGAGCAGACTGGCCGGTCATCGGGAGACCCGTAGCAGACAGGCCCAAGCCGAGACAAAATCCGATCCCGACGGCAATTACCATTGGCTTTGTCATAGCGATCTTTCTATTCCTCAAGCGGACAGGACAGCATCCATGTGGTGCATGGTCTGCCATAATTCAGCAAGCATATCCTTGAAAAGCGGCAATTTCCCGAACGCCGTCCGGAAAGCTCGGTACCAATGGCCCTCAACTCCATTCTCGGACACAGCCTCGCAACCATAACCGGATGGTCAACACGCTTTGCCAGCCCGGTATTGCTGGCCTTTATGGGACTGACCGTGCTCGCGGGCTGGTATACTGCCACCCATCTGGCGGTTGATACCGACACAACGGCCATGATCGATGAAGATGTACCGTTCCGTCAGAGTTACAACCGCTATGTCGCGGCATTCCCGGACCTGCGTGGCGCGATTCTGGCGGTGGTCGAGGCGGAAACCCCGGAACTGGCGCTCAAACGTGCGGGTGAGCTCGCCGCCGCATTGGCCGATGAGGTCACCGCGATCGAGAGCGTGCAATACCCGGCGGGGCTGCCCTATTTCACCGAACATGGCCTGCTGTTCCTGAGTGTCGAGCAACTCGACCGCCTTGCCGATCAACTGGCCGAGGCCCAGCCGATGGTGGCCGCCCTCGCCGCTGCCCCTGACATCACCGGCATTGCCCGGCTCTACAATGATCTGGTTACAGCGGTTGAACAGGATATGGCACCGCCCGAGAGCCTCGATATGCTCTCACCGCTCAGCACCGCTCTGTCGGATACCATGCAGTCGGAAATGGCGGGCGATCCCGGTTACCTGCCATGGTCTTCGGTCTTTCAGATGGAAAACGGGATCGGCGTATCCGGTCCGCCATATCGGGAGGTTCTGACCATCTACCCGGTACTGGACCGGCAGCAACTGCTGCCCGCTGCCCGTGCCCTCAAAACCATCAGAGAAACTGCACAACGCCTTGATTTTGATAATGATACCATCATCGATCAGGCAAGTATCGGCCTCACCGGCGGCCCGGTCTTGGCACAGGAGGAGATGGAGACCGTCATTATCGGTGCCGGACGCGCCGGGATCATCTCTTTCGTGCTGGTCTCCCTGATCCTCGGCTTTGGCCTGCGGTCCATCACCATGATTGCTGCCATCCTGACCACCCTTGTTTCGGGGCTGGTACTGACCGCGGGTGCTGCGGCACTGACCGTTGGCACGCTCAACCTGATCTCGGTTGCCTTTGCCGTGCTGTTTGTCGGACTGGCGGTGGATTTCGGCATTCACTTCGCCCTGCGCTACCGGGAAGCTCTCGCCCTCATATCCGACAAGCGACGCGCTCTGGTCCATGCCGCCGGGCAATATGGTGTCGGCATTCCCCTGTTGCTCTGTACGCTTTGCACACTGGTCGGCTTTCTGGCCTTCATGCCGACCAGCTATCTCGGTCTTGCCGAGCTGGGCATTATCTCCGCTCTCGGCATGGTGGTAGCGGGCTTGTGCTCCTTCACCCTGCTGCCGGCCCTGCTGGCGATACTGCCGAAGCCGCGCCAGCCGCAGAGCCGCTCGCTCGACCTGCTGCGCGGCAGTTTCATGGATCGCCATGCCCGCCCGATCAGCCTGCTCGGCTTGCTCTTGTTCATCGCCAGCCTTGTGGCATCCGTGGCGATTGAATTCGATGTGAATCCGCTGAACCTGCGTGATCCGAACAGCGCATCTGTCAATGTTTTCAAACAGCTGACCGAACAACCTCTGACCACACCATATCGTGCACAGCTGCTCGCCGATAATGCCGGGGATGAGCGGCGCCTGCGGCAAGCCTTTGCGCAATCACCGGAAATCGGCAGCATTATCAGCCTCAATGATTTCATACCGCGTGAGCAGGATGACAAGCTCGACCGGCTGTTTGATCTCGGCTTTATCATCGGCCCAACCCTGTCCGCTCTACCGCCTGAATGGCAGGTACCCGCCGCCGATGACAGCGCCGATGCGCTGGCAGTATTGCTGCAGGCGCTGGAGCGTGCACCCACGCTGAATGCCTCACTGTTGCAGTTGAAAACCAGCATCGAGCAGTTCCGGGAACAATATGCTGACGACCCGGCTGCACTAGCTCGCATCAACAGGCTGGTTGGTGTGTTTTTGCATCAATTTCTCAATCAGTTACGTACCGGCATTAACAGTACTGGCGCATCGATTGATGACCTGCCGCCTGCGCTGGTTCGTGATTGGCGGACTGCCGATGGCCGCCTGCGCCTCGATGTTCTGCCGGCCACACCGATCACCAGCAATGCAGACATGGCCCGGTTTGCCGAGGCGGTGCTGCGTATCGCACCGGACGCGACCGGCACCCCGATCATCATCACCGGCGCATCTGACGCCGTCGCCAATGCCTTTATCGAGGCAACCGGCATTACAATTGTCGGCATCCTGATCCTGTTGCTCCTGATCCAGCGCAAGCCACGGGATGTCATGCTGACCCTGTTGCCGCTGATACTGGCTGCCACCATCACCATTGCGGTTGCGGTGCTGATCGAACAGCCGTTCAATTTTGCCAATGTTATTGCCCTGCCCTTGCTGTTCGCCCTCGGCGTCTGTAGTTCGATCCACATGGTCTGGCGTCAGCGACAGGTGCAGCATAGCGGCCCGGAAAGCCTCGAAACTGCCATGTCGGTTGAACAGACCGCGACCCCCAAGGCCATTACCCTGAGCGCCCTGACCACGGTTGCCTCATTCGGCTCCCTTGCGATTTCGCCGCATCCGGGCACCGCCAGCATGGGTCTGCTGCTGATGATAGCGATTGGCGCTACCCTGCTGACAACGCTGGTCTTTCTGCCTGCCTTCATGGCCGTCTTCAGGCGCCGCAAGCGTAGCATCGGACAGGTGGCGCCATGACCATACTCGTGACCGGTGCCAGTGGATTTGTCGGTTTTGCCGTGGCGAAAGCGCTGATCGAGCGTGGCGAGACCGTACGCCTCATGTCCCGTGCCTCAAGCCCGACCGGCAATCTCGACCTGCTGGATGCCGAGCGGGTTACAGCAGACCTTACCGAGCCGGACAGCCTGCAAGCCGCGCTCAAGGGCTGTGACGGGTTGTTCCATGTGGCAGCCGATTATCGACTCTGGGTTAGGGATCCCTCGATCCTGTACCGGACCAATGTAGATGGCACCGACGCCCTGATGCGGGCAGCGCTTGCCGCCGGGGTCAGCCGTATCGTCTATACCAGCAGCGTCGCCACTCTCGGCAATCCCGGTGACGGCACGCCCGGTCATGAGGAAACACCGGTCAGCCTCACGCAGATGACCGGGGACTACAAACGCTCGAAATATCTGGCCGAGCAACGGGTATTTGACCTGGTTAAAACCGAGCAATTACCGGCTGTTATCGTCAATCCCTCAACGCCGATCGGCCCTAATGACATAAGACCGACACCAACCGGTCAGATGGTGCGCGATGCCGCTGCCGGTCAGATGCCGGCCTATGTGGATACCGGCCTGAATATCGTGCATGTGGCTGATGTGGCGCGCGGTCACCTGCTCGCCTATGACAAGGGCAAAATCGGTCGTCACTATGTGCTCGGCGGCAGCGATCTGGCACTGGGCGATATCTTTGCCATGATTGCGAATATGACCAGACACAAGGCACCATCCATCTGCCTGCCGATCACACCGCTGATGCCGCTCGCTTGGGCAATGGAGCGTCTCGCCTATCTGCCGGGCATGGGCACGCCGCTGATGACCGTGGACAGCCTGAAAATGGCGCGGAAGAAGATGTTCTTCTCCAGCCAACGAGCGATTGACGAACTTGGCTATAATCCGGGCACGTCGGAACAGGCGCTGGCCGATGCCATCGACTGGTTCAGATCAGCAGGGATGCTGAATTAGAAAATATAACCAATCGGTTACAGCGATCAGTTGCGACGCTCAACCACGAAGCGGGCGATTTCGCGCAGCAGATCGGCACGCTCTTCAAACCGCGCCAGATGCTGGATCGCCTGCTGGCTCAGCAGACCTGCCTGCGCACGTGCACGCTCCGGCCCCAGAATGGTAACGAAGGTTGCCTTACCGGCATCCTCATCGCGCCCGGTCGGCTTGCCAACCAGATCGGCATCGCCCTCGATATCGAGCAGATCATCGGCGATCTGGAACGCGAGTCCCAGATCATGGGCATAGGCATGGAGCGCATAGCGATCCTGCGATGATGCCCGGCCCAGAATGGCACCGGCCTGACAGGCGAAGGCGATCAGGTCACCGGTTTTCATCCGCTGCAGACGCGTGATCTGGCCAAGGTCGAATTTCTCTGTCTCGGCGATCAGGTCAAGCATCTGACCGGCAACCATGCCTTGCGCCCCGGATGCCTTGGCGAGCTCGGCCACCAATGAGCAGCGCACATTCGGATCGGCATGGGTGGATGGGTGGGCCAGTATCTCAAACGCATAGGTCAGCAGCGCATCACCGGCGAGAATGGCAGTCGCCTCATCGAATTCCTTGTGCACCGATGGCTTGCCACGGCGGGTTTCCGCATCGTCCATGGCAGGAAGGTCGTCATGGATCAGGGAGTAGCAGTGCACCATCTCCACCGCACAGGCGACCCGGATCGAGCACAGGCGGTCAACCTTGAACAGATCGGCACCGCTCATCACCAGAAACGGGCGCAACCGCTTGCCGCCATCAAGGGTGCCGTGATTGATCGCATCCATCAGCCGCTGTTCGGGCGCATCGGTGCTCGGCAGCAACTCAACCAGTTGCTCCTCGACCATCTCCGCCACGTCCTTCATGGCTTCGCTCAAATCCTTAAAACCTGAAATCGAGACGAGATTTGGCATTCTCAGGAACTCTTCACTTGTTATCTGTTTGGCGCGGGATCCGGCCATCGGGCGGATGGCGGCACGGCTGTGCGTGTAAAACTGTACCGGGGTGTATGGGTATCAATCACCCTACTGTCAACTTGCATCGTATATCGCAGTTGCGAAAACAAGTGGCCCCAATTGTGAGAAAACCTTGAATTTTTAAGGCCGACATTTAACCTTAAGCCTGTATGTGGCCTTCGCACTCACCGGCGGGCCGCCAATTATATGAAAAGCAACTGTCCGCCCATGTCCAAGCTAGAAATCATAATGGCGCAGCCGCGTGGGTTTTGCGCCGGTGTCGAACGTGCAATCGAGATTGTCGAGCGCGCGCTGGTCAAGCATGGACCGCCGGTTTATGTCCGACACGAGATTGTCCACAACAAGCGTGTGGTCGAGACTCTGCGCGCCAAGGGCGCGGTCTTCGTCGAGGAAGTGGACGAGATTCCACCCGGCGCGGTCACCATCTTCTCCGCCCACGGTGTTGCCGAAAGCGTTGAGTTGAATGCCGGCAAGCGCAGTCTTGATGTGCTGGACGCCACCTGCCCGCTGGTCAGCAAGGTGCACAAGGAAGGCCAGCGCTATGCCGACAAGGGCTTCGAGGTTGTCCTGATCGGCCATGCCGGTCACCCGGAGGTCGAGGGCACCATGGGCCGCATTGATGGCACCGTGCATCTGGTCGAGACCGAGGCGGATGTGGCCGCGCTTGAGCCCGCCGATCCTGCCCGCCTCGCCTATGTCACCCAGACCACGCTCTCAGTTGATGACACCCGCGGCATCATTGAGGCGCTGAAGGAGCGCTTCCCGGAGATCACCGGCCCCGATGTCCGGGATATCTGCTACGCGACCCAGAACCGACAAACCGCAGTGCGCGAACTGGCGCGTCAGGTTGACCTGATCCTCGTGGTTGGTGCCCATAACAGCTCGAACTCAAACCGGCTCGTTGAAATCGGACGGGATTCCGGTGTTCCGAGCTATCTGGTACAGGACGCAACCGATCTCGACGCCACATGGCTGGACAGTATCGAAACGATTGGCATTACCGCTGGCGCATCGGCACCGGAAACCGTGGTGCAGGAACTGGTGACCCGGATCGCAGAGCTCCGTGATACCACCGTGCGCACGCTTGATGGCGTCATCGAAAATGTCCGCTTCAAGCTGCCGGACAGTCTAAACAATGTGGCGGTGACCGAGGCCGCAAGCTGATCCGATCAACGACTTTCAAACAGTGCTTCTGACCGGGGCATGACCTATCCCAAGGATTTCAACATGGGTATCCCGTTTCGCCAGCAGGCGGCCATTGCAACCTATCTCATCAAGCAGAAGCTGAAGGGCAACAAACGTTACCCGCTGGTGCTGATGCTGGAGCCGCTGTTCCGCTGCAATCTCGCCTGCTCCGGCTGTGGCAAGATCGATTACCCGACCGATATCCTCAACCGCCGTCTGAGTGTGCAGGAGTGCCTTGACGCGGTCGATGAATGCGGCGCGCCGGTCGTCTCAATTCCCGGTGGTGAGCCGTTGATCCACAAGGATATTGTTGAGATCGTCGAGGGCATCGTCGCACGCAAGAAGTTCGTCTATCTCTGCACCAATGCGCTGTTGCTTGAGAAAAAGCTCAAACAGTTCACGCCAAGTCCTTATCTCAGCTTCTCAATTCACCTAGATGGCATGCGCGAGCACCATGATCGCGCCGTTTCCCAGCAAGGCGTCTTTGACCGCGCCGTCTCGGCGATCAAGGCGGCACTGGATGCCGGGTTCCGGGTCAGCGTAAACGCTACCATCTTCGATGGTTTTCAGGCAGAAGACATTGCCGAATATCTCGACTATCTGGTCGAACTAGGTGTCGAGGGTGCCACCATCTCGCCCGGCTATGCCTATGAACGGGCACCGGATCAGGAGCACTTCCTGCATCGCCAGAAAACCAAGCAACTGTTCCGCGACGTCTTTGCCCGTGGCGAAGGCAAGAAATGGCCGCTCAGCCATTCATCGCTGTATCTCGACTTCCTCGCTGGCAACCAACAGTACCAGTGCACGCCATGGGGCAACCCGACCCGTAATATCTTCGGCTGGCAGCGTCCCTGCTATCTGCTGAATGAAGGGTATACCAAGAGCTTCAAGGAGCTGATGGAGACGACCAACTGGGACAGCTACGGTACCGGTGCCTATGAGAAATGTGCCGACTGTATGGCCCATTGCGGCTATGAGGCGACGGCGGTTGAGGATGCATTCAAAAATCCGATCAAGGCACTGCTGGTCAGCCTGCGCGGTCCGAAAACCACCGGCAAGATGGCACCGGAAATCGACCTCAGCAACCAGCGCCCGGCGGATTATGTCTTCGACAAGGTGGTTGAGACAGCCAAGGGTGATCTGGCCGAAACCGATGCCCAGAAGACCGGGAAATCAGAAAAATCAGCCGATAAAACCGAAGCGGCCGCCGTCTAGGCTTCCAAGCGCTTCCAGCCCCTTCATTGCCTTGCGACTGTCGAGTGCAATGCGGATCAGCGCCGGTAGCTGGTATGGCCGCAGGGCAAGGCGACCCAACACCTGCCCTACCTTGGGCTTGCCGGTCGGGGTCAGGGCATCCCAGGCAACCCATGGTACCTCGTGATCGAACGGATCAGCGATTGCCCGCACCACCATGAAAGGCAGTCCGTGTTTGCGCGCCTCGAACGCGACGATATGGCTTTCCATATCTGCCGCCATCGCCGCGGTTGCAGCATGCAGGCGCACCTTCTCCAATGATGAACTGATAACATCATCAAGGCCAATGACCGGCCCCTGCTCCACCTTGATCCGTTCGATCTTGGCCATCTGGCGCAGTTGCTGTCGCCATGCGGCATTGGTTCTGATGAGATCACCGGTGGGCAATTCCACGGTACCGGCCAGCACCAGATCACCCGGCTTCAGGATGCGATCAAGCCCGGCAGCAATGCCGAAACTCAGAATACCCCGGCAGCCGAGATCAACCATAAGCTGTATGGATTGGCGGATTTGTGCGGCATTGCCACCAACAGCGGCATAGAGCACGGGCGGCACCAGCGAGCCGTCGCAATCAGCCAGTGACATGGCGGGCGGTGTCAGACACCGCGCCTCACGCTCTAGTCCGGTAATAATGCCAATCGGTGAAATGCCAGTCACAACAGCGGTCGCTTACATGCCCCATGGAACCTGCGGATCATTACCATTTTTCAGGTTCTGATAACGCGACATGGCCCAGAGCGGGAAATAAGCCGAATAACCGTGATATTTCAGATAGAACACCTTTGGGAAACCGCCGCCGGTATAGAGTTCCTCCGACCAGCGGGCACCGTCGCGCTCGGCCTCTTCAAGATAGCGAATGCCGCGGGTGACAGCCGGATCATCCACTTCACCGACTGCCATCAGGCCGAGCACCGCCCAAGCGGTCTGTGATGCCGTGCTGCCCTTGACCAGTTGGCGCTTGTCATCCCAATAGGTCGCACAATCCTCGCCCCAACCACCATCGGCCTGCTGCTGTGCCTTCAGCCAGTCAACGGCCTTGCGTATATAGGGCTGTTGCGGGTCCTCGCCCATGGCATTGAGCGCACAGAGCGCCGACCATGTGCCGTAGACATAATTCACGCCCCAGCGCCCGAACCATGAGCCATCGGCTTCCTGTTCCCGCTTGAGATAGGCAAGACCACGGCTCATCGCCGGATGGCGGCTGGTATAGCCGATCTGCGCCAGCGCCGAGAGGCAGCGGGCGGTGACATCGACCGTCGGCGGGTCGAGCAAGGCACCATGATCGGCAAACGGGATGCTGTTCAGGTAATCATGGGTATTGTCCATATCGAAGGCACCCCAGCCCCCGGACTTGCTCTGCATGCCGATAATCCACTCGGTCGCCCGGCGCAGCGGCATGACATAGCGCTCGGCATCATGGCGGTGCATGGCCATCATGACCACGGCGGTATCATCCACATCGGGGTAATGGTCATTGCGATACTGGAATGCCCAGCCACCGGGACGCACATTCCCGGCCCGGTCCGCCCAATCGCCGCGCACATCAAGGATCTGGCGATCCACAAGCCAGTCGAGTGCGTCGGTAACCGAGCGCTTGGCTTCCGGACGATCAGCCTCCAGCATCGCATGGGCCGCGAGACAGGTATCCCAAACCGGTGACAGACATGGCTGGCAATAGGCCATGTCCTTCGCCTCATCTATCACCAGCAGCTTTTCAACGCTGGCAAGAGCGATCTGGAAATCCGGATGGTCGCGCTTATAACCCAGCGCTTCGAACGCCATCACGGTATTGGCCATGGCCGGGAAGATGCCGCCGAGGCCATCCTCGCCATTCAACCGCTCGAGAATAAACCGTTCGGCCTTGGCCAGCGCCTCGTTGCGGCGGCTGCCCTTGGGCCAGAGTGGCGCGGTCTTCTGCAACACCTTGTCGAGGGTGATGAACACCTCACCGATCGAGGAACCGTTCGGATTAGAGTTAAAGTTCCGTATCTTGGCCGGATCACGGACAAACAGCTCCTGAATATCAACATTGCGCGGGTTACGCGCCTGTGGCTTCAGCGCCATCATGATCAACAGTGGCGCGATTACCGTGCGCGACCAGTAGCTGACCTTGGACATGTGGAACGGGAACCACTCCGGCAGCAGCATGATCTCAACCGGCATTACCGGTACCGCGCGCCATGGCAGTTGCCCGAACAGGCAAAGAGCAATGCGCGTAAAGACGTTGCAGCGCTCGGCACCACCGGCAGCCCGGATCGCCCGGCGCGCCTTCTCCATATGCGGCGCGTCGATATCATCGCCGATCAGCTTGAGCGCGAAATAGGCTTTCACACTGGCGCTGATATCCATATCGCCATCATGGAACAGCGGCCAGCCACCGCCCTCCTGCTGCCGATCACGCAAATAATTGCCGATCAGGCGCTCGATTTCCGGCTCAGGCTGACCGAGGAAATGGCGCAGAAAAACGTATTCCGAGGGAATGGTGGCATCGGCCTCGAGCTCGAAAACCCAGTGCCCGTCATCACGTTGGAGATCAATCAGGCTGTCACCGGCCTCGGCCACAATCGCGGCCAGCCTGTCCCGGTCTATCGCCGGAACATCAGCGGCAGGCGCAGTGCCCCCCTGCTCCAATATCGCGGTATCGGATTGTCGGTTATCGAGCGCTGTACCGGTGCGCATATCGCCGTCCATGATCACAGAAACCCAGTAAATCCGTCAGATTATCAGCACCACATGCCGTCACTTGTAACATTGGCGCATTATTTAGCCCATTATGGCCATCAGAGGCAAAACTGTGCAGCGCAACATCAGCTTCAAGTCCCCGTAACCGGGAACAGGCCACAACTGTTGCCGATATGCAATGCTTTGAAACGGGCCAGCCCCATCCACCCGGTTCAGGGCGCCGTCTCTACCAGTGATTCAACCGCCATACGACCCGAACGCACAGCCCCCTCAATCGTTGCCGGCAGCCCGGTATCGATCCAGTCACCGGCAAGCCAGAGATTGCGCGGCGGGCCATAGCTGCCCGGACGCTTGCGGACATTCTCCGGTGTCTGGGTGAATGTCGCCCGCTTCTCCCGGATCAGCCGATAGGCAGGTAGGGTATCGCCCGATTGCTCCAGAACCGGGGCGATTTCCCGCCAGATGCGCTCGGCCAGTGCCGTATCATCATCCGCAGGCAGATTGCGGGCTGAGCTGATGGTCACGCTGGCAAGCCCCTCACGGACAAATACCCATTGCGCGATTGTACCAACCAGCCCGATCACCGGAAACGTCCCCAATACCGCTGGATTGAGATCAGGCACGGCAAAATGCAGGTTGAGGATCGGCTCGCCCTCTTCCGGCACCACCAACCCCGGCAATAGCGTTGCGGCACTGGACGGCGGAACCGCAAGGATAACCGCATCATCGGGATTGAGCGTGACCGGGTCGGCATCCTTGAACTGCAGTTCGTTAATCCGGTCATCGGCCATGGTCAGGCCGGTCAGCACCTTGCGGAACTGCACATGCGTGCCGCGCATCCCGAGCCATTCAACACAAGGATCGACCAGATCAGGCCCAAGTCCGCTACGCGCGATCATCGGACGGCTGTACTCACCGCCGCGCATGACGGTTTCGAGCAGGACACGGCGCAGCAACCCGGTATCAGCCTGTTCCGGTGGCAGGTTCATGACCGCCAGGATCAGCGGCTCCCAGAACCGTCGATAGAGCACGCTGTCCCGGTCGAGATGGGCGGCCAGCGGCTGATTATCCCGGTTGAGCAGGATGCCGAGCAGCCCGCGATAATCCCATATCCGCGTGCCGGGCACCCGTCGCTCGGGATCGAGCAGCCAGCCGGGCCAGCGTCCTTTATCGATCTCCAGCACCCAGCGTTCCTGACTGTCCACATCGACAAAGGCATATCGTGCCGTCTCCGCCATATGCAGCCGGTCCGTAGCACCGGCCCAGTCGAGCAGCCGGAGAATATCGGCATTGCCTGACATCATCAGGTGATTGCCATTATCAATCAGACAGTTGAGTTGCTTGTCTTCATAGGAACGACAGCGTCCACCGATCAGGTTGCTGCGTTCGTAGAGGCTGACCGGAAAACCGCGATAGCTCGCATGCATGGCGGCAGAGATACCGGCCATCCCGGCACCGATCACATGGACATGGCGCGTCTCGTTATAGGGCTGTTCGGGCATTTATCCGAATAATCCACTGGCAGCCAGCCGCAGCTTCTTGAATTTGGAAAACCGGACTGTCGCCAGAGGATTGGCCCAGCCGCGTGCCTGCATCTCCTGCAGATAGGCAGCATAGACCCGCCACATGACACGTGCCGGGCGAATGGCCCTGCTGTCGAGTTGTACCGCCAGTTCGTCGCATTCCCGGTACAGTGCCGCCGCCTCATCGGCCAGCGCGGCGCATACCTGCCCCAGCGCCGGGTGATGCAGTGTTGCCGGTACATCCTCTGGCGTCACCGGCACCGGGACACCGAACTGCTCCATATACTCGCGCGGCAGATAGACCCGACCGCGGGCGCCATCCTCGGCGACATCGCGCAGGATATTGGTCAACTGAAAAGCATCGCCGAGGGTCAGGGCAAATTTGTCGGCAATGGCGTCATTCGGCCCGAACACACGCATGGACAGAATTCCGACCGATCCCGCAACCCGGCGGGTATAGAGCGCCAGCTCCTCCCGGCTCGGCGCACGCATGGTCTCCGCCGCATCCATGGCCATGCCGTCAATCATCGCCAGAAACTCTTCCTTCGGCAGATTGAAGGCATAGACCGGCTCCAGAAGCGCGAGGCTGGTCAGCCAGTTCGGATCATCATTATAGAGCGCGTCGATCTCGTCGCGCCAAAGCTGCAGCTTGTCTAGACGTACATCCTCGCCGATGGTTACATCATCAGCGGTATCGTCGACATCGCGGCAAAAGGCATAGATCGCGTACATTGCCTCCCGTTGTGGCCGGGACATGATCGCCATACCGGGACCGAATGACGTACCGGATTTGGCCACCACTTCGCGGACATAATCTCGGGCGCGGTCTTGCGTGAACCAGTCATCGACGCAGTTCTCGATGGCTTCCTGCTGTTCCTCGTCGAGACCGGGTTCTGTGGTCATATCGGTTGTGGTCATGAGGCTGCTTTTCCATGCCGACCGAACAACCCGCCACCAAAAACAATTCCGGTAACAGCCGTCATCAGCATATTGATTTTATTCAGTTTAACCCGTTCGGCCAATGGATCACGTTTGCGCAGTTCCTGTGAGAGCCTGACCGCAAGTGCCTGAATGGCCGCGCTTTCCATTGCCAGACGCCGGTCCTGTAATGACGGCGCCAATGTAGCGGAAATTCGCAGCAGGTCATCGGTTTTATCTAGCATGTTATCCACGATCCGGCGCAACCCGCTAGGCATGGCGCCCGTATCGAGCACAGTGGCATCGAGCCCCGCCGCCTGCAGATCGGGTTCGGCGATATAGACCCGGTTCAGATCGCGGTAATCCTCCTGCATGTCCTGTAGGTGGTTGATCACCTGCAGCGCATTGCAGAGCGGGTCCGAGGCAGCATAGAGCGCCTTGTCCTCACCATGCAGGTCGAGCAGAAACCGCCCGACCGGTGCGGCGGACCGGTTGCAGTAGTCGATCAGATCATCCCATGACTGATAACGGGTTTTCACCGCATCCTGCCGGAACGCATCAATCAGGTCACGGCAATGCTGATGGGTTATGCCTGTACGACCGAGCATGACACGGCACTGATGGGCAATCTCATAGGCCGGGTCATCGGTTATCGCGCCCGTAATCGCGGCGTCGAAGCCGTCGAGCCGGTGGATCTTTTCCTCTGGCGACAGCTCGGCACTATCGGCAATGTCATCGATCGCGCGGGCAAAATGATAGAAGGCCATGACCGCCGGGCGATGCTCACGGGCAATCAGACAGGAGGCGACCGGAAAATTCTCCGTATCGGCGGATTTGCCCGATGGTGCCAGAACGGATTTTTCCGTTACTGCATCTTGGGTTATCGGCAGTTCCTGACTGGTCATGCTTGCTTCAAGTTCCGTAAATGCTCTGAGGTCAGCCCTGCTTGCCATCAAGACCGGCCTGATGGCGGCCCTTCCAGGCACCACCCTGCCCCTGCCAATGCCGATATGCGCTGTCGATGGTCATCACAGTATAGATAGCCGCCGCAAAGGGAAGCAAGAATGCCTCCTCGCCCGGTCGGTCGAACCACCTGATCATCGGCCAATAGGCGAGCGCCATCAGTCCCCAGAGCAGCAGAGCCGCCAGACACAGAACCGGTGAGGCCGTTGCCATGGCGACAATTACCGCAATCGGTGCCACCAGAAACACCAGAACCATGCCGATGCAGGAACCGAGCAGCCGCCACGGACTGTATTTCAGCTGTGTGTAAGCGGTGCGCGAGACCATGCGCCAGATGTCTTTCAGACCGTCATAGGGACGGATTGAATACTGGGTCCGGCTGAGACCCAGCCATATCCGTCCGCCACCATCCTTGACCTGTGCGGCCAGCGTACAGTCATCGATCAGCGCGCCTTTGAGGCTCGCAAAGCCACCGATGCGGTCAAGCGCCTGTCGATGGATCAGCACGCAACCGCCTGCCGCACCAGCAATTTTACTGCCCCGATCCTTGATCAGGCGGAACGGATAGAGCATCTGGAAAAAGAACACGAAGGCCGGAATCAGCAGTCCGGGCCAGAAGCCGCGATCCTGCAGGCGTACCATGACCGAGACCATGTCGTGAAAGCCGTTCTCCGCCTGGGTGACGAGGCGCGTACAGGCCCCCTTGTCATGGGCAATATCGGCATCGGTCAGCCAGTAATAATCCGGTTTTGGCAGGTTGCTGTCGGCATGGGTCCGCGCCTGTTCCAGCGCATACAGCTTGCCGGACCAGCCCGGCGCGGGACCGGTGCCACTGACCACGGAAAACCGGCCATCACCATTCAGGCGCTCCAGAATCGCACCCGTACCATCCTCGCTGGCATCATCGGTAACCACAATATCGAGCCGTCCGGCATAGTCCTGATCAAGCAGCGATTTCACTGATTGTTCAATAACATCGGCCTCATTCCTCGCCGGAACCAGTGCCACCACCCGCGGCCATGTACGTGGGGCGATATAAACCGTGTCGTGATCAGCATCGAGCCGCTGGTCACAGCGCCAGAACTGGCCATGAGCAATAATCAGATAGCCCCAGACAAGGGTTGATAACAGCAGCAGACACCAGATCATGTATATCCCGACCGGGTTGAGAGTGATGGTTAATGGTTCTCATAGCGCCGCATATCCTTCTCGATCATCGACACCATTGATCTGGTATGCTCATACCCAATTTTGATCAGTTCATCAGCCTTCTGGAAGTCCAGCGCCCCGAATGCCCCGAGCGGTGGCTCTATAAGCACATCCGGCGGGTCGGCGGCAAGCCGTGCCCGTGACATTCGATCCTGAAAGATATCGGTGGACCCGACCAGTATCTCGATCGGGTTGGGGCGTGCGGTTTTCTTGCTGGTGAAGGTATCGAACCATGACTTACCGCGATCACCGAACACGCTGGTAAAGCTGCCCTGCAACCAGCCCGCATCCTCGGGTATCGTTGCCTCCTCTACCGCAGAGCCGGTTTTCTCCAAACGTGGCAGGCTTGAGAGGTCGGCATTCAGGTTGATGGCGATCACGATATCCGCCCCCATGGCCCGGCAGACCGAGACCGGCACCGGGTTGACCAATGCGCCATCGATCAGCCAGCGCCCGTCCCGCTCAACCGGCGGAAACAGGCCGGGCATGGCAGCAGACGCCCATATCGCCGATTTGATCGAGCCGCGATTGCACCATACCTCTCGCCCGCTGGCGAGATTGGTCGCGACACAGGCAAATGGCTTGCGCAGGGATTCAATCGACCGATCCTCGATGTGCAGTTGAATGTCCTTGGCAATACGGTCGGTAGAGACCAGCCCGCCTTGTGACATGGTGATATCGAGTGCGCCGACAATGTCGCGGAACTTCAGGTTGCGGGCATAATCCTCGAGTGCCGTCAGTTGATCGGTCAGGATTGCAGCCCCGGTAATCGCCCCGATCGAAGTGCCGGCAATGACATCAGGCTCGAAGCCGGCCTCAGCTAGCGCCCGGACAATACCGATTAGCGCCCAACCACGCGCCGCACCGCTGCCGAGGGCAAGCCCGACCCTGGTTCGTGTAGCATCGTGTTTCAGTGACATCTTCGCCCTCCTGATGGTGATTTAGCAGACTGCGTCGAGATTTCATCCATTTAAGCACGGCGGCTGGGCTATACCAGAAGCAGGATGCGAGCCTGGCTCACATCATAGAGGATTACACACACCTGCCACCCGCCCCTATCTTCGTATGAGCAATCTGGTCACCATTTCACCGCAATCAGCACCACTCGATCCGCTCGGCTGGATGCTCGATACCTGCCTGCCCTTCTGGGCTGAGCGCGGTGTGGATGACAAGACCGGTGGCTTTATAGAGCGGCTGGATTATCGGGCACAGGTTCCCGATGATGACTATACCCGCATCAGGGTGCAGGCGCGGCAGCTCTATGTTTTCAGTCATGCCTATCACCTCTCCGGCGATCAGCACTTTGCCGATGTAGCCAATCGTGGCTTTGGGTTCCTGAAGGTGCATGGGCTGCAGGCTGATATTCCGGGCTGGGTGCATATGATAACCCCGAGCGGCACACTGCTGGACAGCCGCCGCGACTGTTATGACCTTGCCTTCATCTTGTTCGCACTTGGCTGGTATCAGCGCGCAACCGGTGATGCAGAAGCCACGCCCCTGATCGCCGCGACACTCGACTTCCTCGACCGCTATATGGCGGAGAGCGAGCATGGCGGTTTTGTCGAGGAACGGTTGCTCGATGGGCAAAATGCCTTCCTGCCGGGCACCACGCTCCCACGACGCCAAAACCCGCACATGCATCTGCTCGAGGCATTTCTGGCGCTGTATGAGGCGACCGGGGATAAAGCCTTTCTCGACCGTGCAGCGAAGATCATTGAGCTGTTCCGCACCCGTTTCCTTGACCGGGAAACCGGCTCACTGGGCGAGTTCTTCACCCATGACTGGCAACCGGCAGCGGGCAGCGACGGTGCTTTACGGGAGCCCGGCCACCATTTCGAATGGGTCTGGCTGTTACAGCGCCATGCCGAGCTGTCCGGTGATGACAGCGTTATCGAGCACGCCACGGCACTCTATGACTTCACCCTGAAATATGGCGTGCGACAACTGGATGGCCTGCCTGTCGCAATCGACAGTGTCGACCGTCGTGGTACGGCCCTGTCGGCCAGCGCCCGCCTCTGGCCACAGACCGAAATGATCAAGGCTGGCCTCGCCCATCACGCCATCACCGGCAACCCGGCATCCCGCGCATTGGCCGCCGATGGACTGTCGACGCTGTTCCGTTTCTATCTCGACCGGGAACACGGTTACTGGTGCGATCAGATCGATGACAATGGAGCACCCTTATCCGGGATGATCCCGGCGAGCAGCCTCTATCACATCATGATGGCCGTCACAGAATGGCACCGCCTCGGCGGTAATATTTAATGCCGTGCATCTTTCGCTGGGAAATTGCAGTTTTTACCAACAGAATTAACCTTTAAGAGCATTAAGCGTTTCATATTCCTGCGGCGCTCATGGTATCAATAACACTATGACGACACCCGATCAGCCAGACACGGCACAGACCGAAGAACCGGCCAACGCCGCACCGGCAGCAGCGCGTCAGGGCTTGCGTCCTGCCAGTGAAAATGCCTCCCGTATCATCAATTCACCCGACAATGACCGCCGCCGTGGCGCATTGCTTCGTGGCACCCCGAAAAAGCCTGAAGCCGACAGTGAGCAGGCACGCACCAAGCGCCCGACGCTGAAGATCGACCGCGACAAGGTTGCCGATGGTGCGAAAGCTGGCGCACAAAAGCCCACATCTCCAGCCAGCCCGGTCAATCTCGGCGCCAATCAGCGCAGCATCCGTTCTCTGCCCTTTGTTGACCTGTATCTCCGCCTCGATTCAGAGGGCGAGGCCCGCTTCTGCCCCATGGCCAAGAAGGGATTGCGTCAGGGCAACCTGCTCGTGCCCAAGGCATATCGTCAGGATCTCGAGCGGCTGCGCCAGCAGATCATGCCGATCCAGAAAGACGATTTCAGCGTTATTCATGACGGCATGCGCCTGCGTGGTGCCCGTCGCCGTATCTCGAACGGCCAGACATGGACCGCCCTGCGCCGGGTTTCCGATGATGTGCCGAGCCTTGCCGAGCTGCGCTTCAACCCGCAACTGATCCCGCATCTGCAGGGACTGGGCAAACGTACGGGTCTGGTGATCGTCTCCGGTGCAACCGGTCACGGCAAAACCACGTCCTGTACCGCATTGCTCAGCTATTTCCTGAAAACCTATGGCCATCTGGCCTATACGCTCGAAGACCCGGTCGAGTACCAGTTACAGGGCGAGCATGGCGAAGGTGGTTATTGTTTCCAGACCGAGGTGGACAAGGATGCCGACTGGGCGCTTGGTCTGAAATCGGCGCTGCGTTGGCACCCGCGTTATCTGCTGGTCGGCGAAATCCGCTCACCGGATGCCGCGAACCAGGTACTGCGGGCCGCCACCTCCGGTCACCTTGTCCTGACTACCATGCATGCCGGGTCGATTGAGGAAACCCTCAACGCAATCATCCAGATTTCGGAACTGGCACTCGGCAACCGCGCGACCCAGCTTCTGGCCGATGGCCTTGTCTGTGTACTGCACCAGACCTTGCGTTCATGGGGACCATTCGTGCGCTTCCTGTTCACCGAACCGGACAACCCCGGCGATCCGATCCGGGCCTGTCTGCGGGATAACAAGGTTGAACAGCTCGGCACCTATATCGAGCAGCAGGAAACCATCGTCTTCGGCCCCAATGCCTATGAGCAGCGCAAGAAAGACAAACAGCGCGCCTAACCGAATAATCAAATAGGCACGCTGTTGTTTGCTTGTCTGCTTATCGCTGGACTGCCTTAAAACGGATCAGAAGCCGTCACCATCCATCATATTGCCTAGCTGGCCGAGCAATGAGCCCTCGCCCTGCTTCTGGTTGCCACCCTGTGGGGCGGCAGCAAACATGCGGCGCGCCAGTCGGGAGAATGGCAGGCTCTGCAACCAGACCGTGCCGGGGCCACGCATCCGGGCAAAGAACAGCCCCTCGCCGCCGAAGAGCATGGTCTTGACCCCACCGGTCTGCATGATCTCGAACTCACAACCGCCGGTGTAGCCGACGATACAGCCGGTATCGACGTGGAGCTCCTCGCCCGGCTTCAGGTCCTTGCGCACAACCGAGCCGCCGGCATGCAGGAACGCCCAGCCATCGCCGGTCAGTTTCTGCATGATGAAGCCTTCACCGCCGAACAGTGCCGTCAGAACCTTGCGCTGGAAGTGAAGTCCGACACTGACGCCCTTGGACGCCGCCAGAAAACTGTCCTTCTGGGCAATCAGATCGGCGCCCAGTTCCTCCAGATTGACCGCCACGATATTGCCCGGATAGGGCGCGCCAAAGGCCACATGCGCCTTGCCCCGACTGCCGCTATGGGTAAAGACGGTCATGAACAGGCTCTCACCGGTCAGCACCCGCTTGGCCGCACCGAATGCCTTGCCCATAAAGCCCTCGGTCTGGTTGCTGCCATCGCCGAAGATGGTCTGCATCTCGATCTCCGGGGCCTTGAACATCATACCGCCCGCCTCGGCAATCGCGCTCTCGCCGGGGTCCAGCTCGATCTCGACAAACTGCATCTCATTACCGACGATGCGGAAATCAATGCCGTCAGTTATCCCCGCAGAACCGAAGCCGCCCGATGCTGCCTCGATCTCAAGATCGCGGTCGCCAAGAGACGGACTGTCATCAAAACCCGGTGGCAGGGTGGCACCCGCTGGCGGCCCGTCGGGCATTGGGGCCATAACGTCCTTGTTCGGGATCGGAATTGGTACACCATTTTCGTCAACGGCCTGAACCGCCCGAATCTTCTGGGCCGGACGCCAGACCGTCTTGCCGTCGAGCCAGACCCAGGAATACGGCTCCTGATGCACCTGTTCGCGTACTGCATCTGTGTCAAAAGGCCCGGAAACACCGGTCCGGGTTGCGATCCACCATTTAGCCATTGAGAATATCCTTCAGCGAAAGCCTAACCACGGCCTATTGATAACAAATCAACTGCCGCCCGGCACCCCTGATGACAGATATCGCGATCCCGGCAAAATCTGTTGTAAAACGGTACAATTCCGGTGCCCCGCATTGACATTGGGCATGACGCTCGGCAAAAGCACCGTCATAGTCCCCATATATACAAGCAGCACATTCCACTGATCGCTTCAGGATTGTCCGAGATGAACAAGATGACCAACGCCGCCGAGATTGCCGCAGGTGAAACCCTGTCGACCGATGTGATTATCATCGGCGCGGGTCCGGTTGGCCTGTTTGCCGTATTCGAGCTTGGCCTGCTCGACCTCAAGGCACATCTGATCGATATTCTCGACAAGCCGGGCGGACAATGCGCGGAGCTGTATCCGGAGAAGCCGATCTATGACATCCCGGCCCTGCCCGTGGTCACCGGTCAGGAACTTACCGACCGCCTGATGGAGCAGATTGCGCCATTCGATCCGACCTTCCACCTCAACGAGATGGTGGTTGAGCTGCAGCGTACCGGCGATGACACCAAATGGCGTGCCACAACCGATAATGGCACGGTTATCGAGGCACCGGTCATCATGATCGCTGCCGGTGGTGGCAGCTTCATGCCGAAGAAACCGCCGCTGGAAGGCATCGATGCCTTTGAAGGCAGCAGCGTGTTCTACTCTGTCCGTCAGATGGAGAAGTTCCGTGGCCGTAACCTGATGATTGCCGGTGGCGGCGACAGTGCCCTCGACTGGACCATCAACCTGCAGCCTCTCGCCGAGAGCCTGACTCTGATCCATCACCGCGACGGTTTCCGTGGCCACCCGGACAGCGTGAACAAGATGAAGGCACTGGCCGAGAGCGGTCAGATCAACCTTGAGATCGCCAAGATGAAGCGTCTCAACGGTACCGATGGCGTGCTTGAGAGCGTCACTGTCGAGAGCAAGGAAAAAGGCCAGTACGATATTGCATGCGATACCCTGCTGCCGTTCTTCGGCCTGACCATGAAGCTTGGCCCGGTTGCGGATTTCGGTCTGAACCTGCATGAGAACCTGATCCCGGTCGATACCGAGAAATTCGAGACCAGCCAGCCGGGCATCTTCGCCATCGGTGATATCAACTGGTATCCGGGCAAACTGAAACTGATCCTGTCAGGCTTCCACGAGGCTGCCCTCGCCGCCCAGCAGGCATTCCGCTATGTGCGCCCGAATGACCGCCTGCGCTTCCAATACACAACCTCAAGCTCCGACCTGCAGAAGAAGCTCGGCGTTTAATCCCCAGAGACAGAAAACACGATGAAAATACTGGTAACCGACCGCGACGGCGTGGAACACAGCCTCGACGCAATCGAAGGCTGGCGCGTGATGGAAATCATCCGGGACCACGGCCTGCCGATCAAGGCAGAGTGCGGCGGGGCCTGTGCCTGCGCCACCTGCCACGTCTATGTTGACGAGACATGGCAAGCGCGCTTGCCCGAGCCGACGGACGAGGAAATTGACATGCTCGACAATGCACTTGAGGTTGAGGACAACTCACGCCTGTCCTGCCAGATCATCTTCAATCCCGAGTATGACGGTCTGAAGGTCACTCTGGCACCGGAAGACATGTAATCCGCCGGGATACTTCTCAGGCGATCAGCTTTGCCTGCATCAGGCGGCGGTATTCGCCCGGCGTCGCGCCGACATTCTTGCGAAACACGGTGGTAAACCGGCTCTGACTGCTGAACCCGGCGAGACGCCCGACCTCGGCCAGACGGCGATGCGCGTGGGACAGCAGGTATTTCGCCATCCGCATCCGGCGTTCGGTCACATATTGGTGCGGGGTCAACCCGGTGCTCTGCTTGAACGAGCGAGCAAAATGAAACGGGCTGAGTGAGGCCTGCATGGCGAGTTGATCAACCGACAGGCTTGCCGTCAGGTTGTCTTCGACAAAATCCATCACCCGACGCAGGTTGAACGGCGCCAGTCCACCGCGCAGATTGCTGGCGGGCAGACCGCCCGGCGATACGGTATAACCGAGATCAATGGCCTGTTCGCTCAACGGATTTTGCCCGGCTGCAATACCGGCACCACGTCGCTCCATAATCTCATGCAGCACCTCGACAGAAACCTCTCCGGCATCGGCAAGATTACCGCTGTGCAGGCGGCGCACCAGTGCCAGGCACTTGTCCTCAATAAGGCAGTGATGCCCGCCATTCAGGCGTAAGCCGCTCTCTTTGGGGAGACTGGTGAAGTCATGCACATCGCCCTGAACACTTGGCAGTGCAGGCTCGGCATCCTGATCATCACTGTCTGACGTGGTAAATCTGATCAACAAAGCCGGACCATTATCATTTGGCATGACGTTGTCTGCGAGACCGGGTTGCAGCAGAGTCCAGTCCCCCGGTTGGGCATCGAAATAGCCGACCAGTTTTCCAGCCCTGTGCAGGGTAAAGCGCCGCCTCGTTCCCCAATGCATGATCAGCAAAAACTGTTCGGGCGCACCCATATTGATCCCGACCGAAGGCGGCCAGAGAACATGCTCGGCCGATATCCTGGAAAACCGCTGATCCGATCCCGATGTTTCCTCCAGCGCCATACCCAGCCGCTGGCATTGCCCTGATTCTGGAAAATGTTCAGAAACTTGCTGCACAACGGCCCTCTGGCGCGAATTGGCCATGACTGGAAATCCTTTACGCAATCAGAGAATAAACACGGGGTAACAGTATCGAATGCTAATATTAGGAGCTTCTTTTGCCAACGCAAGTTCTTACCGGCAAATACACAACATGGTATGGGCAATAAAACCGCGAAAACATTTTACCGGTTTAATGCCCTTGCAATCAGGCGACCCGAAACAAAAATGTTGTCATATGGTCATAAGCTGTTCACACATCCTTCACGATTAACGGGTATGAGTGATCCCGCTTTCGAGCAGCCACAGCCACACCGTAGCATAACAGGCCCCCCATGACTGGCAATTTTGCACGTACAATCGACAACCGTTCGGATCAACGCGATACGGTCGTCCTCGAAATCAATGACGATGCTGTGGGATTGCTGATCCCGCAAAAACAGGGTTATGTGTTTGATGCCACCGATAACCGGCTGCAGTCTTGGCACAACCGGACTTTTGCAAGCATCAGCGAGGCTCACAACCTGTTGAGCCGTGCACTGGTCCGCGCTAACGACTAGGCCGCATTCCGCAACAGGCGACACGCCTCATGCCCGATACCATACAGCTGCGCTCCGTCATTTCCGGTGACGGTCCGCCCCTGATTATCCTCCACGGCCTGTTCGGTCAGGCCAAGAACTGGACCGCGCTTGCCCGAAAGTTTGGCGAGCATTTCACTATCCATGCGCTCGATCTGCGCAATCATGGGCAATCGCCCCATACCGACGGCATGAGCTATCAGGAAATGGCCGGCGATGTGCTCGCCTATATGGATGCGCAAGGTATCGGTCAGGCCCGGATCATCGGCCACTCAATGGGCGGCAAGGTCAGTATGCTGGCCTGCCTCGACCAGCCGACACGGTTTGAGCGCGCGATTTTCGCTGATATTGCACCAGTTGCCTACAACCACAATTTCGACCGTCAACTGGCGGCGATGGATGCCATCGACCTCGCCAACCTGAAAAGCCGACAGGATGCCGACAGCATCATGGCGGCACATATTGACGATGTGGGCGTGCGTGCCTTCCTCGGCACCAATCTGACCCGCGATGGCAGCAATGGCTGGCAGTGGCTGGTCAATCGTGAGGCAATCGCAGCCGATATCGACCAGATTATCGGCTGGCCGGATATGGATGGTGCCCGATATGACGGCCCGGCGCTATTTCTGGCCGGGGCAAAATCCGACTACATGACCCCGGATATGATGCCGGTCGCACAGCGCCTGTTCCCTAATGCCGAATATGACGAGATTGCCGATGCCGGGCACTGGCTTCATGCGGAACAGCCCGAAGCCTTTTTCAACCGCAGCCTCGAATTTCTGGATCAGGCGTAATTGCCCCTTGTTCCGGCCACAGCAATGCGCATCTTATCATCATGAGCCCGACGCTAATTCATATCATTCACGCGGTACTGCTGCTGCTCCTGATCGGTCCCGCCGTCTGGGCCACATCCCGTGGCAACCGCCTGAAATATGTGGCTATCTGGCTGCTGATCTTTACCGCGATCAGCTGGGGCTACCAGATTTTTGCGCCGGAAGACACACGGTTTGACCGCATGGTGCAGGAACGCCAGCGCCATTACAGCGGCTCACAAACCGCCCCGCAGCAGCCAGAACAGCAAACCGGACAACCGGAAGAACAGCCAAGCCGGATGCCCGTGCGTCCATCAGCCGATGGCGATGATATCTAGGCCGGTTGCTTGAGGCCGGGATCGAGATAGGCAGGCTTGCCACCCAGCGCTTCAATACCCTCGAAGACAGCGCGTGCAGCAGCATCAACCGCAGACTGTTCGGTACTGCGAACCACAACACTGACACCGCCCTGCCCCAGCTTGAAATACGGATAGGAACCAACCTCGACACCGTTATGGGCGCGTTCGATCCGGCCCAGCAATTCGGCAATCGCGCTTTCCGGTAGATCGCTGACCACGGTTCTGCTGATCACCGGCGCACCACCGGTAAGGGCCGGCAGGATGCCGTCGATCATGGCCTGAAAGATTTTCGGTACCCCGGCGAGCACATGCACATTAGCGATCCGGAATCCCGGTGCGGCACTGACTGGATTGTCTATCAGCGTCGCTCCAACCGGTATCTCGGCCATTTTTAATCTTGGCGCTGTCAGCTCAGCGGGATCGCCATAATGAACCTCAAGGCGGCTGACCGCCTCGGCATTACGCTCAAGCACCGTATCAAACGCCTTGGCGATTGCGGCGGCGGTAATGTCGTCATGGGTCGGGCCGATGCCGCCGGAGGTGAAGACGTAGTCAAACCGCTCGCTCATCTCCCGGACCGTATCGATGATGCGGGTTTCGATATCGGGAATGATCCGGCATTCGGCGACCGCGATACCGATCCCGTTCAACCGGGCTGCCAGCCAGGCGAGATTGGCATCCTGCGTGCGACCGCTCAGGATTTCATTGCCGATAATGATGAATGCCGCCTCGACACGCTTGGTCATGTGTCCTACCCCTGCTATGCGGTTACTTGATCCACGCCTTAACCTAGCGCCTTCCCATGCTGAAACAAGCCGGACATATCCCTTTTGAACAGCCCCTTATCAAGGCGACGCTGATCCAGCGCTACAAGCGCTTTCTCGCCGATGTCACACTGGCCGATGGCAGCGAGATCACCGTGCATTGCCCCAATCCCGGTGCCATGACCGGGTTGAAGGACCCGGGCTCAACCGTCTGGATTCTCGACAGCGGCAATCCCAAGCGCAAGCTGCGCTATACGCTGGAGCTGATCGAGACCGGTGGTGGGCTTGTCGGCATCAACACCAACCGCCCGAACAGGATCGCCGAAGCCGCCATCAGTGCAGGACTGGTGCCGGAACTGCAGCCCGGCCCGGACTATAGTCTGCGCCGGGAGGTGAAGTACGGCGAGAACAGCCGCATCGATCTGTTGTTTGAGCCGGTGACAGATCATGACCGTGACAAGCCCATGACCTTCATTGAGATCAAGAATGTTCACCTGCGCCGCCCGGAAGTCGCTGATGGCAGGATTGCCGAGTTTCCGGATTCTGTCACAAAACGCGGCGCGAAACATCTGGACGAACTGGCCAATCAGGTCACAGCGGGACATCGCGCTGTCATGCTCTATGTCATTCAGCGTATGGATTGCGACCGGTTTGGGCTGGCAGCCGACATCGATCCCGATTACGCCACGGCCTTCACCCGCGCCCGAAACGCAGGGGTTGAGATGCTGGCCTATCAGTGTGACATTGATCTTACCGGAACAATCCTTGGAAAGAGACTGGCTGTTATGCCTGTTGTGGACTAGGCTTTTGGGCTATCACCCACGGCAGAACGCCTGAATTACGAAGAACGACATACATAGCTGATCATGGAACAAGCCTCAGACGCCGCCCGAACCAACGATATTCCACGCCACGGCGAAGCCGGGTTTGCCGGTATGCGCGCCGCTGGCCGGTTAGCCGCCGAAGCCCTCGACATGATCACCCCATACGTCAAGCCCGGCGTCACCACCGGCGAGCTCGACAAGATTTTGCACGAGTTCACACTCGACAATGGCGCGATCCCGGCCCCGCTGAATTACAAGGGCTTTACCAAGGCCACCTGTATCTCGGTCAATCACGTGGTGTGTCACGGCATACCGGGCGACAAGAAACTGCTGAATGGCGATATTCTGAATATCGATGTCACGGTCATCCTTGATGGCTGGTACGGTGATACCAGCCGGATGTATTTCTGTGGCGACAAGATCAGTGTGAAGGCCAAGCGGCTGGTCGATGTGACCTATCAATCCCTGATGAAGGCGATTGAAGTGGTCAAACCCGGCGCCACGCTGGGCGATATCGGCCATACCATCCAGAGCTATGTTGAAAGCGAGCGCTTCTCTGTCGTGCGCGATTTCTGTGGCCACGGGCTGGGACAAGTTTTTCACGCCCCGCCATCGGTGCTGCATTTCGGTCGTCCCGGCGAAGGGCTGGTGCTGGAGCCCGGCATGTTCTTCACCATCGAGCCGATGGTCAATGCCGGTGATTACCGGGTTAAGATCCTGTCCGATGGGTGGACTGCTGTGACCCGTGACCGTTCACTTTCCGCACAGTTTGAGCACTCCATTGCCGTGACAGAAACTGGCTACGAGATATTCACTCTTTCTCCCGCAGGTTACACCCAACCTCCATACAGCGGATAGGAAAGCCCGGACGTGGCGCGAAAAAGCAAGTCCACCGAACAACCACCTGAAGCCTCCGAAACAGCACCCGGTTTCGCCTTTGATATAGGGCAGGAACGGATACTGTCGGACAAGCATTCCCTGACAGATGACGAGGCGATAGAGCCGGTCAGTAAATCCAAACCGCATTATCACGGGCATCGTGACCGTCTGCGCGCGCGTTTTGTAACCAGCGGTGATGAGTTGCCGGATTATGAGCTGCTGGAACTTCTGCTGTTCACCGCCATTCCGCGCCGTGATGTGAAACCGCTGGCCAAAAGCCTGATCGACCGGTTCGGATCACTGGCGAGTGTCCTGAGTACGCCGGTCAGCCAGCTTGCCAAACATCCAGGACTGGGCGAGACGACAGCGATATTCCTGCGCTCCGTGCGTGAGGCCGGGCTGCGCCTGACCCGTGAGGAAATTATCGACCGTCCGGTAATCACGGCATGGAGCCAGCTGATCAACTATCTCCATGCCCATATGGCACGGGAGGCACGTGAGCAGTTCCGCATCCTGTTTCTGGACAAGAAGAACCGCCTGATTGCCGATGAGGTACAGCAGGAAGGAACCGTGGACCACACCCCCGCCTATCCGCGCGAGATCGTCAAACGGGCACTGGAACTGGCGGCCACGGCCATCATTCTGGTTCATAACCACCCATCCGGCGATCCGAAACCGAGCCAGGCCGATCGGGAAATGACCCGTCAGATCGTTGATGCCGCTCGCCCGATCGGCATTGTCGTGCACGACCATGTGATCATTTCACGAACCGGGCATATCAGCTTCCGCTCCGAGGGTTTTCTTTAAGCCTCAGAAGGCATTGGGTCGCAGATGGCGGCGGTAGTAGTGCCATGTGAGCAGGCTGGCGACGCTGCGATCACCGGCAAAGCGCTCACCATAGACATCCATTTCCCGAAGCGTCGGCTTTTCGGCCATGCCTTCCAGATGCTGCACCGCCAGCACCAAGGCCAGATCACCGGCGGGCCAGATGTCCATGCGCCCGAGACAGGACAGCAGGTAAACCTCTGCCGTCCAACGCCCGATGCCTTTCAGCGCCATCAGCGCCGCCATGGCCTCGGCCTCGGGTGCATTCTCAAGCTCCGTCAGCTTCAGTGAGCCATCATCGAGTGCCGTGGCCGCCCCGCGGGCATAGACCATCTTCTGCCGACTGAAGCCACAGCTCTTCAGTACATCATCATCAAGCTCGAGAAATGCCTTATGGCTGAAGTCAGGACAGGCCACGGTGAGCTTGCGCCACATCGCCTGCCCGGCCTTCACCGAGACCTGTTGTTCGAGGATAATCTGGATCAGTCCGGCAAAACCCGGCTCACGGCTGTTGAAGAACGCCTTTGGATCGCGCTCATCGGGGCCGAGTGCAAGCGCAGGCTCAACAGCAATTACCCGGTCAATCGACCGGGCAACCGCAACTGGATCATGAAGGGTATCGGACACAGATAGCGCCGACGGATCAATCCGTCAGGTCAATCCGGTAGTCTTCGATCACCGGATTGGCGAGCAGCTTGTCACACATGGATTTGACAGCTTCCTCAGCCGCAGCGGCATCGCTGGCTTTCGGCAGTTCGACCTCGATGAATTTGCCCTGACGGACCTCACCGACCTCATCGAAACCAAGACCGTGCAGCGCCTGTTCAATCGCCTTGCCCTGGGGATCGAGAACACCGGTTTTCAGCGTGACATGGACCCTAGCCTTCATTGCGGGTGCCGTCCTTCTTCTGTGTTGGGAATTCCACCATGGTGGCCTCTTTCGGCTCACCACTCTCTGTTATGCCATTCTCGGGCAGAATGCCGAGACGACGCGCGACTTCCTGATAGGCCTCGATCACGCCGCCCATATCGCGACGGAACCGGTCCTTATCCATCTTCTCGTCGGTCTCGATATCCCAGAGGCGGCAGTTATCCGGGCTGATCTCGTCAGCCAGAACAATGCGCATGTCATCGGAACCATAGAGACGACCGAACTCGATCTTGAAGTCGACCAGCTTCATGCCGACACCGAGGAACAGACCGCTCAGATAGTCATTCACCCGCAGGGTGAGCGCCAGCATGTCGTCGAGTTCCTGTGGCGATGCCCAGCCGAAAGCCGTAATATGCTCTTCCGACACCATCGGGTCGTTGAGTTGATCGCTCTTGTAGAAATGCTCGATGATCGACCGTGGCAGCACGGTCCCTTCCGGCACGGCAAAACGCTCGGCAAAGCTGCCGGCAGCGATATTGCGTACCACGACCTCGACCGGGATGATCTCAACCTCACGGATCAGCTGCTCACGCATGTTGAGCGGGCGGACAAAGTGGTTCGGGACACCGATTTCACTCAGCCGGGTCATGAGATAGGCTGAAATGCGGTTGTTCAGGACGCCCTTGCCGTTCAATACCTCGAGCTTCTTGGCATTGAATGCGGTGGCATCGTCCTTGAAATACTGGATCAGCAGGCCTGGCTCCGGTCCTTCAAACAGAACTTTTGCCTTACCTTCATAAATAACGCGACGTCGGTTCATAAGCTTTATGCTTTCCGATAAGTCGCGGGCCATAGTCAGGACACCGCGCTTATTTCAGCAGTTATACGCCAGGGTTCGCGGCCGGCAGTCAGTTAGTCCCACCCCCGGCAATCCCGGCCATTGACGTCCCTATACCAAGCTGTGTGGATTCAGACAATAAATTGCTGCGTCGCAATGTCTTTCAAACTGCGCAAATCGCCAACCGGGCGGAATTCCGTGACATCGGGACGCCCCGGCGCAAAAAGAAATATCGGTTTAGTATCAACAAGTTCCACAGAAGGGAGCGCCATCAGAGCACTGGAGCTGGTACCAAAACCGGTCTCGGTAACAATATTCAGCGCATCAGTCGGGGCATCCCCGTCACGCTCGCCCAGAATATCAATCCAGCTTTGCCAGTTTTCAGCCGCCGGGTCGGGCACCGGTGCCGTGCGGAATGCCGGCAGATAGCGCCCTATTCTGGCGCTGCCCGCTTCATTCAGATCGGCATGGGTAATCATCGAGACACCGTCGGGAATCGGCTGGGCGTCAATCTCGCCCTCGCCACGCCCGATCAGCACGACAGCGGTCCGGTTGTCTGCGATCACCATGTTAAAGGGTCGATAGGCAGCAGCCTCCAGATGACGCAATGCCTCGACCGCATCGGCGGCATCGGCATGGTCGAGCGCTTCCAGCACCAACTCACCGCGTGAGCGCTTACCGGCAGCGGGGCCAAGGGTGTGCTTGCGGTTCAGAACGGTCGCAATGACGCCGTTATCATTGATCCCGAGCCATGTGCCACCCGCGAGTTCGTCGAGACCGGCAATGACATCGGCCCGCTCCGGCCAGTGTCGTGCCGGTGGTTGCCATGGACGGTCGAGCATCTCGTCCCGGTTGGCGGCAATCATGATTGGCCAGTCCGGATGCAGGTTTCGGGCGATAATGACAGAACACATCGGGCTATAATTTCAACCTCGTGATCATGAAGCGAGAAAATACCGGAAATAGATGTGAGTTCGGCTTGGCACCCGCCACCTGTTCCCTTACAAGGTGCATGTCAGATTACCGATCGATAACGGGCTCGCAAGCATCGTGATGCGCAGGCCCATTTTCCTTGAGGAACCGATGAGCGACAATCAGCGTACCAACCCAAACGATGATTCCCGTTACGCCCATGACGAGGCTGTAAAGTTCAAGATCAATTCCCGCCGGGCAAAACTGTTCGGTCTCTGGGCTGCAGAACAGCTCGGCTATGAGGGAGACGAGGCAGCCGCCTATGCCAAGGAAGTCGTTGCCGCCGATATGGATGAGCCCGGCTATGAGGATATTCTGCGCAAGGTACAGGCCGATTTCGATGCCAAGGGCGCCGATGTCAGCGACCACCGCCAGCGCACGAAGATCGAAGAGCTGTGGAATGTCGCTGAAAAACAGATCATGGATGAGTCGAAGTAACGCTTCGCGGTGACTATCCGCAGTCACCATCCATCGTGCTGACCGGCAGTTTCATCCGGCCTGAGTTTTTCCGATCATTTTGCCATCTAACGGCTTGTTTTCGGGCGCGTGTGGCCGTAGTTTCCGCACAGGTTCAGCCAACATCGTAAAACAGGTGCGAGACGCCCATGCCTGCTGCCCTTAATACCGGCCTGAAGGCCGCCATCGTGGTTTTCCCCGGTTCCAACCGCGAGCGCGATGTTGCCCTCGCCCTGGAACGCGCCAGCGGCAACAAGCCGGTCATGCTGTGGCATCGGGATTCGGAACTGCCGAAATGTGATCTGGTCGTCCTGCCCGGCGGCTTCTCCTATGGCGATTATCTGCGTTGCGGTGCCATGGCATCCCAGTCGCCGATCATGCGCGCGGTCAAGGAATATGCCGACAAGGGCGGTGCCGTGATCGGCATCTGCAACGGTTTCCAGATCCTGACCGAGAGTCACCTGCTCCCCGGTGTCATGCTGCAAAACAGCAGCCTGCGCTTCATCGCCCGCAAGGTACATCTGCGGGTTGAGCAAACCGATAGCCCGTTCACCCAGCACTTCAAGGTTGGGCAGACAATCCATGTACCGGTTGCCCATAACGAGGGCGCCTATTTCGCCGATGACGCCACCCTCGACCAGCTTGAGGGCGAAGGCCGGGTTGCCTTCCGCTATGTCGAGCCGAATGGCGAGGCTACCCCTGCCGGCAACCCGAACGGTGCCGCCCGCAATATTGCTGGTATCCTGAGCGCTAACCAGCGCGTGCTCGGCATGATGCCACACCCGGAAAACGCAACCGATATCCTGCATGGTGGCATTGATGGTCTGCCACTCTTCACCTCTATTGCCGAGAAACTCGCCGCATGAGTACGCAATCAGCCGAAGCCGCAAAATCAGCCGTCAAGCCAACCGCCAAGCCGCGGCCCGGTGAACCGGAGATCACGCTGGAACTGGCCAAGGAACATGGCCTGACCCAGATGGAATACGCCATGATGCTCGGCATTATGGGTCGTAACCCGACCCTGACCGAGCTTGGCATCTTCTCCGCCATGTGGTCCGAGCACTGCTCGTACAAATCCTCGCGCGCCTTCCTCGCACGCCTGCCGACCAAGGCACCATGGGTCATTCAGGGACCGGGCGAGAATGCCGGGGTTATCGATGTGGGTGACAATCAGGCGATCGTCTTCAAGATGGAGAGCCACAACCACCCCTCCTTCATCGAGCCATATCAGGGCGCTGCAACCGGTGTTGGCGGCATCATGCGTGATGTCTTCACCATGGGTGCCCGCCCGATTGCCAATCTGAACGCCCTGCGTTTCGGTTCTCCCGACCATCCGAAAACCCGCCACCTAATCGGCGGTGTCGTTGCCGGTATCGGTGGATACGGTAACTGCGTCGGCATTCCGACCGTCGCCGGTGAGACCAATTTCCACGCAGCCTATAACGGCAATATCCTCGTCAACGCCATGACCGTTGGCCTCGCTGACGCTGACCGCATCTTCTATTCCAAGGCGTCCGGCGTCGGTAATCCGGTCGTCTATGTTGGTTCCAAGACCGGTCGCGACGGCATCCACGGTGCCACCATGTCCTCGGCCGAGTTCGACGACGAGAGCGAAGCCAAGCGCCCAACCGTTCAGGTTGGCGACCCCTTCACCGAAAAACTGGTGATGGAAGCCTGCCTCGAACTGATGGCAACCGATACCATCATCGCCATTCAGGATATGGGGGCTGCCGGCCTCACCTCCTCCGCCGTCGAGATGTCAGACAAGGGCGGCCTCGGTATGCGCCTTGATCTGGACAAGGTGCCGCTGCGCGAAACCGGCATGACGCCATACGAGATCATGCTCTCCGAGAGTCAGGAACGGATGCTGATCGTCCTGAAACCCGGTGCCGAGGAACAGGCCAAGGCCATCTTCGACAAATGGGAACTCGACTTCTCGGTTATTGGCGAGCTGACCGATACCGGTCGCCTGCAGCTGTTCATGCATGGCGATTGCTATGCTGATATCGAGGTCTCACCACTGGTCGAGAACTCACCGAAATACGAACGCCCGCATGAGCCGACCCCGGCACAGCCAGCACTGCCTGCCGATGTGGCAGTCAACAGCCCACCGGTCCTCGGTGCGCTCAAGACCCTGATCGGCTCACCCGACCTCGCATCCCGTCGCTGGATCTGGGAGCAGTATGACAGCTTCATCGGTGGCGATACCCTGCAAGGCCCCGGTGGTGATGCCGCCGTTGTCCGCCTGCCCGGCACCACCAAGGCGATTGCCGTTACCACTGACTGCACCCCGCGCTATGTCCTCGCAGATCCGGTCGAGGGCGGTAAACAGGCGGTGGCGGAAGCCTATCGCAACATCTCAGCGGTTGGCGGCAAGCCATTGGCGGTGACCGACAATATGAATTTCGGCAACCCGGAAAAGCCACGGATCATGGGCCAGTTTGTCGGTGCCGTTGATGGCATGGCCGAGGCCTGTACCGTACTTGAATTCCCGGTCGTCTCCGGCAATGTCAGCCTTTATAACGAGACCAACGGCGAAGCGATCCTGCCGACCCCGGCAATCGGCGGCGTCGGTGTTATTGCCGACATTGAAAAAACCGCCCATATGGCGCCGGGTGATGGCGACACCATCTATCTGCTCGGTGAGACCAAGGGTCATCTCGGCCAATCGCTTTACCTGCGTGAAATCCTCGGTCAGGAAGCAGGTCCACCACCACCGGTCGACCTGATCGCCGAGCGCAAGCATGGCGAACTGGTGCGCAAGCTGATCGGTGATGGCAAGGTTTCGGCTGTCCATGATCTCTCCGATGGTGGTCTGGCAGTTGCCCTGCTCGACATGCTCATGGCTGGCAAGGTCGGCGCTACTGTCGAGGCGGATCTGGCAACCAAGGATGCCGGGTTCTGGTTCGGTGAGGATCAGGGCCGTTATCTGCTGGCCACCAGCGATGCGGCAGCACTCGAGGCTGCGGCTGGCGATGTGCCACTGGTCAAGCTCGCAACCGTATCCGGTACCGACCTCGTGCTTGGTGATGACAGCGTCGATCTCGACAGCTTCAAATCCATCCACGAAAACTGGTTGCCGAGCTATATGAATGGCAAGTGATAACGCTTATATTGCGTTCATCAGACATACCGCTTTGCACGAAAGAGAATAACCGCCATGCCAATGGATGCCGCCACGATCGAAGCGATGATCAAGGAAGCCTTCCCCGACGCCACGATCACCATCAATGACCTGCGTGGTGATGGCGATCACTATGCCGCCCATGTCAAATCCGAGGCATTCCGCGGCAAGAGCCGGGTTCAGCAACACCAGCTCGTCTATAAGGCGCTGCAGGGCCGTATGGGCAATGAACTCCATGCTCTCGCCCTGCAAACCAGCGCGCCAGACTGATATCTGACCCATCGCCCGTGGCGCAGGACGCGTCGCATCGGATCACGTCAAAAGATCACATCCGAGTGTTATCCTTGATTACGGACCCGTCAGGTCCTAATTTAGCGGTAACGTTTCTCGAAACCAGTTTTGGAAAAATTCAATGACCTTGGAAAATCCTGTCCACGAACAGATCAAACGCGAGATCACCGACAACGACGTGGTGCTGTTCATGAAGGGCACCCCGACCTTCCCGATGTGCGGTTTCTCCGCCGCCGTGGTTCAGGTGCTCAACCATCTCGGCGTTGACTATCACAGCATAAATGTTCTCGACGATCCGGGTATCCGCAACGGCATCAAGGAATTCAGCGACTGGCCAACCATCCCGCAATTCTATGTGAAGGGTGAGTTCATTGGCGGCTGCGATATCATCCGTGAGATGTTCGAGACCGGTGAACTGATCGATATGCTCAAGACCAAGGGCATCAATGTACAAGCGGCCGATGCCTGATCGTCATCTGACGACCGAGAGCACTAGTTGAAATCGGCCCCATGCGGGCCGATTTTTTTCTGAGCAAAAAGTCAAACCTATGGCTGATATTCAGCAATCCCCTCACCAGACAGATCTGGATGAGGCCCGGTCGGTTCTGCGCGCACTGGCAGCAGCCCTAACCGCCTTCATCATCTGGGGCGTCTCACCGGTCTTCTTCAAACAGCTTGGCCATGTGGCACCGCTGGAGATACTCGCCCACCGGGTTGTCTGGACCGTTATCATGCTCGCGATACTGTTTCAGATACGCGGACTGTGGCCAGCCGTGCGTGCCGAGATCGGCTCGAAACGCAAGCTGATCGCCTATACTGCCACCACTATCCTAATCGCCACCAACTGGGGTGTCTTCATCTGGGCCATCAATGACCAGCGGATTGTGCAGGTCAGCCTCGGCTATTACATCAACCCGCTGGTTGTGGTGGCTCTCGCCATGATCTTCCTCGGCGAACGACTGCGGCGATTGCAGGCAATCTCTGTGGTCTTTGCCATTGCCGGGGTCGGATACAGTGTCTGGCAGGTCGGCAATATTCCGCTCGTCACCCTCTGCCTCGCCTTCAGCTTCTCGACCTATGCCGTGATCCGCAAGCGTGAGGGACTGGACCCGTTCATCGGGCTGTTCGTGGAAACCCTGCTGCTGGTGCCCGTCGCCGTCGCCTATATCGCCTATCGTGAGCTAGAGGGCGTGGGCGCGATCATGAATACCGGCATCGGCACCCATGTCCTGCTGTTCCTCGCCGGGATCGTCACCGCCATTCCCCTGATCTGTTACATGCAAGGTGCGAGACACCTGCCGCTCAAGACCATGGGGCTGCTATCCTATATCGCGCCGAGCCTGCAACTGCTGGTTGGTGTCGCGCTCTATGGTGAGGCATTCACCACCGATACCATGATCACCTTTGGCCTGATCTGGATCGGATTGGCGATCTATACCACCGACAGCTTCCACGCCCGGCGCAAACCGAAACCGCCGGTCACACCGTAAATTCAGCCATGAAAAAAGGCCGGGGCAATCGCCACCGGCCTTTTTCTCTGTGTTCGGCTCACGCTTAGCGTGAGTAGAATTCGATAACCAGGTTTGGTTCCATGACGACCGGGTAAGGAACGTCAGCCATGGCTGGGCTGCGAACATAGGTGCCCTTCATGGTTTTGAAATCAACGTCCATGTACTCGGGAACGTCACGCTCCTGCAGCGCCTGTGCGTCGAGAACGACTGGCAGCTCGCGGGACTTTTCCTTGACCTCGATCACATCGCCGTCTTTGACCATGTAAGAAGGAATATTGACCTTCTGGCCGTTGACACGGATGTGGCCGTGGTTGACGAACTGACGAGCGGCGAAGATGGTCGGCACGAATTTCATGCGATAGACGACCATGTCCAGACGGCGCTCGAGCAGGCTGATGAGGTTTTCAGCGGTATCACCCTTACGACGGGTGGCGTCCTGATAGTAGCGGCGGAACTGTTTCTCACCGATGTTGCCGTAGTAGCCTTTCAGCTTCTGCTTGGCCATCAGCTGGGTGCCGTAATCGGATGGCTTCTTGCGACGCTGGCCGTGTTGGCCTGGTGCGTATTCACGCTTGTTCAGCGGGCTTTTCGGGCGACCCCAGAGGTTCACACCCAAACGGCGGTCAATCTTATGCTTTGGCGTCTGACGACGGTTCATATCATGTACTCTCGTTCTGAGCAGCCGGACATCTGTTGGCGGCTGCGTTTGTTGTCCCGATAGTCCGACCCGGTCATCCGGCGGCGTGACGCAGCAGGCCAAAGCGGCCCTTCCACATCAAACTTTCTCAGGAATGCGGCGGAATATAGCGATCTCGACCGGGAAGTCAAACAGTCTCGCTACCCTGCGCCGACTTTGGCCGCGACAGCCCGACAATCAGGCCGTGCAGGCTCTGAACATCCTGTGCCGTCGGCTCCATCCGCTGGATCATATTGCGGATGCTGAGGATCAGCTTGTCGCGCATATCGGGAGATCGGAAATACCCGCGCTCATCCAACAGCAGCACCAGCTTGTCAAACAGCATGTCGAGCGCTTCACGCTGCGGTGGCAGGTCCTTGGGACACGGCGCATCTGCCTTACACGGGCACTGCTCATGAATAATCTGATACCACTCATACGTGACGAGCAAGACAGCCTGTGCCAGATTGAGTGAACCGAAATTAGGATTCAGCGGTGCAGTCACAACCGCATCGGCCAACGCCACATCAGCATTTTCAAGCCCGGCATTCTCCGGCCCGAACAGGAACCCGACCCGCGTGCCTGCTGTCCCGGCCTCGACGGCCCTGGCCGCCGCCTCGCGCGGGGTCAGTACCGGCTTGATCATATCGCGCGGGCGGACGGTGGTGGCATAGACCCGGTGCAGATCAGCCAGCGCCTCACGGGTTGAGTTGAATACTATCGCCTGCTCAAGGATATGATCAGCCCCGGCGGCCATGGCCGTGGCGGCAGGATTGGGCCAGCCATCCCGTGGCCGGACCAGACGCAATTCAGTGACATCACAGTTGAGCATGGCGCGGGCACAGGCGCCGATATTCTCCCCCATCTGGGGACCAACAAGAATAATTACCGGTTTCAGCAGCTCTTGCGCGGGTGCAGGGTCATTCATACAGCCTCATGCGACGTTGTCTCGGACGTCGTTCTGTCGTCACTTCCACGTCTTCCAAGATAATAGTTAAGGCTATCATGCAAGGCGATGTAGGAAGCATCAATGATGTTTGCCGACACACCCACGGTGCGCCAGCGATGCCCCTGATTATCCATGCTTTCGATTAACACCCTCGTAACGGCGTCGGTGCCGCTGCTGTTGATGATCCGCACACGGAAATCAACCAGCTGCACACCTTCCAGAACCGGGTAATGGGTCACCAGAACCTGCCGCAGGGCATGGTCGAGCGCGTTTACAGGACCGTTCCCCTCGGCGACGGTCATCCGACGCTCACCATCCACATCGATCTTGATCGTTGCTTCCGACACCGTGACCAGCTTGCCGCGAGCATTATGCCGGCGCTCATCGATCACCCGGAACGAATGCAGCTTGAAGAACTCCGGCACCTGTCCGAGGGCACGACGCGCCAGCAACTCGAAGCTCGCTTCCGCCGTATCATAGGCATAGCCCTGAAACTCCCGCTCCTTCACCGCATCCACCAATGCGGTGACCGCCGGATCCTTACGGTCAATCTCGATGCCGAGAGCCGCAAGCCGCTGCAGGATATTCGAGCGCCCTGCCTGATCGGAAACCACAACCTCACGGCTGTTACCGACCACAGCAGGGTCGATATGTTCGTAGGAGCTGGGATCTTTGGCGATTGCCGAGACGTGCAGCCCGCCCTTGTGGGCAAAGGCACCGGTACCGACATAGGCGGCATTGCGGCTTGGCACCGCATTCAGGCGCTCATCGAGCAACCGGCTGGTTTTCACCAGCTGCGCCATCTGGTCCTGCGATACCCCGCAACGATAGCCCATCTTGGCGGTCAGGGTCGGGATCAGGGAGATCAGGTTGGCATTGCCGCATCGCTCGCCGAGACCGTTCAGCGTGCCTTGCACCATCCGGGCACCGGCACGGACCGCCGCAATTGAATTGGCAACGGCGTTGTCGGTATCGTCATGGGCATGGATGCCGAGCTTCACATCCGGCAGCGTAGCCCGAACCGCGAGGACGATTTCCTCAATCTCATGGGGCAGCGTACCGCCATTGGTATCACAGAGCACCAGCCATTCAGCCCCGCCTTCGGCAGCGGCCTTAAGGCAGTCGAGCGCATAGTCGCGATTGGCCTTGAACCCGTCGAAGAAGTGCTCGGCGTCAAAGATGCCCTCAAGCCCCCTGCCCGCAACTTCCTCAAAGCTCTCGCGGATCAGCCGCAGATTATCGTCACGGGCAATGCCGAGCGCCACATCCACATGAAAATCCCATGTCTTGCCCACGAGACAGACCGAACCAGCCGCCGCATCAAGCACCGCGTTCAGCCCCGGATCATTGGAGGCAGAACGCCCGTCCCGACGGGTCATGCCGAACGGTGTCAAACGCGCCCGTTTCAACGCAGGCTTATCACCGAAAAACGCATCATCAGTCGGATTGGCACCGGGCCAACCGCCCTCGACATAATCAATACCTAGAGCATCCAGCGCTTCAGCGATCGCTATCTTGTCGGACACGCTGAAATCGACACCCTGCGTCTGCGCACCGTCGCGCAGCGTGGTGTCGTAAAGCGTCACGTAATCGCCATCAGCCGCGCTGGTCATCCGGTGCGCCTCCAGGTTGTCCCGGTCGGGCCATCCTCAAGCAGCACGCCCTGATCCTTGAGCTGGTCGCGGATTTCGTCGGCACGGGCAAAATCCCGATCCTGCTTCGCCGTTTGCCGCTCCTCGATCAGATCATTGATGACCTGTTCATCGAGGCTGGCTCGGGCGGATGGCTGCCATTTGTACCACGCCTCGGCATCCTGTTGCAGCAGGCCGAGCAGATCACCGGCTGCCAGCAACTCACCTTTCGCCTTTGCCCGTTCGGCAGGATCGTCGGATTTGTTGATGATGGCAGCGAGGCCATGCAGCTTGCTGATCGCAAGCGGCGTATTCAGATCATCCCGCAGGGCCGCAACCAGATCGGCTGGCGGTTCCGGTATCCGGTCAATGCTGAGGTCCTGCGTCGACCGCAAGGCACCATAGAGGCGATCCAGCGCGCTGCGTGACTGTTTCAGCCCGTCCTTGGTGAAGTCAAGCGGCGAGCGGTAATGGGTCGAGAGCAGCGTGAAGCGGATTTCCTCACCCCGGAAATCATCCAGCAGCTCCCGTACGGTGTAGAAATTGCCGAGCGATTTCGACATCTTCTCGCCATCGACCATCAGGTAGCCATTGTGCAGCCAGTAATTGGCCATGGTCTCGACCTTGTGGGCGCAGCAGCTCTGGGCGATTTCGTTCTCATGGTGCGGGAAGATCAGGTCCTGACCGCCGCCATGAATATCGAATGGCAGGCCGAGGATCGCCTCTGACATGGCCGAGCACTCGATATGCCAGCCCGGACGGCCACGACCGTAATTGCTGTCCCAGCCCGGCTGGTCGTCTCGGGATGGTTTCCACAACACGAAATCGGCGGGATCGCGCTTGTACGGTGCAACCTCAACCCGGGCACCGGCAATCTGGGCATCGCGGTCGAGCTTGGACAGGCGACCGTAATTCGGCATCGACGGCACATTGAACAGCACATGGCCATCGGCCTCATAGGCATGGCCATCGGCAACCAGCCGGTCAATTAGCGCCAGCATCTCGCCAACAAACGCCGTTGCCCGCGGCTCCTGATCCGGGATCATCGTGCCGAGCGCTTCCACGTCTTCATGGAACTGGTCAGCAGTGCGCTGGGTCAGTGCCTCAATGCTCTCGCCATTGACCTTGGCCGCATCCATGATCTTGTCTTCAATATCCGTGATGTTCCGGACATAGGTGACCTTCGGATACTCAAGGCGCAGCAGGCGATACAGCACATCGAACACCACAACCGGACGGGCATTGCCGATATGGGCAAAGTCATAGACCGTGGGACCACAGACATACATGCGGACATGGTCAGGGTCGATGGGCGTGAAGTCTTCCTTCGCCCGGGTCATGGAGTTGTGGAGTTTAATCGTCATTGTACTTGCCTGACCGCGCCATCAGGGTTCAGCGCGCTTCACCATTCATTCGTGCCAGAGCGCGTTCACGCCCGATCAGTGGCAACAGATCCTTCAGTTCTGGTCCGTGATCCATGCCGGTCAGCGCCTGACGCAGCGGCATGAACAAGGCCTTGCCCTTGCGACCGGTCGCATCCTTGACCTTGCCGATCCATTCCGACCATGTGGTTTCCGACCATGGCCCTTCCGGGGCCACCTCGGCTGCCTGACGGATAAAGTCGGCATCCTCGATTATCGGCTCGACCGGGCCATTGGCAACCCGGTGCCAATCGGCAATGTCGTCGAGGGAGTTGAGGTTCGGTCGCACCGCTTCCCAGAATGCCTCGTCGATTTCCGGCATGCCGTCGCGGGCCGCCAGCTTCTCCTTCACCGCCGCGAACGGCATGTCCTGAATCAGTTTCACCGTCAGACGGCGCACCTCTTCGGGATCAAAGCGCGGGGTGGCCTTGGAGAATTTGGTCATGTCGAATTCGGCAATCAGCTGATCGAGGCTTGAGCGTGCCTCAATCGGATCGGAGGTACCGATCTTGGCCAGCAGGCTCAGCACCGCCATCGGCTCAATGCCGGAATCCGCCCGCATATCGGCAACGCTGAGCGCGCCATTACGCTTGGACAGCTTGTCGCCATTGGCAGCCGCGAGCAGTGGCAGGTGGCCGAATACAGGCACCGCGCCACCACAATGGGGCACCAGTGCTTCCATCAACTGGATTTGCACGGCGGTATTGGCGATATGATCATCGCCGCGGATCACATGGGTGATGTTCAGCTCAAGATCGTCGACAACCGAGCTGATGGTATAGATCGGGCGACCATCCTCACGGTACAGCACGGGATCGGTCAGATCGCGGCCCTTGAAGCTCAGCTCGCCATGGCCGAGATCGTTCCAGACAATCGGCGCATCCTCGAGTTTGAAACGCCAATGCGGCACCCGTCCCTCGGCCTCATACTTCGCCTTGTCCTCGTCGCTCAGACGCAGTGCAGCGCGGTCATAGATCGGTGGCTTGCCGCGTGACAGCAGGCTTTTCCGCTTCAGCGACAGCTCTTCCGGGGTCTCGTAGCACGGATACAGACGACCGCTTTCAATCAGGAACTGCTTGGCCAACTCATAGCGGTCCATGCGGTCGCTCTGACGGGCAAAACGGTCCCATTTGAGGCCAAGCCATTCGAGATCGCGGGCGATGTTGTCAGCATATTCCTGTTTAGAGCGCTCCGGGTCGGTATCGTCGAGACGGAACAGGAACTCGCCATCATGGCTGCGGGCAAACAGCCAGTTGATAAGGGCCGGACGCACATTGCCCACATGGATATTTCCGGTCGGGCTTGGCGCAAAACGGACGGCAACAGGTCGTGACATCGTTAAAACCTCGAAGTGCAGCACAGGTGGTCGCGAACCACGGGGTGCTGCTTATGTAGTGCTAGCAAAACTCTGAGCGCCGGAGACTACTCCGATTGCGCGGTGACGCAAGGGAAAGAATGGCAGCTATTCTGCAGCCGTGGGCTTTTCCACCTGTCGGGCACTGTCCCACTCCGCTTCCGTGCGGGTGATGGTATCGGCGCGATAGCCATTGGTGATCGGATAACGCCGTTCACGGCCAAAGGCACGGGGCGACACCTTGACGCCGGGTGCGGACTGCCGCCGCTTGTATTCCGAGCGTTCGACCAGCCGCCAGACCCGAATCACCGTCTCGCGGTCAAAGCCCCTGGCGACAATATCGCTGATCGACAGCTGATCCTCGATAATGCCGGTCAGGATCGCATCAAGGTCATCATATTCCGGCAGGCTGTCCTGATCGGTCTGATCCGGGCGCAATTCGGCACTCGGCGGTTTCTCGATGGTATTGACCGGGATCACAATACCGTCGGGGCCGAGGGCATCGGCAGGTTTGGCAGTATTGCGCCAGCGCGCCATTTCGTAGACCCGGACCTTGTAGATATCCTTCAGGGTATTGAAGCCGCCGGACATGTCGCCATAGAGCGTGGCATAACCGACCGCCATTTCCGACTTGTTGCCAGTGGTCAGCACCATGGCACCGAACTTGTTGGAAATTGCCATCAGGGCCAGCCCGCGCAGGCGCGACTGGATATTCTCTTCGGTAACACCCGGCTCGGTGCCCTCAAACAACTTGCCGAGCATCTGGTCGACCGCCTGCATACCGGGGCCGATCTCGATTGTGTCATGGCGGATGCCGAGCGCCTCAACCAGTGCCACCGCATCGGAGACACTGCCCTCGGATGAATATGGCGATGGCAGCAAGACGCCATGCACTCGCTCCGACCCCAGCGCATCAACGGCAATGGCGGCACTGACCGCACTGTCGATGCCGCCAGACAGCCCCAGCACCACGCCCGGAAAGCCATTCTTGGCGATATAGTCACGCAAACCGAGGGTCACCGCCTGATAAGTCGCGGCAATGCCGCTTGGCGGCTCGGTCATCTCGCCCTGCTCGCAAACCCAGCCCTTATCCGTGCGTTGCCAACGGGTTACCGCCGATGCCTCAACAAAGGATGGCAGTTGCAGCCGCAGGCTTCGGTCATGACCGAGCACAAAGGATGCGCCATCATAGACCACCTCATCCTGCCCGCCGACCTGATTGACGAAAATCATCGGCAGGCCGCTCTCAACCACCCGCGGTACCGCAACTTGTTCGATCCGGCGAATGGATTTGCCATCTTCATAGGGGCTGCCATTGATCGCGATAATGATCTCGGCCCCGCTCTCCTGCACGGTTTCCACCAGATCAGGGAACCAGATGTCCTCACAGATGGTCAGACCGATGGGCACGCCACGGAACTCAATCGGTCCCTGCAACGGGCCGGGGCGGAAGTTCCGCTGGTCATCAAAGACCCCGTAATTGGGCAGGAAATGCTTGTAGCGCTTGGCCTTGACCTCACCGCCATCAAGCAGCAGGGCAGCGTTGTAGATTACACCGTCATCGAACCACGGGCTGCCGACAATGATTGCCGGGCCGCCCTGTGCGGTTTCAGCCGCCAGTTTCTGCACCGCAATCATGCAGTCACGGGTAAAACCGGGGCGATCGATCAGGTCTTCCGGAAAATATCCGGCAATCGACAGCTCCGGTGTGATGACCAGATCGACCTCACCCGCATCACGGCGCGCCTGACGCAGTTTTTCCAGATTGCCCGGCAGATCACCCACGGTCGGGTTCAGCTGGGCAAGGGCAATGGTGAGGCTGTCTGTCATGGAGTTTCCGGCTTGTCCTCGGCAGTATCGGTCATGCCATGCTCACGCGGCAGCAGGAACTCACGGCCCTGCTTGACCCGGCGCGTACCACCATAGGAGATGATGTCCGCGGTGGCATAGGTTTCCGACCATTTATCCGGCAGATAGGAACCGGTACCGATAACATCAATCGGCGCGCGGGCATCCTTCATCAGGCGGCATTTTTCCGGGCTGAAACCGGATGAGGCAACGATCCTGACCTTGTCATAGCCCGCCGCATCCAGCTTCTCACGCAGATACCAGATCGCCGCTGCACTAACGCCGGTGCCGATTAGGTGTCTGATCTCGCTCTCCGGGTGATAACCCCGCAGCGCTTCCGGCACATTGCGTTCCAGCACGGCATAGGAGCCCGGCGGGTCCAGACCCTCGACAAAGCGACCGCCGAGGGTATCAAGACGCACCGCCAGCTTGCCCGCACGGGCCAGTTCCGGGAACCGCTCACAGACCGCAAGGCTGTCCGTCACCTCATGACCGAAGTAATCGACCAGCACGGTCAGCAGTTGCTCGGGATGGGTTTCGTGGAACATTTCGGCTGCGCGCACGGTTGACCCGGCATAGCCGATCAGGGCATGCGGCATGGTGCCCATGCCCTTGGGCTGGCCGAAATAATGCGCGGTGGCATCGGAGGCATTGCCGATAAAGCCCTTGGCACCGGTCTTGCGCCGTGCCCGGTCGGAACCGACGCTGGCGGCATAGGCCATCAGCTCGGCCATCTCGGTACCGGCACAGTGGCGGGCATCCATGGCGAGGAAGTCGATATTGGGCAGATCGGCACACATGGTGAAGGCATTGGCCGCCGCCACACAGGGCGGGCCGAGTTGCATCAGGAACTGGGTTTCGCAATCCACCAGCGCCTCGAACGAGCCGGTGATATAGAGGATCGGATCACCGGCACCGACCCAGCGCCCCTCACCGTAGCGCAGCTCGATGTCGATCTCGGCACCGCGATCGGCCATGGCCGCCTCGAGCCAATTGATCGCCAGTCGTGGCGCGCTGACAACCGGGCGACGCATGAAGACGGCATAGGTGACCGCCGTATCACCAAACCGGCGGACAATTTCCCGCGTGCGGCGGAAATAGGCGTCAGTCCAGCGATTGACCTCGCTCTGGGTGCTGTGCCCCAGACCGGCCTGCTGTGTGGTCGGGCCGATTGCCATAACTCCATCATCCGCCATGGCCGCTCTCCTTAATCCTCAGCGGAAATGCTTATTGCGCAGCAACGTTGGGAACCTGATCGGCCACCGGTTGACGCAGGGCCGCCAGATCCTCAGCCACCTGGAAGGCAATTTCCAGAGCCTGATTGGCGTTCAGACGCGGATCGCAATGGGTGTGGTAACGCATGGAGAGACCGTCATCGGTAATCTCCTGTGCCCCACCGGTACATTCGGTCACGTCCTGACCGGTCAGTTCGATATGGATACCGCCCGGATGGGTGCCAAGATCACGGTGAACCGCGAAGAATGCTTTGATTTCGGTCATAATCCGGTCGAACGGACGGGTCTTGTAGCCAGATGCCGCCTTGATCGTGTTGCCATGCATCGGATCACAGGACCAGACGATGGAACGGCCCTCAGCCTTCACGCGCTCAACCAGCTTCGGCAGTTCACCGGCAAGGGTGTCATGGCCCATACGGGTGATCAGGGTCAGACGGCCCGGATCGTCGAGCGGGTTCAGCGCATCAATCATGCGCATCAGCTCATCCGGGGTCATGGTCGGGCCGACCTTCAGACCGATCGGATTACGCACACCACGCAGGAATTCCACATGGGCACCGTCAAGCTGGCGGGTACGCTCACCGATCCACAGGAAGTGGGCGGAAACGTCGTACCAATGGCCGCTGGTGCTATCCACACGGGTCAGCGCCTCTTCATAAGGCAGCAGCAGCGCCTCATGCGAGGTATAGAAATCGGTCTCACGGATCGGTGCCGTGGTCTCGGAGGTAATGCCACAGGCCGCCATGAAGCGCAGGGTTTCGTCCAGACGGTTGGCGAGATCGCGGTAGCGGTCACCGGCGGGGCTCTCAGACACGAATCCGAGGTTCCACTGATGCACCTGATGCAGATCGGCATAACCGCCCTGTGCGAAGGCACGGAGCAGGTTCAGGGTCGAGGCCGACTGATGATAGGCATTCAGCATCCGCTCGGGATCGGGAATGCGGGCTTCCTCGGTGAACTCGAAACCGTTGATGATGTCACCGCGATAGCTCGGGAGCGTGGTATCGCCGATGGTCTCGTCATCCGATGAACGCGGCTTGGCGAACTGCCCGGCCAGACGACCAACCTTCACGACCGGCATGGAACCGGCAAAGGTCATCACGACCGCCATCTGCAGCAGGACGCGGAAGGTATCGCGAATATTGTTAGCGCTGAACTCGGCAAAGCTCTCGGCGCAATCACCGCCCTGAAGCAGGAACGCCTCACCCTTGGCAACGCGGGCGAGCTGTGAGCGCAGGCGGCGGGTTTCCCCGGCAAAGACCAGCGGCGGCTGTTTGGCAAGCTTGCCCTCAACAGCTTCCAATGCGGCGGCATCGGGATAGCTGGGCATCTGTTTTGCCTCATGGGTACGCCAGCTTGATGGGCTCCAGGTCTTGTTCGTCATCTGTTGGTCTCGTTTTTATCTGAATTCTGTTCGCGCGCTGATCATCAAAGCGGGCGGCGCATATTAGCCGTCATCGCCGCCAAGTCCAGCGCTTGCACTGCATTACAGCCATCTGTTGCACCCCAGCTTATCGGCTCTGTTGCCGGAATGCCATGATCATGTGGATAAGTTTGGCGTTTCGATTCGCCGACTCTAGTCACGATTCGCCGAGTGATTCATACTCCAATCATTCTTCGTGGGTAGGAGAGTTGGGCGCGGGTAAATTCGCGTGCCTTTACAGATAGTTATCTGTTATCATTCTGACTTCGTCGCAAATCTTGCGGCGAAGTCAGTGATTCCAGGGCTAGGCAAGGCACAAAAATAACCCGGGCTTATTTGGGGATAAGTTTGTGGAACACATTAGCAGGGAGTGGCTAACCCCATGTACGGCAACCATTTTAGTGATCTGGAACAGGCACTGGTTCAAGGCGATCTTACCAAGGCTTCACGCGTGCTCGTCGACCTCGATGAACGCAAGGAACGCATGAACCGCACCGAGAAGTTCCGACTGCAACAACTCGAGACTGCCTATCTCGGCATTGTCAATGTTCTGCATAATCCCGGCGTGATTCACTGATCACCTGATACGGAAACAAACCTATTCCGCCGCCTGTTTGGCACTCAATGTTGAGGCGGCGGGTTCACGCATCGTGACAAACTCCTCCGCAACGGTCGGATGCAACGCAACGGTCGCATCCACCTGCTCCTTCGTAGCGTCCATGGTAATGGCGACCGCCAGCGTCTGAATGATCTCGCCGGCGTTCTCGCCCAGCATATGAGCCCCGAGCACCCGGCGGCTGGCTTTATCGACCACCAGTTTCATCATTGTATACGGCTTGTTATCGGAGAAAGCGTAGCGCATTGACCGGAATTTTGTCCGGTAGATGTCCAGTTCATAAGCCGCTGTAATCGCGTCCTCTTCGCTCAATCCAACCGTGCCCAACTCCGGCGTCGTGAAAACGGCGGTGGTGACCATGGCGTAGTCGAGACGGTTATTGCCGCCCTCACCGAACAACTGATCAGCCAGCCAGTGACCTTCACGGATCGCCACCGGGGTCAGATTGGCCCGGTTGGTCACATCACCAACCGCGTAAATCGACGGCACGCTGGTCTGATAGCCCTCATTGACAATGATCGCGCCCTTGTCGTCGGTCATAACCCCAGCCGTATCGAGGCCAAGCCCCTCAACCCGTGGTCGGCGACCGATGGCAAACAGCACCTGATCTGCCTCAAGACTCTTGCCGTCGGTCAGATGCACCTTGAGGCCGTTTTTCTGTTCCTCAAGTTCGGTGATATTCTCATTGAATCTGAAGCTTATGCCCGCTTCCGCAAGGTCCGTGCAAAGTTGATGGCGTAAGTCGTGATCGAAGCCGCGCAGCACCTCCGATCCGCGATAGACAACCGTAACCTCGCTGCCCAGCGCATTGAATATGCTGGCAAACTCAAGACCGATATAACCGGCACCATTAACCACGAGACGTTTCGGAAACTCCTTCAGATGGAATATCTCATCCGAGCTGATGGCATGGTCGATCCCCGGTATTTCCGGCATGAACGGCTCGCCGCCAACGGCGATCAGGATGTGTTTGGCGGTAACCGTCTTGCCATCCACCTCAACCTCATGGGGGCCGGTGATCTTGGCATGGGCATGGAACACCGTTGCCTCAACACCGTCGAGGCCCTTCTGATACAGCCCGCTTAGGCGCTGGGTTTCGGCTGCAACCTTGTCCCGCAAGCTTGGCCAGTCGAAGCCGGGGGACTTGCCAGAGTGCTTCCAGCCATAATCGGCGGCATCCTGAAACATTCGGCGGAACTGACCGGCGAAGACCATGAACTTCTTGGGCACACAGCCGCGATTGACGCAGGTGCCGCCCATGTCGTGATCCTCCGCCACAGCCACTTTGGCACCGTTCTTGGCGGCAATGCGTGCGGAACGAACCCCACCGGAACCACCGCCGATGACGAAATAATCAAAATCGTAAGCCATTAGTCAGTTCCCCTGTCGGGCATCCCTGCCCGAGCTATCAAACCCCGGCGATCAGCGTGTATTTGATTTCCATGTACTCATCGAGACCGTAATGGGAACCTTCGCGCCCGATACCGGACTGCTTGACCCCACCGAACGGTGCGACCTCGGTTGAGAGGATGCCGGTATTGACGGCAACCATGCCGTATTCCAGCCCCTCGGAAACACGGAAGATACGGCCCATGTCGCGGGTGTAGAAGTATGACGCCAGACCGAACTCGGTATCATTGGCGCGCTGGATCACCTCTTCCTCGGTCTCGAATTTGAACAGCGGTGCCAGCGGGCCGAAGGTCTCTTCCTTCGCGACCTTCATGTCGTTGGTCACACCGGTCAGCACGGTTGGCTGGAAGAACAGATCACCTGCCTCACTCCGCGCACCGCCAACTACCACCTTGGCACCCTTGCCGGTCGCATCGGCAATATGATCCTCAACCTTCGCAATCGCCGACTTCTCGATCAGCGGGCCAACATCGATACCGTCATCGAAGCCGTCACCAACCTTCAGGTTCTTGACAGCTTCGGCATATTTCTCGGCAAAGCGGTCATAGACACCGGCCTGTACATAGAGGCGGTTGGCGCAAACACAGGTCTGACCGGCATTACGGTATTTACAGGCAATCGCCCCCTGAACCGCGGCATCGAGATCGGCATCGTCAAATACGATGAACGGCGCATTGCCGCCGAGCTCGAACGACACCTTCTTGATCGTGTCGGCGGATTGGCGCATCAGGATACGGCCAACCTCGGTCGAGCCGGTAAAGCTCAGCTTGCGGACAATCGGGCTGTCGGTCATGGCCTTGCCGATGGCTTTCGCATCACCAGTAATGACCGAGAAGATACCGGCAGGGATACCGGCACGTTCGGCAAGCACGGCCAGTGCCAGCGCCGAGAACGGCGTGGCCTCGGCGGGCTTCACCACCATCGGGCACCCGGCGGCAAAGGCCGGTGCGGCCTTGCGGGTAATCATCGCGGCGGGGAAGTTCCACGGCGTGATCGCCGCCGTCACCCCGATCGGCTCCTTGGTCACCAGAATGCGGGCACCGGGATTATGGGTCGGAATGGTATCGCCATAGGCGCGCTTACCTTCCTCGGCAAACCATTCGATGAAGCTCGCGGCATAACCAACCTCGCCCCGCGCCTCGGCCAAAGGTTTACCCTGCTCGAGGGTCATGAGCCGGGCCAGATCTTCCGCATTCTCCAGCATCAGATCATTCCATTTGCGCAGGATGGCTGCACGCTCCTTGGCGGTCTTCTTGCGCCAGGCAGGCCATGCCTTGTCAGCGGCATCAATCGCACGCAGGGTCTCCGCCTCGCCCATATCCGGCACGGTGCCGATCACCTCACCGGTCGCGGGGTTGGTCACCTCAAAGGTCTTGCCGCTATCGGCCTCAACCCAGTCACCACCGACAAAGGCCTTGAACCGGAACAGGTCCGGGTCATTGAGTTTCAGACGCATATGGGTGGTATCGATGGTGTCCATGGGGGTGCTCCCGGAATTTGTTTTTATGGCTAAATGCCGACCACAGCCGATAAACGCCGTGGCCGGTGAAAAGATCAGTCATTCTTATATGGCATGCAAAGCCGTATTCGCCAGAGGCCTGTGCGGCCATACGAAGCAAGAAACCGAAAAGGTCTCCACGCACAGCGCGATTATCACTCCACCGTCACCGCTTTGGCGAGGTTGCGGGGTTGGTCGACGTCGGTGCCCTTGAGGACGGCGGCGTGGTAGGCGAGGAGCTGGACCGGCACGGTGTAGAGGATGGGCGCCATATAGGACGCCGCCTCGGAGGGAATGCTCGGCATGGGGATTGACCAGGTGGTAACATCTTCCAGTGCCTTGACCGATTTCTCATCACCGATCAGCAGCAGGCGGGCACCGCGGGCGGTGGCCTCACGCACATTTGACAGGGTCTTTTCCAGCCAGCGGTCAGATGGGGCCACGACAACCACGGGCACACTCTCATCGAGCAGCGCAATCGGTCCGTGCTTCATCTCGCCAGCGGCATAGCCCTCGGCATGGATATAGGAGATTTCCTTGAGCTTGAGCGCGCCTTCCATGGCAATCGGATAGGAGCGGCCACGGCCAAGATAGAGTACCGAATGGGCCGAGATCAGGTCGGCGGCAATGTCCTTGATTGCATCATCATGGTGCAGCACATCGGAAATCCGCGCCGGAATTTCGCGCAAGGCGGCAGAGAGCGAGCGTTCCTGCGCCTCGGTGATCCGGCCCCGTTTGCGTGCGGCATACATGGCGAGACACGCAAGCGTGGCCAGCTGGGTGGTGAACGCCTTGGTCGAGGCAACGCCGATCTCCGGCCCGGCAAGGGTATAGACGGTCTGGTCCGCTTCCCGTGCCATGGTGCTTTCCGGCACATTGACCACGGCGAGGGTCTTTTGCCCCTGCCCCTTGGCAAAACGCAATGCTTCCAGCGTATCCAGCGTCTCACCCGATTGCGAGATCACCAGCGTCGCCGAGCCTTCGGTCGCCGGCAGGTTGCGGTAACGGTATTCCGAGGCGATATCTACCTCGGTCGGCAGTCCGGCGATTTCCTCGAACCAGTAGCGTGCGACGAGACCGGCATAGAAGGCGGTGCCACAGGCGGTGATGTGCAGGCGGTTCAGATTGGCAAAATCGAACTCGAAATCCTCGAATGCCGCCGCCCCGGTCGAGGGATGCAGATGGGCATTGACGGTATTGCCGATCACCTCCGGCTGCTCGTGGATTTCCTTGAGCATGAAGTGACGGTAATCGCCCTTGCCGGTCATGGCACCGGTTACGGATGACTGACGCACCGGCCGTTCCACCTTCGCACCATCGCGGCGGAAGATTTCAGCACCGCTGCGGCGGATCACGGTCCAGTCGCCATCCTCAAGGTAACAGACCTTGTTGGTATAGGCAGCGAGTGCGACGGCGTCGGATGCCAGATACATCGAGCCTGCGTTCTCGCCCTCGCCATAACCGATGGTCATCGGCGTACCCTGACGTGCGCCAATCATCAGCTCATGCTCACCGGCAAAGATCAGGACGAGCGCATAGGCACCCTCGAGCCGGGCAAAACTGGCCTTCGCCGCCGCCACGGGATCAAGCCCCTGCTGCAGGTAGTCGGTGACCAGATGGGCGACAATCTCGGTATCGGTTTCGGTGTCGAAGCGATGCTGCTTTTGCTCCAGCTCGGCCTTCAACTCCTGATAATTCTCGATGATGCCGTTATGGACAATGGCCACACGATCGGTCGCGTGCGGGTGAGCATTGTTCTCGGTCGGCGCACCATGGGTCGCCCAACGGGTATGGCCGATGCCGACATCACCCTTGAGCGGTTCGGCATCCAGCTTGCCAGCCAGATTGACGATCTTACCCGAGGCGCGGCAACGCTGGATATGACCATTGGCAAGGGTCGCGATCCCGGCACTGTCATAGCCGCGATACTCGAGACGGCGGAGACCCTCAAGCACGGATGGCGCAACATCGCCCTGCCCCAGAATACCGATAATACCGCACATGGTTTCTAACCCTTCTTCGCCTTGGCTTTCTGAGCCGCGCGCTGTTCGCGGAAGGCCGGGGCGCGCCCGGTCTTCTCAACCTGTTCACCGCGGGCAATGGCAATCGCATCGCCCGTCACATCCTTGGTAATCACACTGCCCGCCCCGACAATCGCGCCGTCACCGATACTGACCGGCGCCACGAGGGCGGAGTTGGAGCCTATAAAGGCATTGTCGCCAATTTTTGTCCGGGATTTGATATAGCCGTCATAATTGCAGGTAATCGTCCCGGCCCCGATATTGGACCCGGCCCCGACCGTGGCATCGCCGAGATAGGTCAGATGGTTGGCCTTGGCCCCCTCGCCCATCTCCACATTCTTGGTCTCGACAAAATTGCCGATGCGGGCCCCCTTGCCGATCCGGCTGCCCGGACGGATGCGGGCATAGGGACCGATAGTAACACCCTCGGCAATCTCGCAGCCCTCCAGATGGGAAAACGCTCGGATCGTGGCCGGACCGGTGACTGTGACGCCCGGGCCGAACACCACATGGGGTTCAACCACCGTGTCAGCGGCCAGTGCCGTGTCGTGGGTGAAGAATACTGTTTCCGGCGCTGTCAGGGTGATGCCAGCGGCCATGTGACCGACACGCAGACGTTTCTGCATCACGGCCTCGACCAGTGCCAGATCGGCACGGTCATTGACGCCGAGCGCATCTTCCGGCTCGGTCTGCACCACAACCGCGCGGTGTCCCACATCATTGGCGAGCTCGACCAGATCGGTGAGGTAGTACTCGCCCTTGTTGTTCTGATTATCGATCTTGTTGACCAGCCCCCGGCAGCGACCGAGGTCAAAGGCCATATAACCGCCATTACAGAGCGTGATCGCGAGCGTTGCCTCATCCGCTTCCCGCGCCTCGGTAATGCGCAACAGGTCACCAGCATCATTGGTCACCAGACGGCCATAGGCGGCGGGTTCGGCCAGATCCATACCGAAGACGGTAACGGCTGCAGACTGATCCATGATCGGTGCCGTCAGGGCATCAATGGTTTCCTGCCGCACCAGCGGTGTGTCGGCATAGAGTACGACAGCGATTCCAGCCGTTGAGACAGGTATTTCAGTCAGTGCCGCCTTGACCGCATCGCCGGTGCCTTGCGCCACCTGCTGCACCGCCAGGTTATGCCCGTCAAAGGCAGCGGCAACCTCGGACATATCCGGGCCGACAACACCGGTTATCGAGACCGCCCCGGCCTGCACGGCAGCAGCCAGCACATGATCGACAATCGGGCGATTGGCAACCGGGTGCAGCACCTTAGGTATCGAGGAGCGCATCCGGGTTCCCTGCCCGGCGGCAAGAATGATGATGTGCAGATCGGTCATGGTCGGACGGTCAGTGAACTAGAAAAACAGGTCAACAGATATGACCTGCTTACTGCCACGCAGCCCGGTTGATCGGAAATCAAAAACTGTTGCAGTGCATTACAGACCGCTGTGATGCGGCAATATTGCTAGGGCCTGCCCAATGCCGGTCTGGTTGCTGCGGGCTTTGAGCCAGCGCTACGCTGGCGACGTTCACGCCAATCATCCAGGCCGGCAGTCAGGCTGGCATCATGCCGATTGTCATTGCCCACAAGCAGGCTCGGCCCCAGCTTTGCGTGTATGTCGGCCACCATCCCATCAACCATTTCTTCGGTCGGACCAATCGCACCCGCCCCGTCAATCGAGCCGATGATGAACGCTTCCGGTGCCTTGCCATCAGGCCGGATGACCGCTGCCGTGGCCGATATGTTGTCGGTATTGGGAATATCGGCCTGCTCGGATTTCTCCAGCAAATCCTCGGTCAGAACTGCAGACATGGCCGAATCATCGCCATGTGCGAGCCCCTGCATCACAGCCCGGCCAATTTGCCCCGTCATGCGCGCATGCGCCTGCTGATCGCTCAAGCCATCGGCCTTAGGGTGCGCCAATACCGCATGGCCGTCCCAATAACCGTCACTGGCGGTAAATACCGTCGCTGTTTCACCCGGCTTGAGGTTGACGCTGTACCGTTGATACATGGCTTCAGGCTCAGACAAAGAGCCGATACCGGCAATCAGCTTTCTGGTGGCCTGCGCAACGCCGTCAAATTGTTCTGAAAAGTCCACATCATCAAACAGCCGCTGTACTGATGGTGCCGATCCATCGGCCGGGCTTATCGCCAGATAAACATCGCAATCACCCATGCAGGCGGCATCAATGGTCAACTTCCGCCCATCCGGCGTATCACGCACATCGACATGAGCGAGCGCAATAGCAGCTGAAGACTCTGCATCCGCATTCTTTTCTGCCAGTTCTATGAGGATAGCACCCAGCTGTTTACCAACCGGCACGTCGGGGGAAATATTCCCGGCAGAGGCGGCAATGGAGCGGTCCTGCTGATAATACTTACCCTGTTGATCGTCAGCGCGAGCCTGCTTCAGGGTTTCCCGGCGCACACCATGATAAAGGCCGGAAACACCATGCGCATTGATTGTTGCCCCTGAAATGCTCAAGCAAGACCTCGTTTAACCGGTTTCATTACCTGTCAAAAACATACCACGACATTGCGGCCACAAGGTAGCGCGCTTCACAAAGCCGTCAGGGTTAGTGATAGCAAGGGGGTCAAGAAAAGCAGCAATACCCGGGCATCACCGACTGATGGCCACTTTGCCATGATCGCCGAGATCGGGCATCTCATCGGTTTCGGCAGCGACCAACATCCTGATTGCCGAGACAATCGAGCCGGACTTGCCGTCCCAGTATTCCCCCTTGTCCACGGCGACACGGATCATGCCGACGACCGGACTGTCCTTGCCTTCCGGGAACCAGGCGTCGACGAATGGCGACCAGTGCTTGTCAATCATCTGGCGATCATCATCAAGCGAGGCATGGCCGCTGATTGAAATGTAGTCTGAATCAGATGGGCTGCTGAAACACAGGCAGATATCGCCGTTTTCCTGCAGTTCGATGCTCTTGCCGTTATCCAGACGGGTATAGAACCAGATTTCCTTGCGCTCCGGCTCGACAAAGGCATGCATCGGACGGGCACGCATGGCACCGCTCGGTTCCTTGGTCACCATCATGCAGTTATGGATGTCCCGGATCAGGTGCCAGAGCTTTTCCTCGTTGTTTGACATGGGTATTCACCTTATGGCTGGAGCGCTTGTTATTCTCTCGTTCAGGTAACGAGCAAGCGGGGCAAATGTTCCATACATCTGCTCCACAGACGGGCTTTTGTTGACAAGCAGCGAGCGACAGCCTAAGTCAGCGCTCCGGCCCATACACGGCCCGGGCGCGTAGCTCAGCGGGAGAGCACTGCCTTCACACGGCAGGGGTCACTGGTTCAATCCCAGTCGCGCCCACCATTAATTTCAGCACAAGCGATCAGGATACCACCCGAACTCAGGCAACCACCTTGCCGAGCACGCGGTTGATGGCGGCCTTGAGAGCCTCACCTCTCGGGGGTTTGGCGATAAAGCCGCTGGCGTTGAGCTTCTTGGCCTGTTCAACCGTCGTGACATCTGTGGTTGCGGTGAGGAAGACAACGGGCGTACCGGCAACCTCGCTATCCAGCACCTGCCGCAGCTTGGTCAGATATTCCAAGCCACCCATGGGGTCCATCTGTACGTCACAGAACACCACATCCGGCCTGATCCGAACAGTCATGGACAGAGCTTCCGTACCCTCGGATGCCTCATGAATATGGCGAATACCCAAAAGCCTGATGGCATCGCAGATGACCTCGCGCAGATAGCTGTCATCCTCAACCACCAGAACGCGGATATAATCCGAAATCGACTTGCCCGACATGAGACCTCCATCAGAGGCGCGCAGTTTAGGCTATTTTCATAATCGACCCAGCCCCTGTCACAGACAGTTGAGAGGTTGTGTACAGACACGATCGGAAGGGAGAGACCGCGAGACAGAGCGGAAACCGGATTATTATGTACTTAATATAATATGCATATTCGCTTAAGTACTTATTATATTGTGCAGGCAAAATATCTGCACCAGACCTGACTATCCTTTGAACACATACAATTAACAGACACTCATTTGTATGAATGCTTACAGCAGCCAAATTTTCTACTATCGAGAACAGCCGAACCTGTGCATTATGATGGTACAGTTATCGCTATAACAAAAACCTTACAAGATGACCGTTGACCTGCAGAAACCATGCAGATCGGCAAAGAACACTGTTGACGTGGCAAGCACAGGGCAAGGCTTGAGTCACACTTCCGGATGGGTACAGTCTTTTGGCGCTGTTATCGCGCTGACCCCGGATTCAATCATCGGTTATTATTCCGCCAATCTGCATGACTTCATAGACAGCCGAAACCCGATAAAGCCGGGGACACATCTGTCAGCGATCCTGTCCCCCGCAGGATGGGCGACCATGCAACGGACACTCCACAAGCTGCGCAACAGCAAGCTGCCGCAACGGCATTATGGCATTGAGCTGTGCGATGGTGGCCGGTTGCTCGATATGGCCGCGCGCATGTCCGGCGACAATATTGTCATTGATATCGAGCACCACATGCCTCAGCAGCGCATCGTGGTCTCCGAAAGCCTGCAGCCCGCCATCGACAGTATCCGGCAAGCAGCTACAATCGACATGAAATGCCAGCAGGCGGTTAAGGCGCTGGCGGATATTACCGGCTATGACCGCATCCTCGTCTACCGCCTGACCCATGACGGCAGTGGCTCGGTGATTACCGAGACAGCGGTTGACGGCATGCCCTCCATTCTCGGTCTGCATTACCCGGCAACGGCGATAACGAAACAGGCGAGAAACCATTATTGCCGCAACCTCGTCCATTTCATTGTCGATATCGATGATGAGAGCATCCCGGTTACGCCGCTGGCAAATGATGCCTGCCCGGCTATTGATCTGGGGGTCAGCGAATTGATGGCCTCTTCCCCGGCGCATCTTGCCTATCTGCGCAGCATGGGCATTTCGGCCAAACTGTCCGTGGCCATCATTGTTGAGGGGCAGCTCTGGGGCTTGCTGGCCTGCCAGCACCGCAGCCCCATGCTGGTGAACCCCGAAGTCAGATCCGCCGCCAAGATGATCGGTCAGTTTCTCGGCCTCAGCATCAACGAGCTTGAGCGTGCCCGGGATCGGGTGGAGCAGGAACAGAGCAAATGGGTCCATGACAAGATCATGGTCGAACTCGCCAAGGGCGAGCAGATCGAGAACAGTCTCGATGCAATCGCCAATATTGCGCGGACGGCACTGGATTTTGATTCCGTCATCTGCTGGGCTGGCAACAAATACAGCGTCATTGGCGAGAGCCTGACACTGAATGAATTTCTGCCGCTGCTCGACGTTATCCAGAAGCTGAAGACAGACAAGATTTACGCGACCAGCCAGTTGAGCACCCTGCTCCCTACCGCTGTGGAACATGCGGATCGCGTTGCCGGGATTCTGGTTCTGCCGCTGTCACGCCAATCCCATGATTACCTGCTGTTCTGCCGCAAGGCCGTACCGAGAAGCATCGTCTGGGCAAGCAACCCTATGGCCGGGGAAGAACAGCCCGCCACCCCGTATGGGCAATTCTCCACTTGGGAAGAGCACAGCCATGACAAGGCGCTGCCATGGCAACCACAGGAACTGCGCGCCGCCGAGGCCCTGCGCCTGACCATGCTTGAAGTTGTCCTGCGCATGAAGGATCAGGCGGCACAACATCAGGAAGCGGCCCGCAAACAGCAGGACATACTGATTGCCGAGCTGAACCACCGGGTACGCAATATCCTGCAACTGATCCGTAATCTGGTCGTACAGAGCAATGACGGCATCGATGATGTGGAACAATTCACCCGGATTGTCGGCGGACGCATACAGGCACTGGCGCAGGCCCATGACCTGATCACCAGAAAGAACTGGGAACCGAGCTCGATCGAGGAACTGATCCAGAAGGAAACCAGAGCATTTCTCGGCCAACAGGCTGATCGCGTCAGCATTGACGGCACCGGGGTGCTGATCTCGCCCCAGGCATTCACCACCATGGCGCTGGTCATCCATGAGCTCGTCACCAATGCCGCCAAATATGGTGCGCTGTCCAATGATAGCGGGGTTGTCAAAATCAGCCTGAAAGATGCCCGCAAACGCGGTTTTCATATACATTGGCAGGAAATCGACGGCCCGACGGTAAAGCCGCCGACCCGCAGCGGCTTCGGCAGCACGATCATTGAACAGTCGATACCGTTTGAACTGCAGGGCAAGTCGGATATCAGCTTCCATGAGGATGGATTTCAGGCTTTGCTGACAATCCCCGACCCGCATATCACCCGCGTGAGGGCCAAGGAATTGGAACAGAACAACACACCAGACCCGGCAGCCCCGGCCAACCCGGAACAGCCAACAAAACTGCTGACCGGCAATGTGCTGCTGGTTGAAGACACCATGCTGCTCGCCCTCGGTGCCGAACGGCATTTGATGAAGCTGGGTGCGGCACGGGTATTCATTGCCTCCAATGTCAGCAATGCCAAACATCTGCACGACCAGAAAGAGATCGAATTCTGCCTGCTCGACGTCAATCTCGAGGGGGAAATCAGCAATGATGTGGCTTGGGCACTCCATGAGAAGGGCATTCCCTTCGGCCTTGCCACGGGTTATGGCGCAGTCGACAGCCTGCTGGACCAGTTCCCGCCAACCCGGCTGATTACCAAGCCCTATGATCTCGCGGATATCGCCTCGCTGATTATGGCAATCCGGGATGAGGACAGCGACTAGAGCCTGATGATGCGGCCACCGGCAGCGTCGGCATCCTCGCTGTCATGGGTGACCATCAGGGTCGGTATCTGCCGCTCTCGTATCTGAGTAAAGACAAAGTCGCGGAACTGCCCGCGGGTTTCGGCATCGAGTTTGGAAAACGGCTCATCCATCAACAGGACCTGCGGCTCCGACAACAGCACCCGCATGACCGAGACCCGTGCGCGCTGCCCACCGGACAGGGTGGCCGGATCACGCTTCTCGAAACCGGTCAGACCGGCGGCCTCGAGTGCAGCGGCAATACGGTCATGACGCTCTGCCTTGGCGCGTACATCGGGCCGGATCGCGAAGTTCAGGTTGCCCGCAACCGACAGATGCGGAAACAGCAGATCATCCTGAAACAGGATACCGATATTGCGTTTCCACGGCGGCTGCCCATTCACAACAACGCCGTTGACCAGCACATCCCCTGCCCCGACAAACCCGCCCCCCAGCGACCCGCAGAGATAGGAGAGCAGCGTTGATTTGCCCGCCCCGCTGGCCCCCGCAATGGTGACGATCTCACCCGGCGCAACCGACAGCGAAACCGTCAGCAATGGCGTGCCATGCAGTAAAACCGACACGTTGCGCAGCACCAGACCGGGTTGGGCGGCATTCATGGTTTCCACCTTCTCACTCATCGGTTCACCTGCAATCCCCGCCGGTTGCGAAACAGGACAAGCGGCAGCAGCATGGCGATCAGGAAGCCGAACATCGGCAGAACGACCTGTAACAGGCTGTAGACACCGATTAACCGCCGATTACCGCCCGCGGCCAGCGACACCGCCTCGGTGGTCAGGGTGGCGAAGCGCCCGCCACCGATCAGGATAGTTGGCAGATACTGGCCGATGCTGACGGCAAAGCCCACCGCCATCGCAACCAGTATCGGTCGCAGCAGCATCGGCAGCTTGATCCGCAACCAGATACTGACCGGCGCCCGCCCGAGGCACAGGCCCGTGCGTTTATACCGCTCATCCCAGTGCCGATATGTATCGCCGAGCGATAGAAACACGTAAGGCAGCACAAAGATCATATGCGCCCAGACAAGGCTGATCGCCGATCCATCCAGCCCGGTACTGATCAGCAGCACCTGCATACCGAACAGAAAGGTGACCTGTGGCACCAGCAGGGGCAGATAGAGCAGTAGCACCGCCCGGCGCTGCCATTCTGGTTGCGCACTTCCTATGCGATTGCCAAATGGCCGGTTCTCGGCCTCGTTTTCCAGACAGAGCAACACCAGCAGGATCGCGGCGACAGTGGCGGCAAAGGCAACCCATGCCGAGGTGACAAGCGGCGTCAGCAACTGCCCGTCCAATCGCTGCCAGCCACGCAAACTCCAGCCATCTGGCAAGGCATCGGGAAACCGCCAGTACCCGGCAAACGACCATATGGCGAGTACCACCAGCCCGGCACCGGTGACAACAACCAGACTGCCGGCACCGATCCCCGTCACGCCCCTGATCCAGCCATCGCGGATGCCGCGCTGCCCGGCAGCGGTCCAATATGCCCCGATGACAGCAACCAGACGCTCCAGCAGCAGCCAGACGGCAATCGCGGCCAGCACGAGGCAGAGCTGCACCATGGCCCCTGCCGAGGCAACAAAGCGCAGCGACAGGTCAGGATCATTCATCCAGCGCAACAGCAGCACCGATAATGGCGGCGGTGTGGTTGGTGCCAGCACCATGGCCACATCGACCACCGACATGCTGAAGGCGAGCACGGCCAGCACCGGCAAACGAATAAGCGGATAGATTTGCGGCAGGACCGTTTTCAGCCATCCGGTCATCGCCCCATACCCGAGGGTCATGGCGGTCAGCCGGGTTTTCAGGCCATCGACCTGCCCCAGCGCCGCAATCGTCATCAGCAACAGAAACGGCACCTCCTTCAGCACCAACCCGAAAATCAGCGACAGGCCCCACGGGTCATGAATGATCGCCACATCCGGCGGCTGTGTATAGCCGGTGGCCCATGGCGACAGCAGGCGCATGATCCAGCCGCTGGGTGCGATCAGGAACGCAAGACCAAAGGCAACCGCCACATGCGGCACGGACAACAGCGGTGACAGCAACCGCTCCAGCCGGGTGAACCAGACAGTGCCATGCCAGGCGGCACAGAACAGAATGACAATCAGCAGGGAACAGGCGGTGGCGGCAAAGCCGGTGACCCATGACAACCGGATCGACACCCGGATACCGGGCGTTGCCAGCAGGTCGGCAAAGGCCGAGAGGCCAAAGCTGTCAGCGCCGAGCGATGGCAGATAGCCGAATGCCGGCAGAACAGTGCAGAGCAGACCGGCCAGCACCGGCCCCAGCATCAGGATCAGCGTGACAATCGGTGCGAGGCGCAAGACTCCGGACATGCCAAATCAATCCGGCGCTGTTACTGGCCGGTGCCGTAACGGCGCATCCATTCATCCTCGGCAAATTCCATCCAGCTTGGATGCGGCTCGAGCAGTGGCGAGCCGAGCTGCTCCGGCGTCAGGGTCGCGATACCGAGCGAGAGCGCCTCGAACCGCGCACGATCGGCGCTATCTAGGGCAGCCACGTCGAGCACCGTGCCATCGCCCCAAACTTCCGGGTCCTGCTTGTGCGCCTGTGCTAGGGGCGACATCAGGAAGTCTGCGACCACCATGGCTCCCGCCTTGTGGGCGGCGTTGTAGGGAATGGCAACAAAATGCGTATTACCAATGGTGCCGTCATCGAGCACGAAGCTGCGGACGGTATTGGGCAATTCATCATTGGCAATAGCGGTGCTGGCCTCGGACGGGCTGAAGGATACCGCCACATCAATCTCGCCATCAGCCATCAGGCTGCGCTGTGCCGCCCCGTTTTGCGGAAACACCTTGCCATTGCGCCAGAGCTGCGGATGCAGCGCATCAAGATAGGCCCAAAGCCCGGCGGCCTTGTCGGCAAATTCTTCTGCCGTTACCGGCATCAACAGTTCTGCCGGGTCGTCGATTACCTCATACAGCGCCTGTTTCAGGAAGGTCGAGCCGAGGAAATCCGGCGGCTGCGGATAGGTGAAGCGGCCGGGATTGCGGGCAACCCAATCGGCGAGCGCTGCCATGGATGATGGTGGCGTATCGAGCCGGGCCGTATCGTAATAGAACACCACCTGCGCCATGCCCCATGGGGCTTCGAGGCCATCAACCGGCACGGTAAAGTCAATGCGGGTGGTCGGCTTGCCGCTGGTATCGACCAGCGCATAATTCGGCATTTCTTCCGACCATGGGCCATAGAGCAGCCCCTGTTGCTTCATCGCGGCAAAGTTCTCACCATTGATCCAGATCAGGTCAACCGCACCGCCCTCGTCGCGCCCGGCCTGTTTCTCGGCCAGCACCCGGCTTACCGCCTCTGCCGTATCGGCAAGTTTTACATGGGTAACGGTCACGCCATAGCGCGCGGCGACCTCATCACCGACCCAGTCGATATAGTCATTGATCCGCGTCTCCCCGCCCCAGGCATACCAGTAAACCGTCTGTCCCTTTGCAGCCGCTTTCACGGCATCCCAATCCGCCGGATCGGCAGCGGCAGCAATCTGCAGTGGCAGAATGGTGGCAATCAGGAGCGTCAGGCAGGATTTGATGAATGGCGGCATGGCTATGGCTTTATGCGGAAAATGACAGCAGCCCGCCGTTGTTAGCATGTCCGGCAGCGGCGGCTGAACAACGAATCATCACATTCGGTTGATGGTCATGCCGATAATCATCACCAGACAAACAAACTTGGGCAAACAAAAAGAGAGCCGGAAATTCCGGCTCTCTTCTCAAATTCGGCAGTGACTGCAGATCAGGCGGCGATATCGTCTTCGCGCGGGCTGTTGAGCATGGCGCGCATGGCGGTGCCCAGATAGCCGTCATCATCAAACAGCTCGACCATTTCTTCCTTGGTCAGGTTATCGCGGTTGAGGACTTCATTGACCGCTTTTTCGAAGTCGCGCTCGGCAATCTTGCGGCGGCGATCATCGAGACTGGTAACATTACCATCTGCACAAAAGATCATGTTCTTCACCTTTGAATGACATAACCGTGCGCCATCCCGACGCCGGTATTGGTTCGTAAACAGCCCCAACATCAAGAAAGCAGCAAGCATCGCCTTGTCTTAAGTCGAAAAAATCCGCTCAGAGTGTCGATACATGCACTGGCAAGGAACATGGGGCGATCAGCGTGCCGGTCAATCCCGTTCCATGCAGACTTGTGTTCAAGCCGTTTTTGTTACTTGGTTGAGGCCGTTTTTGCGCCTTTTTTCACCAAAAATCAAGATTTGTTTCGAGCGCAAACAAATGGTCCGATCCTCAAGCGCGGCAAGGTTTCCACTTGCTTTACCGGGCCGGATTGGAAACAACCATGCCGACGAACCACATAGCACCCGTTCAGGCCAAATCATGCCCACCACCATCCCGCCCCTTGCCGATCTGCTCGACCCGATCCGTGATTACGCCCGCCGCGCCGGTGCGGTCATCATGACCCATTATCAGCCCGGCGGCATGGGGGACGATGTTGAGGCCAAGGGCGATGGCAGCCCGGTAACCGCCGCTGATCGTGAGGCCGAAGCAATCATCACGCCGTTGCTCAACGCCCTGACGCCCGAGATTCCGGTTATCGGTGAAGAAGCGGCCTCTGCCGGTGATCTGCCGGAGATCAAACAGGGACCGTTCTGGCTCGTCGACCCGCTCGACGGCACCAAGGGCTTCATCAAGGGATCTGGCGAATTTACCGTCAACATTGCCCTGATCGTCGATCAGCGCCCGGTACTGGGTGTGATCTATGCCCCGGCCTTCGATGAGGAGTTCGGCGGCTACGGCATAGACACCGCCTTCATGAAACAGGGCGATGGCGCGGACCAACCGATCAGCGTCACCTCCCCGCCACCGGCAAAGGTCCGGGTGACCGCGAGCAAGAACCACCGCAACCAGTCCGCCCTCGACGCCTTTCTGGCCGGTCGTGAGGTCGCCGATTGCGATGCCCGCAGCAGTTCGCTGAAATTCTGTGAGGTTGCCGCCGGTCGCGCCGATATCTATCCGCGCTTCGGCCCGACCTGCGAATGGGATACGGCGGCTGGCCATGCGATTCTGGAAGCTGCCGGTGGTCTGGTCACCGACGTGAATGGCGGACCGTTCGAGTACGGCAAGGCCGACCGCAAGTTTCTCAATGACAGCTTTATCGCCTGGGGTGGCACCGATCCTGCCGAGTGGTTTGCCAAAACCGGCTCATGAGATACCAGACACTCTGCGAGGCTGCCCTTGCCGCACTGAATGCGGCTGATCCGATGGACAAGATCGCGATCACCGAGGAAGTGGTCGCCGACTGGCGCTATGGCCGCCTGCAGCTGATCGGTGAAGCAGAACCGCCCGAACGTCCGGCCCGGCTGGAGCAACCGGAATTGCTACCGCCATCGGCCATGCCGAAACGCAGCAAGGCGAGCAGCAAGAGCGGACGCATCGCCCTGCTCCACGCCCTCGCCCATATCGAGCTGAACGCGATAGACCTGTCATGGGACATCATCGCCCGATTTGCGCCCATGCGCGACGTACCCGGCGTCGAGCGCGGCAATGAGGCCGATACGCTGCCCCTCACCCGTGCCTTCTTCAATGACTGGGTCATGGTCGCTGCAGATGAGGCACGCCATCACAAGCTGCTGCAGGAACGGCTGGCATCGCTCGGTGCCCGTTATGGCGATCTGCCTGCCCATGACGGGCTATGGCAGAGCAGCATGGATACCGCCCATGACATTGCCGCCCGGCTCGCCATCGTACCGATGGTGCTCGAAGCGCGCGGGCTTGACGTCACCCCGGCGATGATCGACAGCCTGCAAGGCCATGGCGACCACATCAGCGCCCGGCTGCTGCAGATCGTCCATGATGATGAGATCAACCATGTGGCAATCGGCTGGCGCTGGTTCGATTATGTCTGTGCCCAGCGTCAGATCGAGACCATTCCCGCCTGGCAGGAACTGGTCCGCAAATATTTCCACGGCCAGATCAAACGCCCCTTCAACACCCTGTCCCGCCTCAAGGCCGGCATGGCACCGGAAATGTATGAACCCCTCGCCGATGAGGCAAAGCAGGGCTAGATCGCCATGCCGCGTTTTGGCGGCTCGGCTGCTGGGGCTGCCGGGCGGCGATCGCGCCAGCGCTCGAGCGCATCTGGTTTGAAGCTCACCGGGATCGAGTCCTCATCGTTCCACAGCGGTGGCGCATAACCGCCCTCGGCACCGGGTTTCATATCACCGAGGTTCATCTGCTCCAGCAATGCCGGCACCGTATTGTTGACGGTCTTCAGCAGTTCCATCTCACGGGTCATATGCTCGTATTGCGCGATCAGGGCGCTCCGCTTGTCCATATCAACCAGCGCCTCAAAACCTTCCTGACCACGGCGCTGCAGGATAGCACTGTTCAGGCGGTTGAAATTCTGTGCCGTCCGCAGCAGAGCCATATCGAGGTTATCGGTAAATTCCGGGCGACGCATGATCGGTGCATTCGGGCTGGACAGCCCGGCCTTGGCCTCATGCTCCTCGATATAGTCGGCGGTGGCATTGACGAACCGGCGGGTCCGGTCGCGAATACCCTCTTCAAACTGGGCAATGGTCTGGCAGGGCAATTCATCGACATCGGCCTGACCATAGGGCGTGCTGGTGTCAAAGGCACGGTAGGCGAGACGATCCTTGCCCGCCAGGACAACAGCGGTTACCGCGCCATCCTGACTGGCAGCCTCGATACAGACATAGCCCAGCTCACCGGGGCTCGGGCTGCGCGTCTCTGGGACTGCCGGAAGGTTGGCATCAGGCACAACGGCCTGCACCTGATAAAGCTGTGCACCCTGGGTGAAGGCATTGAATGCCGCCTCTTCGGCGGAGACAGCGCCCGGCGTTGTGGCAGCGACAGCCGCCAACAGCGCCTGCGCACCACGGCGCATCCGGCGCTCATGGGACGCATCCTTACGGTTGCGGCGTGGTTGTGAATGACCGGATGGGAAAGTTTTGGGAGACATAAACAATCCTATTCATCTGCATGATGCATTCATGGGCTACGTCCAATCAGCCATGAAAGTCATCAGCCAAGTTGACCAGATGAAATCGCTTTATGCCGGGTTCAGGAAAATTTCCAGAAATTTTTGCTAAAATTTGAGGCACGCCGTCAGAACGCAATATTCTTGCCCGATTTTTGGGCAGGTCCACTGACCTAGCAGATGCAAAAAATCCGTTTCGCAGTCGCAATATCAGGGTTCAACTGCTAGCTTGTTTTTCAATAAACAAGACACCATCCAAGCAAGCGAAACCGAGAGATTTTCTATGCCAAGCGATCAGGCGATTCTGAGTAATGATATTTTTGGCCATTTCGATGCCAACCGTACAATCCTGCTCGCCAGTGCGATGCGCGACATTGCCCGTCAGGCAGGTGAGTTGACCGAAAAAATGCGCCTTGCCGGTGTTACGCCGGAGATCAAGTCAGACGGCTCGGTCGTCACCCCCGCTGACCGGGCATCGGAACGCCTGATCGCCGAACAGCTGCATATGATCATGAAGGATTACGAGGATATCCTGCCCGCTGGCACGGCCTTTGTCGGGGAGGAAGCGATCGAGGCGGGTGACAAGCCCGACACCAGTGCTGGCAACTTCTTCGTCGTCGACCCGATCGATGCCACCAAGAACTTCGTCGAAGGTGAGCCGGGTGTAGACCTCTACACCATCAATATCGGGCTGGTGCTGAACAATATCCCGTTTCTGGGCGTGATCCACGAACCGGTGAGCGGCGATCAGATTGCCACCCGCGACCATGTCAGTTCGGTGATCTCAATCGCCGGGGGCATTGATATTGATCTGGTACCCGGTGTTGAGAACGACCAGAACGGCGACCCGCTGCGCAATTACAAGCGCGGTGCCATGAGCTATGCCGATCTGGTTCGCGGTACGCTGAAGAAGGTCAGCCACGGCAAATCCTATGAATGGGATACGGCAGCACAGGATGCGATCCTGCGCACCCTCGGCACCCGGATCACGCTGCAGTCAACCGGCGAGCCCCTGCCCTATAACAAGGTTGAGGACAAATTCTTCAACCCGCCGATAATTGCCCGGATGTAAAAGCTGAAGGCGACGGAAATCAGGCGTTTGCCGCCTGTTCCGTCTCTTCCGAGCCATGGACACGGGCAGCCAGTGCCGCCTGCAGGTAATCATCGATGTCGCCATCGAGCACGGCCTGCGCATTACCTTTCTCAACGCCGGTACGCAGATCCTTGATCATCTGATAGGGCTGCAGGACATATGAGCGGATCTGATGACCCCAGCCGATATCGCTCTTCTCCGCATTATCGGCTGCGGCAGCATCCTCACGCTTCTGCAACTCAAGCTCATAGAGCTTGGCTTTCAGCATCTTCATCGCCTTGTCGCGGTTCTTGTGCTGTGAGCGCTCTTGCTGACAGGCAACAACAACCCCGGTCGGCTGGTGAGTTATCCGCACCGCACTGTCGGTGGTGTTCACGTGCTGACCACCGGCACCACTGGCGCGATAGGTATCGATCTTCAAATCCTTTTCTAGGATTTCGATCTCGATACTGTCATCAATCACCGGCGATATCTGAACCGCGGCAAAGCTGGTGTGGCGACGGGCATTGCTGTCGAATGGCGAAATACGGACCAGACGGTGCACACCGTTCTCGGTCTTCATCCAGCCATAGGCATTATGCCCCTTGATCTGGACCGTTACGGACTTCAGCCCGGCCTCATCACCGGCATGCTCATCGAGCACCTCGGTCTTGTAGCCACGGCCATCGGCCCAGCGCAGATACATACGCAGCATGATCTGCACCCAGTCCTGCGCCTCGGTACCGCCGGCACCGGCATTGATCTCGAGATAGCAGTCATTGGCATCGGCCTCACCGGACAGCAGGCTTTCCAGCTCCAGCTCCGCCGCCCGCTTCTTAAGCTGGGCAAGCGCCTTCTCCGCCTCCGCGATGATCTCCTGATCATCCTCCATCTCGGCGAGTTCGATCATCTCGATATTGTCGTTGAGTTCGCGCTCAATGTTTTTGAATGAGGTAATGCCGTCATCCAGCGCCGTGCGCTCACGCATTACCTTTTGTGCCTGATCCGGGTTGTTCCAGAGGTCGGGATCCTCGGCCAGAGCGTTCAGTTCTTCCAGACGTTTGACAGCGACGTCAAAGTCAAAGATGCCTCCTCAGCAGTGCCATGGATGCTTTTACAGCATCCACCACCGCTTGCGTTTCAGCGCGCATAGTAAACCCATTCGTTACGGCGAGATTGGAAAAATTCTTGTGGGCTCTGGATATAAACTGCAGCGCCCGACGTCAATAGAGACCACCGGTACCGCTGCCAATTCCCGCTGGCTCACCGGTCGGGTCCTGACTGATGGCAGGCTGGACACGGCCCCGGCTGATCTTGCCATCATTACCGAGCATCATCGGCTGGCCATCCGGTTCGGTGCCCGGCATGAAGGCTTCCCAGAGCGTACCGGAACCGCTGTCATTGGCACGGGTACCGGTCGCGCCATTGATCCGCACCAGACGCACACCATCCGGCACGCGGAACGGTATGGCAGGCAAGCCACCGGCGGCCTGCAACTGTTCGAGGAAGTCCTTAACCACAGGGGCAGCAACGCTACTGCCGGTTTCCCGGGGCCCCAGCGGGATCGGATCATCGAAGCCGATGAAGGTACCGACGACGAGGTTCGGGGTAATGCCCATGAACCATGTGTCGCGGCCATCATTGGTGGTACCGGTCTTGCCCGCCAGCGGCACGCCGAGGCTGGCAAGACGGCGGGCGGTGCCGCGCTCGACCGTTCCTTCCATGATATGCACGATCTGATAGACATTGCGCGGATCGGCGACCTGTCTGCGCTGATCGGGAATGGCCGGGACCGACATGGATGCCTGCCAGACCATGGAGCGGCAGCCATCACAGGGGCGCTGGTCATGCCGCCAGATCGGATGGCCGTCGCGGTCCTGCACCTGATCGATAACGCTCGGTTCGATCCATTTGCCGCCATTGGCCAGCATGCCATAGGCGGTGGCCAGCTCGACCAGTGTCACCTCACCGGCACCAAGCGCCATGGACAGGGTCGCCGGAATATTCAGATCGAGACCAAACCGCGCTGCCGTCTGTTTGATGACCTCAGCACCGATATACTGGGCGATCCGCACGGTCATGACGTTGCGGGACTTCTCGATACCAACGCGCAGTGGTGTCGGACCATAAAATTCGCGGCTGTAATTCTGTGGCTTCCAGTTGCCGAGACCGGCGCCCTGATCGAACACGATTGGCGCATCATTGATCAGCGTCGCCGGGGTCAGGCCGTTTTCCAATGCCGAGAGATAGACAAACGGCTTGAACGCCGAACCGGGCTGGCGCTTGGCCTGGGTCACACGGTTGAACTGGCTGTCATTGAAGTTGAAACCGCCCTCAAGCGCCAGCACGCGGCCGGTATGGGGATCAAGCGCGATGATACCACCCTCAACCGCCGGGATCTGGCGCAGCGAAAACTGCCCCTCAATCGCCTCACCATCATCATTCTGCAGCGGCTGAACCAGAACGACATCGCCAACCGACAACACCTGTCCGGCGCTGGTCGGCCTTTCACCGAAACGCTGGTCGGGCAGCCATTTGCGTGCCCAGCTTAGCCCATCGAAAGGAATCTCCGCCCGTTTGCCGCTGGCAAAGCCGATTTCGGCAGACTGGTCGTGAACCGTCAGGACAACGGCATATTCCCAATCGGGCCGACCGAGATGCGGTGGCAGTTCGGCAAGTTGGGCCGCCCAGTCATCCATGCTCTCGAAGCTCTGCAATGGCCCGCGCCAGCCATGGCGGCGGTCATAGGCCTCAAGACCATTACGCAAGGCCCGTGTCGCCATGACCTGCATGGCCGGTTCCAGCGAGGTGCGGACGGACAGACCACCATCATAGAGTGCATCAGCACCGAACCGGTCAAACAGCCGACGGCGCACCTCTTCGGTGAAGTGTCCTGCCTCGACAAACTGCTCGTCACGGCCTTCGACAGCGTTCAACTCACTGGCCCATGCCGTATCCGCCTCGGCCTGTGTGATATAGCCGTCTTCGAGCATCCGCTTGATGACATAGTTGCGCCGGGCAATCGCTGCCTCGCGCTTGCGGATCGGATGGTAGTTGTTCGGCGCTTTCGGCAATGCTGCCAGATAGGCCATTTCAGACAGTTCGAGTTCATCCAGCGACTTGTCGAAATAGTTCAGTGCGGCGGCGGCAACACCGTAGGAACCACGACCTAGATAGATTTCATTGAGATACAGCTCAATGATCTGGTCCTTGGTGAAGGCGCGCTCGATACGAACGGCGAGAATTGCCTCCTTGGCCTTGCGCTCGATACTGACCTCATTGGTCAGCAGGAAATTCTTGGCCACCTGCTGGGTAATGGTCGATGCCCCTTCCGGGCGGCGACCGGTGCCAATGGCTTGCAGGTTGCTGAGGGCAGCACGGGCAATACCACGGAAATCCAGCCCGATATGGTTGAAGAAATTCTGATCCTCGGACGCGACAAAGGCACGGACCAGCTGCGGCGGCATGGATTCAACCGGGACGAATACCCGTTTCTGACGGGCAAATTCCTCAAGCAACTGGCCGTCACCCGCATGAACCCGGGTCACCACCGGCGGCTCATAGCGGTTGAGCTGGTCAAATTCCGGCAGGCCGGCACCGTAGTGATGCAGCACATAGAGCAGTCCACCAACGGCAAGCACGCCGCCGAACAGGCCGAGCGCCACAAGGCTGAGCAGCAATTTTCCCAGAAATTTCATCAGCTTCCAAACAGTGCTTAAAGTCCACTATGCCGCCCGACAAAACATCTGCCAGACAGCTTGTTGGTTGATATAGCCATCAATAAGTGGCGCTGCCATGGCAATATTCAAAAACATGGCTGGCTTACCACCAGCGTGGCAGCTCGCCCGCCCAGTCGGGCTATTCTCCCGCCGCCACCTGACCACGACCGGCAAAATACTGGTCGATACCGGACAACAGCGCATCGGTGATGCGGTCCCGGTAATCCCGTGACGCCAGCAGTTTCGCGTCATTGGCATTCGACAGATAGCCGAGTTCCACCAGCACCGAGGGCACATCTGCAGATTTCAACACGGCAAAACCGGCGAAACGGTGGGTGCGCTTGAGCACCTTGATGCCCTGCTTGCGGATTTCATCGACCAGAACATTGGCAACGCCCCGACTGTCATTCACCGTTTCACGCATGGCGAGATCAATCAGGATGCTGGCCACATCATCGCTCTGGACCCCGAGATCGACACCGGCAATGGCATCGGTGCGGTTCTCACGTGCCGCCAGTCGGGCCGCCTCCCTGTCTGAGGCACGCTCGGACAGGGTATAGACCGAGGCACCACGCACACTCGGCTCCGGATTGGCATCGGCATGAAGTGACATGAAAAAGTCGGCGCCGAACCCGCGCGCCGTGGTCACGCGGTCGCGCAGGTGAATATAGCTGTCATCCTCACGGGTCAGTCTGGCCCGATAGCGACCGCTGCCTTCAATTTTGGCAGCCAGCATTTTGGCGATATCCAGCACAACATTCTTCTCGAGCATCCCGTTGGCAGAGCGAGCACCCGGATCATTGCCGCCATGCCCGGCATCGATCACGATGACCGGCAGATACGGCACGATGCGATTTTCCTGCGGGATATCGGTCGGTTTGACCTGTGGAATTGGCGGTAGGGCAAGGGCTGCAACAGCACCTGCACCGGGGCTGACCTGCGGCACCGGTCGGCCCATGCCCTCGATATCGAGAATGAACCGGTAGGCGTGCTCATCGGCCATCGGCTCACTATAGACGGTCGCGACCCGCGACGGGTCGGCCGACGTCAGGGATAGACGCCAGATATTGCCGTCGAGCTGCTGCCAGTTATAGCCGGTGATAACGCCATATCCCTCACCACCCGCGACACCCGGATCATCAAGGCCATCGCGGAAATCAATGGTTACGGTCGTGCCATCCGGCTGCTGCTCGACCCGATAGCGCGGCGGTGTCGGCAAGGTCAGCATCAGCCGGGTATTGCCATTGGCATACTCGAAGATCGGCTCACCCGATGCGGTTGGGCTGGTGGCATATGACACGGGCATGCCGAGCACCACTGCCAAAAGACAGAGCGTTGCCGCGGCAAGCACCCGCAAAAATATGCCCCTGAGAGATAAAATCATGCCCCCGTTATGCCGTGTCCGGGGATGTTTTTGCAACGTCAAACGGGGTTCGGTGAATAAGAGAATTGTTCTTCTGTTCATGACAGGCTATGTTGCGTCTGCGACATTATGTTTGCTGCAAGTTGACAGACCAAAACCGTCGGAAAACTTGGGTAATCAGGCCGACTGTCCGCATCGATCGACCGCGTCATATTGAGCCGAGGTCGGGATTCGGATACCGCGCCAGCACTTGATAAACAGATTTTACCGCGTTTTCAGGCACGCGATTGCTGCCACAGAATGCGGTCCATACGGGTAAAAATATCCTGCAATCACAGCCTCGATTCTGTGGATTGCTATCAAGCTCTGATTAGCCCAACCCGCCCGGCGCGATTGTCCGGTTGCTTGCGCCCCCAAAATTTGACGTAACGCTGGTTGCCAAGGCTTTTCATGCCCGATTTCATCGGAAACACGCTACCCAAGGATTTTGAGCAGGTTAGCGACCCGATCATCTCAACATTTATACTCGGTGCCGACCGAGCGAACGACGCTGTCCGCACCGTACCCTTGCCAGCGGGACGCAGATCAATCATCCCGTTCAACCACATAACTTGCGCCCCGCCCGCCATGTGTCGCCGTGGCCCCGCGAACGCGCATCAGGATTTATCGCATGACCAAACGCATGCTGATCGACGCGACCCAGGAGGAGGAAATCCGGGTTGCACTCGTCGATGGGAACAAACTTACTGAATACGACTTCGAGTCCCAGACCCGCCGCCAGTTAAAAGGCAATATCTACCTCGCCCGCATCACTCGGGTCGAACCGTCATTGCAGGCGGCGTTTGTCGAATATGGCGGCAATCGCCACGGCTTCCTCGCCTTTTCTGAAATCCACCCGGATTACTATCAGATCCCTGTGGCTGACCGCGAAGCACTGCTTGAGGATGTGGAACTCGACGATGACGAGATCATCATCGACGAGGAAGCCAATGGCGACGATACCGTTGCGGCAGACGCTGACGCTTCCGAAGATGCATCCGACACGGATGAGAACGCTGCTTCTGATGATGATGCCGACGAGGCAACTGCCGAAGCGGACAGCGACGCATCCGACGACGATGCCGAGGAAGCTGCGGCCGATGACGAGGACGCTGCCGACGAGGACGATCCGGAAGCCAATGAGCGTGAGCAGAAGAAGCGCCGCACCCAGCGCCTGCTCCGCAAGTACAAGATTCAGGAAGTCATCAAGCGTCGCCAGATCATGCTGGTTCAAGTCGCCAAGGAAGAGCGCGGCTCAAAGGGTGCGGCCCTGACCACCTATCTGTCGCTTGCCGGTCGTTATTGCGTCCTGATGCCAAACAGCCCGCGTGGCGGTGGCGTCAGCCGCAAGATCACCAATTTCAAAGACCGCAAGCGGATGAAGGAACTGATCTCCTCACTCGAGGTGCCATCAGGCATGTCCGTCATCCTGCGTACCGCCGGTGTCGAGCGCACCAAGGTGGAAATCCGCCGTGACCTCGACTATCTGCTGCGCCAATGGGACAGCATCCGCGAACTGACCCTCAAGTCACAGGCCCCTGCCCTGATCTATGAGGAAGGCGATCTGATCAAGCGCGCGATGCGGGATATGTATACGCGCGACATTGATGAAGTGCTGATCGGCGGCGAGCAAGGCTACCGCAACGCCAAGGACTTCATGAAGATGCTGATGCCGAGCCATGCCAAGCGCATCCAGCAATCCAAGGAAGACGATCTGCCGCTGTTCTCCCGCTTCCATGTGGAGAGCCAGATCAACGAGATTCACGAGCCGATTGTCCAGCTTCGCTCCGGTGGCTATCTGGTCATCAACCCGACCGAGGCGCTGGTATCGATCGATATCAACTCCGGTCGCGCGACCAAGGAACGGCATATCGAGGAAACCGCCCTCAACACCAACCTTGAGGCAGCCCGGGAAATCGCCCGTCAGGTACGCCTGCGTGATCTCGCCGGTCTGATCGTGATCGACTTCATCGATATGGAGGAGAACCGCAACAACCGTGCGGTCGAGCGCAGGCTGAAGGAATCCCTCAAGGGTGACCGGGCGCGTATCCAGCTTGGCAATATCTCGAATTTCGGCCTGCTGGAGTTTTCCCGCCAGCGCCTGCGCCCGAGCCTGATCGAGAGCAGCTTCGAGCCATGCATCTACAGTCAGGGCACCGGTTACCGCCGTACGGTGGAATCCTCTGCCCTGCAGGCCCTGCGCAACATGCAGGAAGAGATCGCCCGGACCAAGGCCGATGCCCTGCAGGTTACCGTGGATCGTGAGGTTGCAGCCTATCTGCTGAACCAGAAGCGCCGCCAGTTGATCAATCTCGAGGATCGCTTCAACGTCTCACTCACCATCATCGGTGATGATACGGTCATTCGCCCTGAGTGCCGCATTGAGCGGGTCAAGACCGATGACCAGCAGACCACCCGTTACATTCCGGTCTCCGCGAGCCGCAGCAATGCGCAGTTTGATGAGGATGAGGACGAGAATACCGGCAATGACGAGGGCCGTCGCGGACGTGGCCGCGGCAGAGGTCGCGGACGTGGTCGTGGACGCGACCGCAATCAGGACGACACTGCTCAGGATCGTGATGAGGATCGTCAGGAAGCGGGCGATGGTGATGGTGAGGAAAACGGTGGTCGCCGTCGTCGTCGCCGTCGTCGTGGCCGTCGCGGTCGCCGTGACGACAATGCGGTCGAGACGACAGAGAACGAGAATCAGGATGCAACAGCAGAGGATGGCGATGACGCCACCGATGCCGATGCTTCCGGCGATAACGACAATGATGGCGAACAGGGTGATGAAGGCCGTGGCCGTCGTCGTCGCCGTGGCCGCCGTGGTGGTCGCCGTCGTGGCAACCGGAACCAGTCAGACGAGAACTCTGATGAGTCATCTTCAGACAACAGCGATGATGACGCAGACAATGCATCTGATACCGATTCAAGTGATGCCGTTGCCGAAGAAGTCGCTGCCGATGCTGATAACACTGAGGCTGACACTGCCGTAGAGGAAAAACCGAAGCGCAGCCGCAGCCGTCGCAAGCCAAAAGCCGCCGCCGAGGAAGCCAAGGCTGAGGAAGAAGTCACAGCAGAAGCGACAGATAACGCAAAAGCGGATGATGCGACTGAAGAAGCCGAAGCAAAGCCTGCCAAGTCACGCTCACGCAAGCGCACGACGAAGAAGGCCGAGGCTGAAGCAGCCAAGGACGAGACCGAGGTTAAGGACGAAGCCAAAGAAGAGCCTGTGGCCGAGCCCCCTGCTCCGGCTGAGGAAGAACCCGCACCTGCCGCCAAGGCAAAACCCGCCAAGCGCGAACCCGGCCCCGGTGAAAACCTCGTGGTACTGGGTGAAGGCAGTGGTGACGGCGATGGCGACAAGCCACGGCGTGCCGGCTGGTGGAAGAAGCTGGTTTCAACCGAATAATCTCGCGCCAAACGCGCATATGAAAAAGGGGCCAAACGGCCCCTTTTCTTTTTGCTGTCTGATAATCAGCTTATCGCTTGAGCCAGCCCGCGAGGCGATCACAGGCGGCTTCAAGATCGCGGGCCGGACCGGCAAATGACAGGCGGACATAGCGATTGCCGCGTTCGGTATCGAAATCGACACCGGGGGTCATGGCGACACCGATCTCATTCAGCATCCGGTCGCAGAAATCCTGACTGTCATTGGTGAACCGGCTGACATCAAGGTAGAAATAGAACGCCCCTTCCGGGATGGTGAATTCATCTAGCCCCAGTTGCGGCAGGCGCTCCAGCAGAATGCGGCGATTGCGGGAATATTCCGCGACCCGGCCATCAAGCTCGTCAAAGTGATCAAAGATTTCCAGCGCCGCATATTGCGACATGGCCGGTGCGGAGATGTAGAAGGACTGCGCCAGCTTCTCGATCGGCTCAAGCAGATCCGGCGGCAGGATCATCCAGCCGATACGCCAGCCGCTGAGGGCGAAATATTTCGAGAAGCTGTTGATGACCACGGCATCATCGGTGCTCTCCAGCGCCGAGCTGGCGACACCGCCGAAGGTGATGCCGTGATAAATCTCGTCAGAGATCAGACGCACATGATTGTCCCGGCACCAGTGGATCAGCGCCTCAAACTCATCAGGCTTTAGCATGCCGCCAGTCGGGTTGGCCGGGCTGGCGAGGATCAGGCCGACAATAGGCTCGTCCAGATTGTCGAGCATCTCGACCGTCGGCTGGAACTGGGTGTCCGCATTACAGGGAATTTCCACCGGCACCAGTCCTTGCGCCAGCAGGATATTCCGGTAGGCCGGATAGCATGGGGTGGCAAGTGCCACACGGTCACCCGGCTCGAATGCGGCCAGAAATGACAGGACAAAGGCAGTGGAGGAACCAACCGTGATGGCAATCCGCTCAACCGGCACCTGAACGCCGTAGCGGGTGGCATACATGTCCGCGATCCGCTCACGCAACGGGCGAATGCCGAGTGCTTCGGTATAGGCAATCGGATCGGCCTGCATGCATTTGCTCAGGTTCTCAAGCGCAGCCTTGGGCGCGCCATCAAACGGCTGACCAATCTCGAGGTGCAGGATTTCCTTGCCGGTTTTTTCCAGAGCCGTTGCCTGACGCAATGTCTGCAAGGCTAGGAAAACAGGCACATCACCACGGTTTGCCACTTTCAGGGCCATCGGTTTCTCCAACTCTCAAACAGGAAAATCGGACCGTCACAGCAATCTGCAGCGATCCGGGGCTATCTGTAACCGGATTACGGTTCAATCGCCAGTCCATTCACACCGGGTTCAATGGCCGCAGTGCAGCCACGCTCCCCATCATCATCGGCCAGGGTGCAGCTGATCAGTGAGCGACGTGGATGGGCATTGCCATCCCCGGCAGGTGCATTTGCCACGATCCGGGTTGCATAACCGGGCGTGGCTCGCTGGCCGTCAAAGACTGACTTGGCCGCATCCAGTACCGGTTCCGGCAGATCATCGGAGGCAGTGACAATACCGGCCAGTCGCAGCTCGCCGACATTCCGGTTCGCGATCATAAAGGGACCGAGCATCCCGTCCCCAAGCGGCATGGAGGCCGCAACCGCACGCGATGGCCAGAGGCTGAAGCCGGTTGCCGGCTCACCGATCCCGAAAGCCATGCCCTGCGTCAGGCCACAGGCAACCACGAAGTCGCCAGCCCCCTTGGCAATAAAGCCGGTTGCCGGTGGTGCATCGCCAACCAGCGCTGCCGTGACCGTCCCGTCACTGGTCGCCATCTCGCCAAGAATGCCCTGCTCTTCAACGCCGCCTGCCATGTGAACCTGATCCGTGCCATAGGCAACCGCCGGTGCTGTACGGATCACCGGCTGGATTTTGGCAACTGCCGCCGGGTCAAGGCCGAGTTCTTCAGCGAACTGGCGACCAACCCGACCACCATAGAACGCCCCCGGCCCTTCCTGTCGCAGCACGGCCAAGGCGCCGGACATGACATTCCATGGCAGGCGCTCACCCACGGCAACCTGGCCGGCATCATGCCAGATGACATTCTGCATCCGGTCAAGACGACCGCTGAAGCGTTTGAAATCATTGTCCAGACTGCGACTGACAACACCGTCAAAGCGGGCCAGACGTTCGGCCGGGATTACCAGTTGCTCGAACCGCAAACGGCCATAGCGGGCATGCATGGCGAACAACCCGCGCAACAGCCCCGGCGCACCATACTCGCTGCGTGCGCCATTGACCCGTGGCAGTGGCGACGGGCTGAAATCGAACAGGGTTACCGCTTCGTCAGGGCCTGCCTCAGGATCATGGACCAGACAGGAACCACCACCCAACAGCCCGGCCCGGCTCGGCAGGGTCACGGTCAGGGCGAGCGCCATGCTCACGGCGGCATCAACCGGACTGCCTCCAAGCGATAGCACATCACGCCCAACCAGTGCTGCCTGTGGTTCATCAGCGAGAATGGCGGCACGGTTCTTGCGGGTAAATTGCGTGGCACTCGCCAGATCATCGCCGCCCGAACAGGCTGGCAGCATCAGAATTCCCGCCATCAGGGTGGCAATAACGGAGATGTGCATAGGCTTGGCTGGCATTACGACTGGACCATGTTTATCTGTATGGGATGGTTTCGTGGAAACTGGATTGAACATTTTGATTTATCGGACGTTGAAAGAAGCCTTGCGCAAACTGCTGCCCGGTACCCTGCGCTATCGTTGCAGCATTACAGCGACCTATGGCTGTCGTCTGGTTGTTTGTGCCTTGCTTATCCTCGCCTTGTCGATAGGCCCGATGGCTTATCCACGTCAAGCCCTTGCCCAGGGTGGGGCACAACTGCTCCGGGACACTGAAACCGAACGCCTGCTCTATGATATGGCAACGCCGATCTTCACCGCTGCCGGTATCAGCCCCAAGGCGGTACGCATTGGAATCATTCAGGATAATACCCTCAATGCCTTTGTCACACAGGGGCTGAATATGTTCTTCCATACCGGCCTGCTGCTTGAGGCGGGATCGGCAGAGGAAGTGATCGGCGTGATGGCCCACGAAACCGGCCACATTGCCGGTGGCCACCTGATCCGGCTGCGCGGGACAGTGCAGAGCGCTTCGACACAGGCGATTCTCACCACCCTGCTCGGCATTGCCGCCGCAATTGGTACAGGGCGCGGTGACATCGGTGCAGCGGTCATTTCCGGCGGTCAGGAAATCGCCAATCGCTCGATCCTCAGCTTCAGCCGGGCACAGGAGGCATCGGCCGACGCCGCCGGGATGAGTTTCCTTACCGCATCCGGCCAGAGCGCCCATGGTTTCCTGCGGTTCATGGAACGTCTCGGAGAGCAGGATCTGCTGCCAGCCAACCGACAGGTCGAATATGCCCGCACTCACCCGCTCACCCGCAATCGAGTGCAGGCAATCCGGGCCTATGTCTCCCAACACGGCACCGAGGAGATCAAGGTCAGCCCGGAAATGGCCGAACGCTTTGCCCGGATGCAGGCCAAGCTGCGCGCTTACCTGTTCCCTCGCATCGCTTTCCAACGGTTCCCAGCCAGTGACCAGTCTGTCACCGCCCAATATGCCCGCGCCGTGGCCCTGTGGCGCACCGATGATATAAGCGGTGCACTGAAAGCTCTCGACCGGCTGATCACCGAGGAGCCAGAGAATCCCTATTTTCACGAACTGATGGGGCAGATTTACTTTGAAAGCGGCAAGATCGATGAAGCCGTTACCGCCTATGCCAAGGCTGCCGACATATTGCCCGATGCCGCCCTGCTGCAGACCTCCTATGCCCAGGCACTGATTGCCAAGGATGACAAGCCGTCGCTGGAACTGGCTCGCGACCGGCTGCAACTGGCCGTCCGGCAGGAACCGAACAGCCCGTTCAGCCACCGGCTTCTGGCCCGCGCCTATGGCGGCCTCGGTCTGGAGGGGCCCGCCCGGCTCCACCTTGCCGAGGAAGCCGTACTGAAACGCGACCTCAAGGTGGCCCGGGCCAATTTAGAACGTGCAAAAGAAGCACTCCCCGTTGATGATGGTCCGAACAGGATTCGGCTGAATGATCTGGAGAATCAAATCGATGAACTTGAAGCAGACAGTGATGAATAGAAAATCCGTTCCGGGATTCCTGTTCGGGATGTTGCTGATGGCGCAATTCGCCATCGCCCCGGTCGCTTTGGCCCAAAACCCAAGCCCGGATGACGAACTGCCACGTCTCAGCCGCGAACAGGTCGAGTGGATTGTCCGGGAGTATCTGCTCAATAATCCGGAAATCATCGAGCAAAGCATGTCAGTCCTGCAGGAACGCCGTGAGCGGGAAGCGGCTGAACAGGCGCGCAAGGCACTGACCGACCGGGCCGATGAGCTGTTCAATGATGATATGGACCCGCTGGTCGGCAATCCCGATGGACCGGTCCAGATGGTGCACTTCTTCGATTACCAGTGCGGTTACTGCAAGAGCATGAGCAAGAACCTCGGCGACACCCTGACCGCCGACGGCGATGTACGGGCCAAATTCAAGGAGTTCCCCATCCTCGGACAGGTTTCGGTTGTGGCAGCAAGAGCAGCCCTCGCAGCCGAGAAACAGGGACAATATATGGATTTCCATCAGGCGCTGATGGCCAATCGCGGTCGTCTGACCGAAACCCGGATTTTCAGCATCGCCCAGAATCTCGGATTGGATGTGGCCCGCCTCCGGCTTGACATGAAAGACCCGGCGATTGATGAGCAATTCCTCAAAAATCGGCAACTGGCTGCCCAGCTCGGTATTACCGGCACGCCGGGATTCGTCATCGGCGACCAGATTTACCCCACCTCAATGCAGCCGGATGTGCTCCAAAGCGTCATTGGTGATGCAAAAAGAAAAGCTGGGAACCAAACTGAGCTAGATGCGTTAAACCCTAGAGGTTAAACGTTTTTCACCCAATCGTTGCAGGCGTTACAAGAACGTTAAAACGTATACGAATGTACTCAGGGTCTCGAAAATCGTTGCGGTTTGTACTAAGTAATTTCCCAGAGTTTACGTATGCGTAAACCCTTATGTGGGTGATGTGAGTACGGCGCATTTGGAATGACCCGGTTGTGGCCGTCACATCAAACAGAATGTTTGAGGAACAAATTGCTTTATGCTCGATATAGCAGCCTACGGAAACGACGCATCCGATCATCAGGATGATGCCGTCAGTAATCAGGCAAGCCTTGCGGACCAGTTTCTGCCCTTGCGCCTGATGCGTGTTGCGCAGCGTGTGCAGCTGGCCTTCACACGCAAGCTTACCCAGGAACTCGGCATCGGTATTGCCGAATGGCGCCTGATTACGGTGCTTGAAGACAATGAAGATCTATCGGCAAACGAAGTTGCGGCCCTCGCCGGTATGGATAAGGTACAGGTCAGCCGCGCGGTTTCACGCGCGCTGCGCCATGGCCTGTTGACCCGCCTGCGGGACAGCAATGACCGTCGCCGCACGGTTCTGAACCTGACTGACAAGGGCAAGGACGCCGTGAATCAGTGCAAGCCACTTGCCGAAAATTTCGACAATGCCCTGCGTGATGGCCTCGGTTCAGACAAAACCGACCAGTTGAATGACAGCCTTGATGGCCTCGATAAACTGGCAGAAAACCTGCTGAAATAAACCACTCACAGCATCATCCCGGATAAATTGCCGGGATGATGCCATGCCATTTGCGTTAAGGTGCTTGCCTCGTGTATGCAAGCTTGGCAAAACCATTGCTCGCCAAATTCGTTTGGCGGGCTTTTCGCTAAAAAGAACAAGATACCGCTTGTGGCTACCCGACCCTCCGTTCTGATACTGAACGGTCCAAACCTCAATATGCTTGGCCTCCGTGAGCCGGAAATCTATGGCGCTGACACGCTTGATGATATCCGCACGCTCTGCCTTGCCCATGGTGAGGCGTTGGGTCTGGATATTGTCTTCGAGCAGTCCAATAACGAAGGCGATATGGTCACGGCGATCCAGCAGGCCCGCGATACCCATGCAGGTCTGATTATCAACGCCGCTGCCTACACCCATACTTCAGTGGCTATTCTCGATGCACTCAAGCTGCTATCACAGCCGATCATTGAAGTTCATCTCAGCAATCCATATCAACGCGAAGCATTCCGGCACCAATCCTATGTCGCCCCTGCCGCCAAAGGCATGATCTGCGGCCTCGGTGCCCAGGGATACACACTGGCGCTCACCGCCATCGCGCAGCTGTTAGACGGAGAAAACAACTCATGAAGGGTTTTGAGCTAGACGAGGCTCTGTTACGCCAACTCGCCGATGTGATGGCCGAAACCGGCCTGACCGAAATCGAAATGGCCGATGGGGAGCGCTCCCTGCGCGTCGCCAAACAGGCAGCCGCAGCCGCAATGGTACCGGCAGCCATGCCAGCCGCCGTTGCCCCTGCTCCCGCCGCAACCGCCGATAGCGCCACTGCAAGCAGTTCTGGCAGCGGTTATGCCGATGCCGATCTGCTGAACTCACCAATGGTCGGCACGGGCTATCTGTCCCCCGAACCGGGTGCAGCACCATTCATCAAGGTCGGTGATCAGGTCACCCCGGACAAAACCGTCATGATCATTGAAGCAATGAAGGTCATGAACCCGATCCGCGCGCACAAAACCGGCACCGTGACTCAGGTTCTGATCACCGATGGTCAGCCTGTAGAGTTCGGCGAGCCATTGATCGTGATCGAGTGATCAAACCGCAGCCATCCCTGAAACGAGATCATCGAGACGCGAATGTTCGATAAAATCCTGATCGCCAACCGGGGTGACATTGCCTTGCGAGTCATCCGGGCCTGTAAGGAAATGGGCATTGCCACCGTCGCCGTGCACTCAACCGCCGACACCGATGCCATGCATGTGAGACTGGCCGATGAAAGCGTCTGCATTGGTCCACCGGCGCCAAGCGACAGCTATCTCAATGCCGCGGCCCTGATCTCTGCTGCCATTGTTACCGGTGCCGATGCCATCCATCCCGGCATCGGCTTCCTGTCCGAGAATGCCGACTTCGCCAGTATGGTCGAGGCCCATGGCATGACCTTTATCGGCCCGACGCCCGAGCACATTCGCACCATGGGTGACAAGGCAACCGCCAAGGCGACCATTCAATCGCTCGGCGTGCCGGTTGTCCCCGGCTCTGACGGTCTTGTCGCAGATGCCGATGAAGCGCAGGAAGTCGCCGACGAAATCGGCTATCCGGTCCTGATCAAGGCTGCAGCCGGTGGCGGTGGTCGTGGGATGCAGGTGGCCAATACCTCTGCCGATGTGAAGGAAGCCTACAATCTCGCCAGCAAGGAGGCCAAGATGGCCTTCGGCAACGGCGCCTGTTATCTGGAACGCTATCTCGGCTCCCCGCGCCATATCGAGGTGCAGGTACTTGGCGACGGCCAGGGTAATGCCGTTCACTTCGGTGAGCGCGACTGCTCGATCCAGCGCCGCCACCAGAAGCTGATCGAGGAAACCCCCTCACCGGCCCTCAATGCCGAACAGCGTGAATTCATCGGTCGTGTGACCAGTGAAGCGGTTGCCAAGATGGGTTACCGCGGCGTCGGCACCATCGAATATCTGTTCGAGAATGGTGAATTCTTCTTCATCGAGATGAATACCCGCCTGCAGGTTGAGCACACCATCAGCGAAATGGTCACCGGCCTCGATCTGGTGCGTGAGCAGATCCGCATCGCCGCCGGTGCCAAGCTGGGCTATACCCAGAAGGATGTCACCTTCAACGGCCATTCAATCGAATGCCGGATCAATGCGGAAAACCCGAAAACCTTCCTGCCCTCACCCGGCAAGATCGATGGTTTCCACCCGCCCGGCGGCCTCGGCGTCCGTGTCGACAGCTCCCTCTATGACGGCTATGTGATCCCGCCCTATTATGACAGCCTGATTGCCAAGCTGATCGTCCATGGCACCAACCGCAATGAATGCATGATGCGGATGCGCCGCGCACTTGATGAGTTCTTCATCGGCGGCGTCGAGACAACCATTCCACTGCACCGCTGGCTCGCTGATCAGCCGGATTTCATCGATGGTGCCTATGATATTCGCTGGCTGGAAAAGAACCTCGTATAACGATCATACTGTCAGCCAGCATATTGACCGCTTGAGACTACAGACGGGTTTCGGATAACACTCAGGCATGATCGAACTCACTCCAGAACTCCTGTTACGGGCTTACACCATCGGGATTTTTCCGATGGCGGAGAGTGCTGGCAGTGAGGAACTGTTCTGGCTCGATCCGGAAATCCGCGGGATTATGCCGCTCGATACCTTCTATGTCCCTCGCCGCCTGCGCCGCACGGTTCGCCGCACGCCGTTCCGCGTCAGCATTGATGAGGCATTCGGGCAGGTGCTCATGGGCTGCGCCAAACCCACCCCGCAACGCCCGAAGACATGGATCAATGATGCGATCCGCGATGCCTATCGGGAGTTGTTCGACACCGGCTATGCCCACAGTGTCGAGGTCTGGGAAGATGCGGAGCTGGTGGGCGGGCTCTATGGCGTCTCGATCGGTGGCGCCTTCTTCGGTGAGAGCATGTTCCAGACCCGCACCGATGCCAGCAAGATCGCCCTGATCCACCTGGTCGGTCGCCTGATTGCCGCCGGTTACAAGCTGCTGGACACCCAGTTCGTCACAGAACATCTTAGCCAGTTCGGCGCAATCGAAATTCCGAGGTCACAGTACAAGGCGCTGCTGGAAACCGCCCTGTCGCAAGATACGGATTTTCAGTCGCCGACGACCGAAGAGGCACTCGACGCCATCTTGCAATCACCCAGCCACACATCATAGATCGGGTGTTCGAGCGCCGAGAGCGCCGGGCTTGAGGCAAACATCCAGCCGCTGAACACCTCACGCGCCTCACGCTCGGGTGGCGCATCCATGATCTCGATAAAGGCGGCGGATTCTGGTTCTTCCTCAGGTGGTGTCTTGCGACAGGTGCGCACCGTGATCATCAGCGTGCCGAAAGAAACGGTCTGGTCAATATCCACCGTCATGGTGCCGGTACGGGCCGTGACCTTGTCGAGGGTACGCAGAACCGCCTGTTCTTGAGCAACGAAAGTCTGTTGCTGATCCGGCGCGATCGGTGTCGGCTCAGACATCTGCGCCCGGGACACCGGCAGCATGGTGATCAGGAGGAAAATTGCAGCAACAGCAAGCGCAGCACAGCGCGGGAAGAAATGTGAGCGCACGTTACAATCAACTATTTATCGCTGGAGAATACGGCCTGCCCCAGCAGTTCGGACAGGCTCGGCGATGACTGGGTATAGGTGAGCTTGTCACCATCGGCGAGGAAAGCTTCGTCAGCACCCGGCTCCAGTGCCAGATACTGGCCACCGAGCAGCCCCTCGCTCTCGATCTTGGCTAGCGTATCGGTCGGCAGGGAGACATCATCGCGGATCGTCAGGCTCAATACCGCCAGATAGCTGTCGGGATCGAGGGTCAGCGTGTTGATCGTACCGACCTTGACGCCGCTGATGCGCACATCGCTGCCAGGGCTGATCCCGTCAATCCGGGCAAATTCTGCCGTCACGGTATATCCCTCGACACCGGCAATATCGGTGCGGCCAACAGCAAAATACAAAAAGCCGAGGCCAACAATCAGTACCGCCAGACCAATGATGGTTTCAAAAGCTTGGTTACGCATCGGGGATATCTATTCCATTCAAAACAGGCACAAAAAGGGCCAAACCCGGTCTTGGTCGAGGCTTATTCCGGCGACCATGCCTCATAATCACCGGTTGCCTTGTCACGCTTGCCACCCTTGAGGGCGTGGCCCGGCGGACGATAGGAAAGATCAGACATGGTCAGATTGGGCTGATATTCCTGCTGCCAGCCCTTATGGAACGGCGCGATGGATTCATCCGGCACCGCATCGACCTGACGGTGCAGCCAGGCGTGCCAGCCGGGTGGAACCGAGCTTGCCTCCGGCGCATCCTTGTACATGACCCAGCGTCGCTCATACCCGGCCGGGCCGGGCTTGCGGGAACGGTAATAGACATTGCCGAACTGGTCCTGACCAACTTTCTGGCCACCTCTCCAGGTCATGAGCAACATGCTGGCAGAAGACAACACACCGGCAAGCGATAGAATTTTCATCGAAAACTTCCTGAGTTATCAGCGGACTGGCACCGGATAGCGTACAACAGCCCGTAGCAATGGCGCGGAATATGGCACTTTTATACGGTGCTGGTCCAGCCTGACCATAGGGCAAAACGCCATATTATCCCTTGTCGCGGATAATCCGGGCTTTTTCGCGGTTCCAGTCCCGTTCTTTCTTGGTCTCCCGCTTGTCATGCTGCTTCTTGCCGCGGGCGAGTCCCAACTCGACCTTGGCAATGCCGCGCGGGTTGAAATACAGCGAGATCGGCACCAGCGTCACGCCCTTCTGTCGGGTCTGACCGATCAGATTATTGAGCTGCTTGCGGCTGACCAGCAGCTTGCGCCGCCGGGTCGGCTCGTGATTCAGCTTTTTATGGGCATGGGAATATTCGGAGATATAGCTGTTGATCAGATACAGCTCACCATCCTCGACCGTGGCATAGCACTCATTCAGCGATGCCTTGCCATAGCGCAGCGACTTCACCTCGGTCCCCGTCAGCATCAAACCGGCCTCGAGGGTCTCGTCGATAAAGTAATCAAAGCGTGCGCGACGGTTTTGCGCCACGACACGGCGATTGGATGGTGCGGATGACATGGGTCTGTATCGTTGATGTGCTTTGCGTGCCTAGTTGATCAACTGTGCCGCGCGCATGGCGTTTTCAACCTTTTGTTTGGTCTCGTCGGTCACTTCGACCAATGGCAAACGGCAGAACGCATTGCTTTTGCCCAGCAGGCTGGCGGCATATTTGACCGGACCGGGGCTGGTTTCGACAAACAGCGCTTCATGCAGCGGGGCCAGCCGGTCGCGGATTTCCGCCATGGTCGCGATATTGCCCTCGGCCCATGCGCTGTGCATGTCGGCGCAAGCGCGTGGCGCAACATTGGCGGTGACGGAGATACAGCCATGCCCACCCTGCGCGAGGAAGGCCGTTGCGGTGGCATCCTCACCGGAGAGCTGGTTGAAGAAACGGTCGATCTTGACCCGTGTATTCAATGGCCGGGCGAGATCGTTGGTCGCATCCTTCACACCGGTAATGCGTGGCAATTCGGCAAGTCGGCCCATGGTGTCAATGGTCATATCGACCACCGAACGACCGGGAATATTATAAATGATGATCGGCAGACCACAGGCGTCATGGATTGCCTTGAAATGTGCAAAAAGACCAGCCTGTGTTGGCTTGTTGTAGTATGGTGTCACCACGAGTAGAGCATCGGCCCCGACGCTCTCCGCATGTTTTGCAAAGCGAATGGCTTCAGTCGTGGAATTTGACCCAGCACCGGCAATGACCGGCACGCGGCCCGCAGTGGCTTCGACACACAACTCGACAACCCGCTCATGCTCCTCATGGCTGAGCGTCGGTGATTCACCGGTGGTGCCACAGGGCACGACGCCGTTGGACCCCTGCTTGATCTGCCAGTCGACGAAAGATTGGAACCCATCGGCATCAACCTCATTATCATCAGTGAACGGCGTAATCAGAGCGGGAATGGAACCAGTAAACATGAATGTGCTGCCTTCTATTGCACAAGTTCGAACCGAACAGGTGCTGTCCGGCAAATCTGGCCGCACATTAGGCCGCGTAGCGCTGGGCCGCAAGTCGTCAGATAAGACAATTTCCAAACACTGGTTTGTCGGTGCTGCCGCCAGCATCATGGCCTTCATCCCCGCGATTGCACTGGCAGAGATACCGCCGGTCCCGGCGAAGAAGCCGATTACCACCAGTGCCGCCACCCCGATCCCGGAAACAAAACCCGGTATCGCCTCTTATGACGGCCCGCCATTGCCTGCGGCCAAACCGACCGCCACCCGCATATCGGCCGTTGAGGCACCTGCGGATACCCTGACCGATCTGCTGCCGACACTGTCAGCCGACGACAAGCGCGTTTACGAGGCTGCGTTCGAGGCCATCGAGCGCAAGGAATGGGACGAGGCCTACCGCTTGGCGCAACAGGCCGAGGAACCGGCTCCGCGCAAGCTGATCAACTGGCTGCGCCTCAGCGAAAGCACCAGAGGCGACAATCTGTTCAGCGAGATCGGCCAGTTCATCAAGGATAACCCGGACTGGCCCGGCCAGCGCACGCTCGAACGGCAGGCGGAAAAGTTCATGCCCGCTAGCATGTCGGATCGTGCGGTAATCGACTGGTTCAGGGCCGCACCGCCACAGACCCTCGACGGCACCCGGCGCTATGTTGCGGCACTGGAGCGCCAGAACCTGACGGCAGAGGCCAAAACCGCCGTGCGTCAGCGCTGGATCGATGGTCCCGTGCCGCTCTCGGCACAACGCAAATATGTCGGTGATTACAAGAAATACCTGACCCGTGCAGATCACGAGACCCGGCTCGACCGGCTGATCTGGGACGGCCATTATGATGCCGCCGAGGGCATGTTGCGCTATGCTGGCGATGATCTGCGGGTGCTGGCCACGGCACGTATCCAGCTCGCCCTGCAACAACCCGGTGTCGATGCCGCGATCAGCCGCGTACCGGCCCGGCTGCAGAATGATCCGGGCCTGTTGTTTGAACGGGCCCGCTGGCGACGCAAGAAGTCATTCAATGACGGTGCTGCTGATCTGATCCTTGCCGCCGATGGCCGCGATACCCTGCAATCGGTCTGGTGGGCCGAGCGGGAAATCATGGCCCGGCGAATGCTCGATGGCGGCGTACCCGGCGTTGCCTACAAGATCGCCTCCGAACATGCTTTTGAGAGCGGCATCGAGTTTGCCAATCTGGAATGGCTGTCAGGTTGGATCGCACTGCGCGCCCTCAATCGCCCTGCCCTTGCCCTCACCCATTTCGAAAAGCTCTATGCCGGTGTTGAGACCCCGATCAGCAAGGCCCGTGGTGCCTATTGGGCCGGTCGTGCCGCCGAGGCACTGCAGAAAGGCACGGATTCCTTCAACTGGTACGGGCTGGCAGCGGAAAACCCGACCACCTATTACGGCCAGCTTGCCGCCAACCGCCTGCAATATCTGACCGGCAAGAAGGTTCCGGCCAATCTGGACCTGCAACAGGAACAGCCGCTTGAGCGGGCCCAGCGCGTTGCCTTCAGCCAGAATGAATATACCCGTCTGGTCGGCGCCCTGAACCAGCTTGGCGAACGCGGCAACCGGCAGGTGCCTATGTTCATGGCCATGCTGCGCCGGACCGCAACCAGCGAGGCCGATTATCGCATGATCGGCGAGTTGGCTATGGCCATGAAACGTCCGAGTGAGGCCATCGCTACCGCCAAGGCCGCGGCACAGAATGGCTTTCAGTTGGCCGAACTCGGTTACCCTCGCCTCGAATTCAGCACCGAACCAGCGGTTGAAACCGCACTGATCCACGCGCTGATCCGGCAGGAGAGCGGCTTCAACCCGCTAGCCCAGAGCCGTGTCGGTGCCCTCGGCCTGATGCAGCTGATGCCATCGACCGCGCAACAGGTGGCACGCAAGGCCGGACGTCAGCACAGCACGGCATGGCTGCTGTCCCGCCCGGATTACAATGTCCTGCTCGGCACCATGTATCTCTCCGGCTTGCTGGAGCGGTTCGACGGTTCCTATGTCTTGGCGCTAGCCGCCTATAATGCCGGACCGACCCGGGTATCCGAATGGATTGCGCAATATGGCGATCCCCGCGAAGGGGCGATTGATGTGATCGACTGGATTGAGCGCATCCCCTACCGCGAGACCCGCAATTACGTACAGCGCATTCTTGAGGCAACACAGGTCTACCGGGCACGAATGGCAGATGGTACGGCACCGATCACAATCGATCATGACCTGTTGCGTTGAACGATTATGACGACACCCGACTTCTCACAGACCAAGGCCTGCGTTTTTGACGCCTATGGCACCATCTTCGATCTTGTCTCGGCAACCGATCGCCTGAGCGCGGAGCTGGGTGAAGACCTCGCCCCGAAACTCGGTGAGCTGTGGCGGACCAAACAGCTGCAATACAGCTGGCTGCGCTCACTCACCGGGCACTACACCTCGTTCTGGGACGTTACGCGCGATGCGCTGGACTATTCCTTCGAGCAGTTGGGTATCAAAAATCCGGCACTGAAGGAAAAGCTGATTGAGGGCTACCGCGCCCTTGATGCCTATCCCGATGTAAAACCGATTCTGGCCAAGCTGAAACAGGCTGGCCTCAAGACCGCGATCCTTTCCAATGGCTCGCCGGACATGCTGGCGAGCGGCGTCAGGGGTGCGGGCCTGACCGATCTGCTTGATGCCGTCCTGTCGGTCGAGGATGCCGGTGTCTTTAAGCCCGACTACCGGGTTTATCAACTCGCCTGTGACCGCTTCAATGTTTCCCCGGCGGCAATATGCTTCCTGTCCTCAAATGGCTGGGATGCTGCCGGTGCAGCCAGCTTCGGCTTCAAGGTTGCCTGGATCAACCGCAACAAACTGCCGATAGAGCGCCTGCCCGGCAAACCCGACGCGATCATCCGCTCGATGGATGACCTGCCGGCCCTGCTCGGTCTGGAAAGTATCTGAGTTCCTGATGAGTTTGCTGGCCCATTCCGATCAGAACGGTTTTGTTGAACGCCACATCACCATGGCAGACGGGCTGCGACTGTATCTGCGTGACTATGGAGATCCACTATCAAAGCGGTCCACCGTTGTCTGCCTGACCGGGCTCACCCGTAATTCCCGCGACTATCATGATCTGGCGACAGAATTGAGCGCCCATCATCGCGTCATCTGCCCGGATTATATCGGGCGGGGTCTGTCGGACCGGGCTGATAAATCGGCACGGTATGAGCCACGCAACATGCTGGGCGACATTCTCGCCATGGCCGCAGCCCTCAACCTCCATGACTGTGTGTTTATCGGCACATCGCTTGGCGGCTTTCTGACCATGGGTCTTGCCGTGATCAGCCCGACCCTGCTGAAGGCAGCCGTGCTCAATGATGTCGGCCCGGATTTCGGTGCCGAGGCGCTCGACCGGATTATCGACTATATCAGCCGGGATCATCCGAGCCCGGACTGGGACACAGCCATGCGTGAACTGATAACCACTTTCCCCCAACTCGGCTTTGAGGAAGAGCGGGATTGGCGTAGTCTCGCAGAAGGAAGTTTCCGTGCCGGACCCGATAATCAACTGCATATCGATTGGGATCCGGCGATTGCCGATACCCTCGGTCAGGATGAGCACGGCTTTGATTTATGGGCCTTATTCAGGGCACTGAAGCCGCGGCCCGTGCTGGCGTTCCGGGGGGCCAATTCCGATGCGCTTGCGCCGGAGACTTTTGCCCGGATGGTGGAAATCATGCCCGAAATGACGGCAGTGACGGTCGAAAACCGCGCCCATACGCCGACACTTCGGGAGCCGATTGCCAGATCGGCTATTGTCACCTTCCTTGATCAGGTAGATGGTTACTGACCATCCCCCGCCGTAACAGGTCCCGATAAACGGCCGCATACAGGGCCGGTCAGGGAAGTGACTGGAATACGTATATGCTGACAAACCCAGAGACTGTCGAAACCGTCCCGTTCAAGGCAACCGCTGGCCTGTCGATCGCCGCCATCCGGGCGGCAGCACATCGCCTCGAAGGTATCGCGGAATATACACCGCTGCTGAACGTGCCGTTGCTCGACGAGATGCTGGGCGGTCGCCTGTTTGTCAAAGCTGAAAACCTGCAGAAGACCGGCGCATTCAAGTTTCGCGGCGCATTCAATGCCATTTCCCAGCTCAGCCCGGCGGATCGGCCACGCGGTGTTATCGCCTATTCCTCCGGCAACCATGCACAGGGCATTGCCGCTGCTGCCAAAATGCTCGGCGTACCGGCCACCATTCTGATGCCGGTTGATGTACCGCCGCTGAAGCTGCGCAACACCGCTGCCTGGGGCGCGGAAGTTCTCACCTATGACCGCCCCAATGGCGAGAAGCGCGAGGAAGTTGCCCAGCGGATTATCGATGAGCGCAACCCGGTGCTGATCAAGCCCTATGATGACTGGCACGTTATGGCGGGCCAAGGCACGATCGGGCTTGAGGTCACCAGCCAGCTCAATGCCCTGAATCTTGAAGCAGACGCCCTGATTGCCCCATGCGGTGGCGGTGGCCTGCTGGCCGGTATTGCCACGGCCATGGCAGCGACCAGCCCGGACACCAAAATCTATGGCTCGGAACCCCATGAATTTGACGATCTGAAACGCTCGATCGAGACCGGCACGCGACAGGAGAACGAGAAGCTGGTCGGATCGATCTGTGATGCCATCATGACCGCGACGCCGGGCGAGCTGACATGGTCGGTCCTGCAGCGTCTGGCGACCGGCAGCCTTACCGTCAGCGATGAGGAAGTGCTGCACGCCATGGCTGCCGCCTTCCACTTCTTCAAGATCACGGTTGAGCCGGGCGGTGCCTCAGCACTGGCGGCAATCCTGAGCGGTCGCCTTGATATCAAGGGCAAGGTCGTGGTTGTGGTCTGTTCCGGCGGCAATGCCGATCCGATCACCTTTGGCAAGGCGCTGGAGATGATGGGCCCGGCCTCCAAATACGGTAAATGCCCCGCTGCCGGGCTGCTCAAGCGCTAACCAACCCCGCGGTTTTCAACATTGCCACTACCCCGGATTACCCTACCCCGCCTGCCCGGCTGGCTGGTGACGGCCTTCAAGGTCATCGTGTCGCTCGGCCTGCTGACACTGCTGCTGCAACAGGTTGATATCGAACGCATGATCGGTGTGCTGACGCCGCAGCTTGTTCCCGCCCTGATCGCCGCCAGTCTGGTGCTGGTGATCCAGAGCCTCGCCATCGGCTATCGCTGGCATGCACTGCTTGAGGCCCTCGGCCATGAGGCATCGCGCAAATGGGCGATGCGGCAGGCGTTTATCGGCACCTTCTTCAATCAGTGCCTGCCCTCCTCCATCGGCGGTGACGGCTATCGCATCCTGATGGCCAAACGGCTCGGCCTTGCCTGGCAGGATGCAGTGTCCACAGTGCTGGTCGAGCGCTACAGCGGCATTGTCTGTCTGTTGATCATCGCCAGTCTCGGCATGATCCCCCTCGCCCTTGCCCTGACCGAGACGACGGTTATCTGGCTGTTCATCATCGTGATTGGTGGCGGCATCGCCGGTGCCCTGCTGATTGCAGCACTGGCCGAACTTGCCAGCTTCCGCCGCCTGCCGGGAATTATCGGACGGCTACTCAATGCCTGGATTGTCGGCAGTGTGCTGGCGGTGATGCGCCGCGTGATCCGCTCCAGACGCCTGTTGGTGATCCTTGGCACCTCCGGCATTGCCAGCAATAGCGCCAATGCGGTTGCAGTCTGGTTTCTGGGTAAGGCAATCGGGGTCGATGTGGGGATTGGCCCCTATCTCGCCATCATGTCACTGGCGGTGCTGATCACCGTCATTCCGATTTCACTAGCGGGCTGGGGCTTGCGTGACGGGGTTATCGTGCTGCTGCTCGGTGCGGTCGGGGTTGCGGAAACCGAGGCACTGATTATCTCCATTGCATTCGGCCTTGCCCTGCTGCTGTCCTCCCTGCCGGGCGGGATCATGCTTTGGCGCTCCGTTGGTTATAAAACCGGCAATGTCGAGGATATTGCCGCAGCCGAGACAGACACGACCGAAAGCGATCAGGCAGGCACATTATGAGCATCGATCTGGTTGCCCTGACAGAACCGGCGAAACAGGACTGGCAGGCACTGACCGCCAGCATCCATCGCCTACCCCTGACCCAGTCATGGGCTTATGCCGAGGCCCTGGCCAGCGCTCGTGGCTGGTTACCGACCTACTACCGCGTTGAACAGGACGGCGCGGCAATCGGTGGCTGTCTGGTTCAGGAGAAACACAGCGGCCTGTCCAAAACCATCCATATCGAGCGCGGCCCGTTCTTCATCGCACAACCATCACCTGAGCAATTCAGCAGCGTTGTCCGTGAACTCGCGGCCCTGACCAAACCCCGCTGGTTCGACCGCCGCCGGTTTTATCCGGAGGTGGCCGAGACCAGCCCCGAAGCCACCCTGATTCTGGATAATGGCTTTCGTCGGCTGGAAGCGGGCTATCGGACCATCTGGCTCGACCTTACCGTTCCACTGGCACAACGGCGACAGGCCATGCGGCAGAACTGGCGCTCTGCACTGTCCAAGGCCGAGCGCAGCAAGCTGGAGATTACTGTAGATGCGGATGCGAACAACCTGAACTGGCTGGCGGCACATCATATCAGCGCCATGCGCAAACAGCATTATATCGGCCCTTCAGGGCCGCTGCTGTTCAAGCTGGCGGAACTGACCGTTCCAACAGGCGACTTCTGTCTGATCCGGGCCACATATCTCGGCAAACCGGTTGCGGGGGCCCTGTTCATACGTCACGGCATGGCCGCCACCTATCTGATCGGCTGGAGCGGCAAGGTTGGGCGCAAATATAATGCCCAGCACGCGATCCTGTGGCAGGCGCTGGAGACACTCGCCGGTCAGGACGTGACCCAACTTGACCTCGGCGGTATCAATCCCGACCGGGCATCCGGGGTTACCTATTTCAAGCGCGGGATGATAACCAGCGCCGATCAGGAAGTGATCGGCGCGCCGATCTGCCGCTAGCCACCCGTCACAGCTGGCTATCAGGCCTCTTCGCCCGGCGGGATATGGTCGAGCGATACCGAATTCATGCAGTAGCGCTTGCCGGTCGGTGGTGGGCCGTCATTAAACACATGCCCCAGATGCGCATCGCAGCGGCTGCACAGCACCTCGGTACGGGTCATGCCATGTGAGTTATCCTGCACCTCGGTCACCCGTTCCGGCGTTATCGGCTGGTTGAAACTCGGCCAGCCAGTGCCGCTGTCATATTTGGTATTGCTGTCGAACAGCGCCAGCCCGCAACAGACACAGGCATAGGTACCGGGCAGCTTGGCCATGCAGTACTCACCGGAGAATGGACGCTCGGTGCCATGCTTGCGGGTCACCAGATACTGTTCCGGCGTCAGTTGCGCCTGCCATTCCTCATCGGATTTGCGAATCTTCTCGATCGTTTCTGACATTTTTCATCTCGCTGTTACGGTGCTGAGCCTTGATTTAGGCGGCATTGGGCCAGCTTACAAGGTTTCATGACGAAGCTTGTTTTCAACTTTCGTCACAAATACGTAACATTCGGCCAGCGCTGGTTCAGGCCAGCAATACAAAATTACCGACCGTCCGATACTCTCCCCTCGGGCCAGTCACAATTCAGCAGTCCGCGAACTCTCCCCCGTGTGCTGCCATCACCATCAGACCAGACCGCCATAACGCGCGGATTGGTCCTGCTTAAACTCAGGGGAGAGCCTTCATGGCCAAAGCCGATACCACCAGAATTACCGTGCTCGAAAACGGATTCACGATTGTCACTGACAGCGTGCCCCATGTGGAAACCATGTCCGCCGGCGTTTATGTCGGTGTGGGTGCCAAAAACGAGGTGCCGGAGAATAACGGCATTTCCCACTTCCTCGAACACCTGATGTTCAAGGGCACCAAGACCCGCACCGCTCGTGGCATGATCGAGGAGCTGGAAGCCGACGGCCTCGGCGTCAATGCCTATACATCAAAGGAAATCACCACCTATCACCTGACCGGTCTCAAGGAATCTCTCGGCAAGTCGATCGAGGTTCTGGCCGATATGGTCCAGCGCAGCCAGTTCCCGCAGAACGAACTCGACAGCGAGCGTGAAGTGGTCAAACAGGAGATTGCCCGCAGCCGCGATAACCCGACACGCCAGATGTTCGACCAGCTGCTGCGTCAGGCCTATCCCGACCAGCCATATGGCCGCACTGTGCTCGGCCCGGAAGCCAATATCGACGCCCTGCCCCGTCAGGCCTTCTTCGATTATGTGAAGGAAAACTACACCGCCGAGAACATGGTCCTCGCCGTTTCCGGCAATGTGGATCATGACGAGGTTGTAGCGCTGGCGAAGAAACATTTCGACGAACTGCCACAAGGCAAGCCCGCGCCAGCCAAGGTGCCGGAATATGTCGGCGGTTACGAGAAAACCGAAGGCCCGATCGAGCAGGCCCATTTCGCCATCGGCATGAAGAGCGTCGGTCGTAACCACCCGGATTACTATGCCCATATTCTGGCAGCACAGATCCTCGGTGGCGGCATGTCATCGCGCCTGTTCGAGGAAGTGCGTGAGAAACGCGGCCTCGTCTACACCACGTCGGCGTCCTATACCGGCAATGACGAAAGTGGCATGATCTATACCTATGGCGGCACCAAGGAAACTCAGCTCGCCGAGATGGTCCCGGTCATGACCCGTGAAATCACCCGCCTGTCGGAAGATGCCACCCAGGCCGAACTCGACAAGGTGCGCAAACGCCTGATGACCAGCCTCGCCGGTGCCCAGGAAGCCATGGAAGATCGCCGCGAAAGCGTTGGCAAGGACGTGCTGCGCGAAGGTCGTGTCGTGCCAATGGATGAACTGAAAGCCAAGCTTGATGCCGTGACAGTTGAAGACATCAAGCGGGTTGCCGCTGACTGGCGTCGCAATGCGCCGACCGTTTCCGGTTATGGCAAAGTCAGCAAGATGCCCGGCTATGATGAGATCAAGGGCATGTTGCCGCCACCATCACCACCAGCCATGCGCGCCGATCGCATGTACAGTCTCGCAGGCATTCGTCCGGATGCAGCACAGGACGACATAGACATCAGCAGCCTGATCAAGCGTCAACTGAAACCGGCAAACCGGGATGGACAGCATGCGCCGCGCAAGAAGTTCGGTATGGGCTGATCTGACACATTACGGATAATAAACAGACTGGCGCGCTCGGTTTACCGGGTGCGCCAGTTGCGTTTCAGAACTAGTGCTTCTGGCTCAGAAAAGCCTGCGCCTCATCACTGGTCTCGAAGATGTGCGGGGCCACATCACGGCGCAGGGTCTGCCCCAGCTTCAACTTCATGAACGCGGAAGTCGTGTAACGGCTGACCTTGGTATAGAAGCGGTCCTCCATCTCCTTGACCATCGCGCCATAGGCATCGGCAATATCGCTGTCGAGCTGGAAACCCGAATAATTGACGATCACATCCACCCGGTAATCGAGTGGTGAGCATTTTCGGGTGACCTCATCACCAATCGCCTTAACATCGGCCATGTTGCGCACCCGCATGCCCTGAAAATTCAGGAACAGCCGCCGGGCATCGGTATCAACGGCAATACGGTCGTCGAGGGTCAGCTCCATCAGGCGTTGGGCAAGATTGATCGAGGCAATATCAAAGATAGCAGGGTCCATTTCCCGTACCTCGCCAATCAGTGGCTTGAAACCCATCTGGTTGACCACATCGCGCTCCACATCAATGCCGGGCGCAACCTCGATCAGCGCCAACCCCTGATCCGTCAGCTCGAATACCGCCCGCTCGGTGACATAGATTACCGGCGTGCCGAGGCGCACTGCCTGCTCACCGCTGAAGGTCACCTGCTCCACCTGATCGATGAATTTCGGTGAGCGGCCCTCTTTCAGGATATCGAGGCGACCGTCACCGATATTGATGTCGAGACCACCGGCACGGAATGTTCCGGCAAAGACCACCTTGCGGGCATTTTGCGAGATATTGATAAAGCCACCGGCCCCGGCGAGACGACCGCCGAAGCGGCTGACATTGACGTTGCCCGCCTTGTCCACCTGCGCCATACCGAGGCAGGCCATATCGAGACCACCGCCATCATAGAAGTCGAATTGTGAGCTTTGCGGGATCACCGCATCGGTATTGGTCGCCGCGCCGAAATCAAGGCCACTGGCCGGGCTGCCACCGATGATGCCCGGCTCGGCAGTCAGGGTGACATGCTCGATCAAGCGCTCTTCCGCCGCTACAGCGGCAACGCCTTCCGGCATGCCGATACCGAGATTGACCACGCCGTTGACCGGCAGCTCAAGTGCACAGCGCCGGGCGATCACCTTGCGATCAGACAGCGGCATCGGCTGCTGGCCGCTGGCCGGTGCCCGCGCCTCACCGGAGAAGTAGGGGGAGTAGTCGGTGGCAAAGGTCTGGGCGTGGTTTTCCGGATTGGCGATTACCACTGCATCAACCAGCGCTGCCGGGACGATTACATCACGCGGGTTGAGCGATCCACGGGCAACCACACGCTCGACCTGCGCGATCACCACACCGCCTGAATTGCGTGCCGCCATGGCCATGGCGAGATTGTCGAGCACCAGCGCTTCCCGTTCGAGGGTCAGGTTGCCTGCCTCATCCGCCGTGGTGCCGCGCAACAGCGCCACCTGTATCGGCTGGCACGGATAGAACAACTGCTCCTCACCGTTCAGGGTGATCAGTTGAACCAGATCATCGGTGGAGACATCATTGATCTTGCCGCCCTCAAGCCGTGGATCGACAAAGGTGCCAAGACCGACACGGGTGATCACACCCGGACGTCCGGCGGCAATGTCGCGAAACATATGGGAGATAACGCCCTGCGGCAGGTTATAGCCCTCGATCCGGTCTTCGAGTGCCAGTTCACCGATCTTCGGGATCAGCCCCCAATGACCACCGATCACCCGCTTGAGCAAACCGTCATGGCCGAGGCGGTTGAGGCCGCGATCCTTGCCATCACCCTGCCCGGCGGCAAAGATCAACGTCAGGTCGCGCGGTTCCTTGGTGTCGAGAAAACGCTGTTCCAGCGCCTGCAACAGCTCTTCCGGCACGCCGATGCCAACAAAGCCGGATGTGCAGATTGTATCGCCGCTACGCACCAGCGCAGCCGCTTCGGAAGGGGATACCACCTTATCGCCCATGACCGTCACTCCCTGATATTATGTATCCTTTACGCGGATACTTATTACCGGTTGTGTAACCTGAGCGAGGTGAAAGGGTCGAGCATTTCCCGCTATCGGGAAATAAAATTAGCCTACATATCGTTGTGCAAACGGCGGCGACGGCGCTCGATTGCTTCGTGGATTGCCGGCATGTCCGGTTGCAGGATCGCCATGGTCTTGAGCTGCAGGGCAATCTGTTCGAGTTTGCCGAGTTCAAGGCGCGGCTCGTTCTCCCGACGGTCAAACGGGGTGTCACTGGCCAGCGAGCGGATCAGGTGATAGCGGAAGGCAGCGGCGGTCTCGGGACATTTGCCGTGGCTCATCAATTCGCTGACCAGCGCCAGACACTGCCCGCCAAACGGCGTCTTGCCACGATACTGACCGGTCATGATCTCGATTGTCAGCTCGACCTGTGCCAGCAGCGATACCTGTGGCCCGACCAGATCGCGCAGAACACCAGGCGAGAAGATGGCATCGGCAAAGATACGGTCGAGGATGGCCATGCCCTTATCATTGGTCGCGGCCAGTTTGAGCACCACCTCTTCCAGCTTGTCCATCATCGCGCGATAGGTCGTCAGATGCTGGCAGACAATAGCAGTCAGGTAGAAATCAATCTGATCCGGCTCCACCTTGCCGTCGAGCGCCCACTGGACTTTGACGAAATCCTGTTCCTCAAGCTTGGGCAGCTTGTCACGGGATTTGGCAAAGGTTCGGGCATTCTTCTGGATCGTCTCGGCATACTCAAAGAGTGCTTCCTGACGCTCCTTGATCTCCATACCCAGTTTCGGTCCCTGCAGGCGGGCAACCCGATAGATGCCGGACTCGATCAGGGTGCCATAACGATCAATCTCGCGCTGATAACCGGAGATATGCAGAAACTCGGTTGCTGTCAGGGATTGCGCACCGAGATAGGGCCGCAGCAGCGCCTCGGTCGCCCGGCGGGCATCCAGCTTGAAGAAATCATCGATTGAGTTGCAGACATCAACCGCCTCGACAAAGCCGACCTGATAGGCCTGGCTCTGATGTGCCTCGGGCCGGTCGATATGGAGCAGTTCGGTTTCGATCCGTCCGCCGCGGATATTGTTCTGGTACTGCATAACGCGGATCGCCTCGGCGGAGCGATCCGTCTTGGCCATCTCACGCGCGCGTTTGATCGCCAGATCCTTGTCGGTCAGGTTGGTATGGGTCGTCCAGCGGCCGTTACAAAAAACCAGAATGGAAAATTGCAGCTTCTGTTTGTTGCGTAACAGCATAAGCTTCCTCTGCTTGAATAACGGTCAGACAGGCGCTGTGGCTACGGCAGGCTGATACGCCCGAATACCCCATCACGTTTGATAAAGCGGTGGAACAGTGCAGCCCCGATATGCATGCCAATCAACAATACAAAAGCCAGCCCACCGCACAAGTGCAAGGTGAACAGCAATCCCGACAGCTCCTTGTCCCTGCCGATCAGGCCCGGCAGGTTGGTCTCGAAAAACTGCACCGGATAACCGCCCGCCGCTGTCGCCAGCCAGCCGATGATCGGCACCGCGAACAGCAGGGCGTAAAGCGCGACATGCACGGCCATGCCAATCAGGTGCTGGGCCTTCGGCAGGTCATCGAGCGGCACAGGCCGCGGCCGGGTGAACTTCACCACCACGCGGAGCAGCACCAGTGCGAGCACAATAACGCCAAAGGTCTTGTGATATTTGTAGATCATCCCGGTCACATCGCCGCCGAGCATGTCCTTCAATCCGTTGAAACCGAGCAGCCAGAAGCCGATGCCGCTCGCCAGCATCCATGCCATGACAATCGCCGTGCCCCAATGGATCAGACGCAGGCTGCGAGGATGGCGCATTACCGGTGCGGTTTCGACAACCGGCGCTTCAACAGATATATCGGACATGTCACGGCATCCTTACCATATGCGGCCCAAGGCATTAGTTTCTGATGCAAAGACAATCACAGTCGTCCATCAAGGCCAAGCAAGAACGGCCATTTTCGCTGACAACGAACTGCTGCGCAGTATCAGGGCACCATTTTACATAAGTGAGTAATCCCCCATGAAGATAGGCATCATTGGAACAGGTATGGTTGGTAGTGCTGCGGCCTTTGCAATGGCAATCCGCGGAATCGGCTCGCACCTTGTTTTGGTTGATCACAACAGCAAGCTGGCAGCGGCACAGGCACAGGACATTGCCCATGCCGTACCGTTCGGATCACCGATCAGGATCAGTCACGGCAGTTACGAAGATCTTGCAGGTGCCGCCATTGTTGTCCTTACCGCCGGGGTAAACCAGAAGCCTGGCGAAACCCGCCTGCAACTGCTCGACCGCAATGTCGCGGTTTTTGAAGACATTATCACCCGGCTGAATGCAGTCACGACAGATGCGATCCTGCTGATCGCCACCAACCCGGTCGATATCATGACCTATGTGGCGCAAAAACTCTCCGGCCTCGCCCCGGAGCGGGTGATCGGCTCCGGTACCATTCTGGATACCGCACGGTTCCGCAGCCTGCTCGGTGACCATCTGGAGCTGGCACCGCAATCGGTCCATGCCTATGTCATGGGTGAACATGGCGACAGCGAGGTTCTGGTCTGGTCAAACGCCATCGCCGGGAGCGTGCCGGTGGCCGATTATGCGGACCAGATCGGCAAACCGCTGGATAAGGCAAGCCGGGACCGGATTGATAATGATGTGCGGCGTGCCGCGTACAAGATCATCGAGGGCAAGGGATCGACCTATTACGGCATCGGCGCCGGCGTTGCCCGCATCTGCCGCGCGATCATCGAGGATGAACATGCCATCCTGAGCGTCTCAATGGTCACGCCGGAGATTGCAGGCATCACTGATGTTCCACTATCCCTGCCCCGGGTGATTGGCCGTGACGGTATTTTGGAGACCATCCCGTTGCGGCTCGATCAGGCGGAAGCCGCTGCCCTCAAGAAGAGCGCGACCATCATCAGGGATGCGTTACCGCCATCCCTGACTTGATCTTCTGCTATCAGAGCCCGCCAAGGCGACGGAAGATGTCCGGCCCCTGATTGTTGGCCGGTTTTCCGGTACGTCGTTTGTTGCGCCAGTCATTGAGCGGTGAGGCAACATTCTCAACTGCCGGTGCCGGACCGGGCACAAGGCTTTCCGCCAGAATCTTGGCATGGTCGCGGATACCGGGGATATTCTGACCGGCCGGGCCAAACTTGCCCTCCTCGGTCATGGCGTCACCGGCCGTCATCGGACCGATCGCGGAAATCGAGGAGATTGTCCGTCCCTTGCTGTCGACAACCCGGCGCTGTTCATCAACCTCAATGCCAACACCAGTTTCCGGATCAGGCAGCAATACGCCATTGCGGCGCATGTTGCGGGCCAGTTTGCCATCGGCCTTGGCATAATCATTGGCCGGTCCAAGTGCCGCGACCAGACCATCAATTTTGATCTGCTCGGCAGCATCCTGTCCGCGGCGGGTCAGTTTGACCTCCAGCTTGCCATCAGCGTTCTGATGCACACCGTGAATGCTGGCCGGAACAATCTCCACCTGCCCGCGATCGACCAGTTCCTGAACCTGGCTGTGCACCTGTGCGCCGACACCGATAGACATGGTGCCGACCAGGCTTGAGTTTTTCTGCAACAGGTCCGCGAGTTGCTGGGTCGGAATACCGCTTTCCTTGATCAGTTGCGGCACCAGCGGACGCATTGAGGCAACAATGGTCCAGTCCTCAAAACCCTGCTCCCGGTACTTGTCAAAAACCTCCCGCACATAGCCGGGCACCTGACCGACCGTAGTCGGGGTTGGTGGCAGGTCATTGAAGGTGATCTTCGGCATCGGAATATCGGTCCGGTCCATACGGGCATGGGTCAGGCCATTGCGCGACATCAGCACCATCTTGGCATCCGGGCGGTCGAAGTAGCCCTGTTTCTTGGCGCTGAGCACAACATCAAAGGCACTCAGACCTGTACCCAGAACACCGAGCGTCTTGACCCGTGGATCGCGAATAAAGTCATTGATCTTCTCTTTGCCTTCCCAAAGGTCCTCAACGCACCGATTGGCGCGGGCACGCTGGTCCATTTTCCTTAGGAAAGGTGCCTCACGAGGCTGCAAGTGGCCGGTAGCCTTGATGGCGTGGTCAAAGCTGTACCGTTTGGAAAACAGATCGCCCTCCTGCTTGACGGCAACCTGTGCCCGGCCATCACGGGTCGGGGTGATGCGGCGCACATCGCCGTAGATAACATTCACATCCGCAACATCGGCCTGTCTCGCCTCTTTTACCGCCGTGCGCAGACGGTCGAGCAAATACACCTGATACAACCGGCGCGGCACCAGAGTGTGTTCGGAGTAATTTCCCTGGAGCGCTTCAGCAATCCGATCGCCACTATCGGTGCGCCAGTTCTTCTCAGCACGCCCCTTTAGCCAATCAACCAGATCACCCGGCTTGTCAGCATAGGGGGAGAGCATGCGTGCCGGAATGTTGGTAAAGTGCTCATTACCAGCCATGCCATAAGCGATACCGCCGGCAAATCGCTGCCCGGCCTTCTCGAACATGGTGATCTTGATCGGCTTGGCCGGCGGGTTCTCAACGGCATTGCGCAGCATGTGGAGCGCTGTACAAACGCCGGAAAAGCCGGAGCCGACGATGCCGATGGTTTCCGGACGATTGTCACTGGTGTCGAGTTTCATGCTCGAAATCCTTCAGATGTATTTCTGGTGGCATCCGCAAACATCATGAGAGCCCTGATGTCGCGAGTGCTGTAACGAGTGGCTGATAGCCGTCCCCGACGGCCATGAAGTAATAGAACCTGTTGTCCGCCCAGCGCAGCGCCGGAATTCTGAGTTCAAGGAGGCCGACCGGCCCGCCATCAAACACATCGGCAGCATCCATTTCCCATGCTGCTTCTGTGGCAGCGTCAATATCATCGATCCAGATACCAACCGACCGGATGCCCGGATGCGGATTGGCGTCACCGGACAGTGATGACAGCAGCACCGCAGGCTCCGCCGTATCGATATCTGTTTCCGCTATATCCGGCCGTCCGATCAGCTCATCGCCGCGCGGGCTGGTGGCAATGGATTGCCATCCGCGTTTGTCCAGCAGCGGCTGACGATGACGATCGGGGTTACTCAGGCGATACTCGACAAAGGCCACAGACCGCAGACCCGGCAGAACCAGTTCTGGCGGCAACTCGACCTTGGTATCGATGTTAAGCATCATGGTTCCCTAACGTGCCGACATAGCGTTATGTCCGGTACTCAGGGATAATTGTATGCGTAGAAAGTTGTTAGAAGTTTGTGTATGAACATTTCATTACGCACGGTTGCAGCGCACAATAAACAGCCCTGAAACCTTACTATTCAATAGAACTGAACAATCACGCCGCTGACATAGATCACACCGAGTGCGACGGTCTCCCAGCCCAGCCCTGCCGGACCGGATTCCTGTCGCTTGATCAACCCCAGCAACAGCACAATAGTCATCAGGATCGACCAGGCGAAGAGAAACAGCGTCGATTGGTCGACGGCATGGACAATGGAGCCGTCCCGATACCCGATATCGCTGGCGACCAGAAACAGCGCATCGAAAGTATTGCCACCAACGATACCGCCTACAGCCAGTGTTGCCGCCCCCTGCCGCACGGCAGCGACCGTGGTGATCAACTCGGGCAGCGAGGTAATTACCGAGGTCAGCATCACCCCCAGAATGGCCTGATCCAGTCCGGTATCATCGGCAATTTCACCGGCGAGCATGGCCATGCCCCAGCCGGATGTACCCAGCAACACGGCCATGAGGGCGAATGAACCCGCCAGCCGGAATGACAGTCCGGCACGGCTGTCTGCCTTATCCGGTTCATCCCGGTCCGTCTCGCGGGTTTCCCGAGGCACCCATGGCGGATTTTCCCGAACGGAATTCGCCATGCCGGTTCCCCAGAGATAGACGAACAGGATCAGCGGCGTTACCGGATGGATTTCGAACAGGCTAACCTCAGGTAGCAAGGCAGCTGTAAGCGGCAAGGCCAGCAAGAACAGCAGCAAGGTCGACTGCACCAATATTGTCGGCGAGGCAACGGCGTGCTCGAGATTGGCCCGTTTATAGGCAAAATCGGCTGCCACCAGAAACACTGTCTGCGCAGCAATACCACCAATAGCATTTGATACGGCGAGGTCTGGCAGCCCGTTCATGGCTGCCGTGGTTGACGTCACAAGACCGGACAAGGACGTCGTGGCCCCCAGAAAAATGCCACCAAACAGCGCCTCACCCAACCCGGTCTGATCGGCCAGTCGGTCTGCCATTCGCGTTATCCGGGTACCGACAGACCCGATAACCAATGTCAAAATAATCACACCCGCGATCAACCAGGAAAGCGGCCACTCTTCAATTCCAAACATATCAATCAGGCAAAGCTGGTATAGAGCCAATAACCCGTGCCGATGGCAAAGCAGGCAGACACAAGGACAACAAGTCCGTCATTTGCGGTCAGGCCAAGACCGAGCAGAACCAGCCCAAAGGCAGGCAGAAATGCTGCAAACGGAACAAGCCCCATAGGGATAATTGAAATACTCAACAGAATAGCGAGTATGGAGACAAAATAGATGCCCGGCCGATGAATTATCCATGACAGTCTCGCCGTAAGGAATGGTTCAACGTAACCCAGAACCTTATTGGCTTTGCGTAGTGAAGCTGCCAGAGTTTGATGATCAATCGTCTGTTTGCGCAGCCGTTTGGGCATCCAAGGCTTACCGCTGGTGAACAGCATCTGAATGCTGAACAGGGTAAGCAGCAGGCCCATGATGACCGGCATGCCGGGAATGCCACCGACCGGGCTTGCCTGAAGCGTTGCCGGCACCAGAATGAACGGGCCGTAGGAACGACCGCTGAGCCTGTCGATAATCGCTTCAACCGTGACCTTGTCGCCCTCGGTCTTCTGCTGCAACTCTTCAATAATACCCGTGATTTCCCCGTTTGCCATCGTACTGTCCCGAAAGTTGGATAAACAAAAGCGATCCGGCGGATCTCCCACCGGATCGCCAATGCCGTCATATCGCGTTACTGACGATCGGCTGGTTCATCAGATGCATCGGCATCTTCGGCATCAATCGTTGGTACGGTTACCTCGACCTCACGTGAATTGACGTCAACATCAGGGACCTCGATAGCGGCCTGCTGTGAGCCCAACTCGATATCGGCGATATCCACATCAATCTCGGGCAACTGACCGCCGTAGACCCGGACGGTTGGCAACTCACCCTCTTGTGTCACTCTGAAATCAACCAGACCAACAGCCATCGCGGCAACAACAGCCAGAACGACAAATCCGACAATAAGTGCAAACAAGCGCATGGTTTTTCTCCGTTGATTATTCCTGTCTTAATAACGGAGATGTGTCCGGTAAAGTTCCATGCAACGGGTATTCAGCCCAATAGAGAAGGCATCAGAAATCAGCAGTTCCGGATCGAGATAAGTCTTGATTTTACGAATGCTGTCATGAACTTGCACACAGGCGCATTCTTTAATCGCGTTGCACTTGATAGCCGAAAAAATGTTGCGAATGATACTGCCCGTCTGAATGACACCACGTCTGAACGACACGGGGATCAATAAGGGGGAGATACACTCATGCACCATGTGTGGCTCGAGCGTATTGAAGCGGCAACAGATATTGCATCGGCACACCGGGCATTCGATCAGTTCTCTTTATCATATGGTTTCGGCGCACATTCCTATGTGGATCTGCGCCGGGTTCCCGATCAGGACGAGCCGCTGCCCTATTTCATCTCAACGGTCCGCGATGATTTTGTCAGCGATTATAACGGTGCCCGGTTCCTCAGCTTCGATCCGGTCGTGCGACGCGCCCTGACCAGCACCCAGCCTTTCACCTGGTATGACTGTTTTGAGTTTCAGGAAGCCCGCAATTATAAACGTGGTCGCAAAAACCATGCCCGACGCGTCCTCGAGCTTGCCTATGATTACGGCTTTGAGGATGGCTGCATTCTCCCGGCACACAGCATTGATGCCAACAACAACCGGATATCGAGCTTCGTCAGCCTGTACTGGTCGGGAAAACCGTCAGAGGGGTTCCGGGCATCCGATCTGCCGATCGAATTGCAACTGGGTGCCCAACTCTATCATCGCAAGGTGACCGGTTTCCGCAGCCTGCCACAGGCAGAGACAGTCCAACCGGTAGTGCTCAGTGACCGGGAGCAAGAATGCCTGCTCTGGGCCGCTCGCGGGAAATCGGCGGCAGAGACGGCAAACATCATCGGCATCACCACGCATTCAACGGATTCCTACATGAAATCCGCCATGACCAAGCTCCGGGTTTTCAACAAGACCCATGCGGTTGCCGAAGCCATGATGCGCGGCCTGATCGCGCCATAGCAAGGCAGCGAAAGACACTTGTATCCGAGTGTACAAACCTCCAAGATGATTGCCTGATCCTACAATTGGCACAATCAGGCAATGCATCAGGAGATAATTTCCCTACATCTTATCCAACTTTTATCCAGGGGTAGTGGATCAAGATGAATAATGAGCAATTGAAAGAGTTCAGAACCTTGGTGGACAGGTTCTCTGATGATGATGCGGTGAATGAGACAGAAATTCCCGGATTGGTGCTGTTTCGGTCATGCCAGTGCACGACCGGCGTGCCAACCATGTACGATCCGGCAATCGGTATTATTGCTGCCGGGCAAAAGGACTTATGGGTTGATGACCATAAGTATGAATATGGTCCCGGGAAATTCATTCTTTTGTCAGTCGACCTGCCCTGTGTCGGCAAGATCGAGAATGCCACAAAGGACGATCCCTATCTGGCTATGAAACTGGATATTGATCGTCAGGTACTATCCGAACTGCTGGTAGAAACCGGCAAGACGATCAGTAACAGCAATTCATCATCCGGGCGTGGTGTTATCATCGGTGATACCAGCGAGAAAATGGGTGATGCTGCAATTCGATTGCTGAAACTGCTTGATGAACCGGAAGACATACCATCACTGGCTCCCGGTATTATCCGCGAGCTGTTTTATTACCTGCTACGTAGTGAATATGGCAGTTGCGTTAGTCAAATAGTGCTGCAAGACAGCCATATTCAACGGATCGCCTCTGCTATTCAGCGGATCAAGACCAACCTAAACAAGACAATTCCGGTAGAGGAATTAGCAGAAACCGTGGGCATGAGCGTCTCGTCATTCCATGCCCATTTCAAGTCGGTCACGCGTATGACGCCGTTGCAATATCAGAAGTCACTGCGACTGATCAAAGCACGCAACCTGATGATCGCCAATGAAATGGACGCTGCCAGTACCGCCTATACAGTCGGGTATGAAAGCCCCTCACAGTTCAGCCGTGAGTATGCCCGCATGTTCGGCAACCCGCCGGGCGCGATATCAGCCTGCTGAAACAGCAGGAAGGTGCGATCCAGCAGTCAGCCGTTTAGAGAATCAGGCAATCATTTTGTAGGAAGTGCTCTATTGATCCCGGCTTAATACTGTATATTAAAGCTGAGGAAATCGCGCTCCCAAAAAAATAACAACAATGTGTCGTTGCAACCGCCGGTAAGTAATTCCGGTGCCGTCGCTCTGTGTTTTTCAATTCAGAGAACAGCTTCCCCATGGCTGCTCTCAACAAGGGAACTAGTATCATGACCAATCGCAAAAAGCTTCTCACAGGGGTCAGTCTGGCTGCCGTGCTTACCGCCGGGTTGCTTTATGCAACCGATTTCCTTGGTCTACAGCCCTTTGCCGAAACCGCCACCGCTGCCCCGACAACGGGTGAAGCAGCCCCGCCAACGGTCAACGTGATTGTCGCGGAAAGCCGTCCCGTCACCCATTGGCAGGAATTTACCGGCCGGTTCGAGGCAGTCGACGAGGTTGCCATCCGCGCCCGCGTCGAGGGCCAGATTGATGCCGTCCATTTCACCCCCGGCCAGATCGTACAAAAAGGCGACCTGCTGTTCACCATCGACCCACGCCCGTTTGAGGCCACCCTCGCCGGTGCCGAAGCGCGGCTGGAGGAAGTACGGGCCGCTGCCTATCTCGCCGAAACCGAGCTGAAGCGCCAACGTCAGCTGCGTGAGAATGGTCATGTGAGCCAATCCGTCCTCGATCAGGCGATACAGGAAGCACAGGCCGCCCGCGCGAGCATTGCTGCCGCCAAGGCTGCTGTAGACAGCGCCAGACTCAATCTTGAATTCACCGAGATCAAGGCGCCGGTAACCGGCCGGATTTCCGATGATGCCGTCAATGTCGGCAACCTGATTGCCGCCGGTGCAAATTCGGAAGTACTGACAACCATCGTCTCACTGGACCCGATCCACTTCGTCTTTGATGCCAGCGAACAGCAGTATCTGGAATATGTTCGCGGCACCATTGCCACCGGCCTGCGGGACAAGGACAGCCGGATTCCGGTTGCCGTGCGTCTGATTGACGAAGACAGTTTTGCCCATCCCGGCACCATCGACTTCATTGATAACCGGATTGATCGGGCCACCGGCACGATCCGTGGTCGGGCGGTCTTCATAAATGGTGACGAGGTACTGGCCCCCGGCATGTTCGGGCGTCTGCGTCTCGCCATTGCCGAGAATGCGCCAACCGTCCTGATCCCCGAACAGGCCGTTGGTTCCGACCAGACGCTGAAATTCGTCTGGGTAGCAGATGCAGAGGGTGTGGTTCATCGCCGACGGGTAACCCTCGGTGGCCGTGAGGATGGTCTGCGCATCATCGAAAAAGGGCTCGAGGCAGGCGATCAGGTCATCGTCTCATCCCTGCACATGATCGGCGAAGGCATGACGATCACCCCCAACAAAACCGCTCTCGACAGCTTTGAGCTGGCAACCGCTGAGTGACCGCTAACGGTCTCTGACTGGTCGCTGACTGGCGACCCGGCAACAGCAATTACGCCCGACATCCGCCATCACCCTTATGGGTGACGGCCCGACGGTGAGGAATGACAGATGAAGTTCTCCCAGTTTTTTATTGATCGTCCGATCTTCGCGATCGTGATCTCGGCCTTCCTGACCATTGTCGGTGCGCTGGCCTATTTCACCCTGCCGATTGCCCAATACCCCGAAGTGGCGCCGCCAACCGTACAGGTAACGGCCCAGTATCCCGGTGCCTCGGCTGAAACCATTGCTGAAACAGTGGCAACCCCGCTGGAGCAGCAGATCAATGGTGTCGAAGGGATGCTCTATCTCTCCAGCCAGGCAACCGGCGACGGCAACCTGACCATTACCGTTACCTTTGACCTCGGCACCGATCTGGATGCGGCGCAGGTGCTGGTGCAGAACCGTGTCTCGATCGCCGAGCCACGCCTGCCCGAACCGGTCCGCCGCCTCGGTGTGGTCACTCAGAAGGCATCGCCCGACCTGTTGCTGGTGGTGCATATGTTCTCCCCCGATGGCAGCCGCGATGACCTCTATATAACCAGTGCCGCAGAACGCGTGCGTGACCAGCTCACCCGTCTTGATGGCGTGGGCCAGGTCGGCCTGTTCGGTGGCCGTGAATACTCCATGCGTATCTGGCTCGACCCTGAACGGATCGCCGCGCTCGACATGACGCCGGGCGAGGTTCTGACCGCGCTGCGGGCACAGAACGTGCAGGTTGCCTCCGGTCAGCTCAACCAGCAGCCAACCCCGGAAGCCGCTGCCTTCGAGTTGTCGATCCAGACCACGGGCCGCCTTGTCGAGCCTGATGCCTTCGAGCGTGTCATCGTCAAGCGTGGCGAGGACGGTCGTATCGTCCGTCTGCGCGACATCGCCCGTGTTGAACTGGGTGCCGCCAATTACACAACCCGCGCCTATCTCGACAAGAGCAGCGCCGTTGCCATGACCGTCAACCAGCGGCCCGGCACCAATGCGCTGCAAACCGCCGAGGAAGTGCTGGCACTGATGGAAGAGCTGTCACAGGACTTCCCACAGGGCCTTGCCTATGACGTGATCTACAACCCGACCGAGTTCATCGAGGCCTCAATCGACGCTGTCGTGCACACCATGCTGGAAGCCGTCCTGCTGGTGGTTGCCGTGGTGCTGTTGTTCCTCGGTACATGGCGGGCAGCGATCACTCCTATTCTGGCCATTCCGGTCTCGCTGATCGGCACGTTCGCTCTCATGTCGGCGATGGGCTATTCAATCAACAGCCTGTCCATGTTCGGTCTCGTGCTGGCCGTCGGTATCGTGGTTGATGACGCGATCATCGTTGTGGAGGGGATCGAGAAGCATATCCGTGACGGCCTCGCCCCGCGTGATGCGGCCAAGCAAACGATGAATGAGGTTTCCGGCGCCCTGATTGCCACCTCGCTGGTGCTGGCTGCCGTGTTTATACCAACCGCCGCCGTCTCCGGCATTTCCGGCCAGTTCTACCGCCAGTTTGCGGTGACGATTACAGCTGCCACGGCCATCTCGCTGCTGGTGTCCCTCACCCTGTCACCATCGCTGGCCGCCATGCTGCTGAAGCCGCATTCGGATGAGCACAAGCATGGTCTGCTGATGCGTCCGATTGTCTGGGCATTGTCCAAGTTCAATCGTGGATTTGAGCGCGCCTCTGGTGGCTATGCCTGGGCAACAACAAAACTCATCCGCATGCCGCTTATCATGCTGGCGCTGTTTGCCGCCCTGCTGGTTGCAACCAACTTCCAGTTCTCGAAAGTGCCCGGCGGGTTCATCCCCGAGCAGGATCAGGGCTATTACATTACCGTTGTGCAACTGCCACCAGGCGCGTCACTTGAGCGTACCGATGCGGTAATCCGTCATGCCACCAGCGAGATACTGGATATTCACGGCGTCGCCCATGCGGCAGTCTTCACCGGCCTGAACGGTGCCGCCTTCACCACGGAATCCAATACCGGCGTCATCTTCTTCACGGTTACGGATTTCAAGGACCGTGAGGCAGAGGGTGTCGATCCGAATGCGGTGCTGGCAGAGGCCCGTCAACGCATGGCCATGATCAGTGATGCCGCCATCTTCATCATCACCCCGCCGCCTGTCCGCGGTATCGGTACCGGTGGTGGCTTCAAGATCATGCTGCAGGATACCGGCGATGTCGGCCCGCTCGTGCTCGAACAGGCCGCCCGCGCGCTGTCAGCCGAGGCCAATGCCGATCCAGGGCTGGTTGCCGTGTTCTCGCAATACTCGACCGGCACCCCACGTCTCTGGGCGGAAATCGACCGGGAACGGGCAGAGATGCTCAATGTTCCGGTGGCGGCGGTCAATGACGCGCTCGAGGTCTATCTCGGCTCGGCCTATGTCAATGACTTCAACCTGTTCGGTCGCACCTATCGGGTGATTGCCCAGGCAGATGCCCCGTTCCGCCAGTCAGCAGAGGACGTAGCCCGGCTGCGCACCCGTTCCGATGACGGTGCCATGGTGCCGCTCGGTGCGGTTGCCACCTTCCACGATGCCACCGGACCGCTGCGTCAGCCGCGTTACAATCTCTATCCGGCAGCAGCGGTTCAGGGACTGACCATGCCCGGCGTCTCATCCGCAGAGGGCCTCGCCAAGATGGAGGCAATCGCCGAGCGGGTATTGCCCGAAGGCATCTCCTACGAATGGACCGAACTCAGCTATCAGGAGAAGAATACCGAGGATACCGCTGCCATTGTCTTTGGCTTCGCCGTTCTCTTTGTCTTCCTCGTGCTGGCCGCACAATATGAGAGCTGGGCCCTGCCGGCAGCGGTCATCCTGATCGTGCCCATGGTCCTGCTGTCAGCCATCACCGGTGTGCGGATCGAGGGGCTGGACAACAACATTCTGGTCCAGATCGGCTTTGTCGTGCTCGTGGCACTGGCCTCGAAGAACGCCATTCTGATCGTCGAGTTCGCCCGTCAGGCCGAGCAGGAAGGCATGAACCGGTGGGATGCCGCCGTCCATGCGGCCCGAACCCGATTGCGCCCGATTGTCATGACCTCCCTCGCCTTCATCCTCGGCGTTGTGCCACTGGCACTCGCCACCGGTGCCGGGGCGGAAATGCGCCATGCACTCGGGGTCTCGGTATTCTCCGGCATGCTCGGCGTGACCCTGTTCGGGCTGCTCTTCACCCCGGTCTTCTATGTGATCTTGCGCGCGATCGAGCAGCTCTTCACCGACCGGAAAGCAAAGCATACGGATGCAGCATCACCCCCCGATGCCGCCACAGGCGAACCGGCCTGATCCCGAGAACGTCCCATAAGAAGAGGCCCGGATACTTAGTCCGGGCCTTTTTTGTTGCTCATGAATTCTGTCAGTCGTCGTAACCGAATGCCTCAAGGCACGGGGCCAGAACCGGCAGGACCGGCTCCAGCAACACGCGATACCGGTGCCAGCGGCCACGGGCACGGCGATATATCTGCCCGCCACTGACATCGCGGGCCGAGGGCGTGCTGATGACATGCCCGGCAGCGGTCTTGCCAAAGCCCAAAACTCCGTCATCCCAGGGCAGACCGACAAACGCCACCAACCGTTTCAGGGTGGTATCAAAATCATCCACCAGATCCTCATAGCGATATTCGATATAGCGCCCGTCGAGCAGATCGCGGTGGTCACGCCAGAATGACATGACCGCGGCATAGGCCGCCGCCGTGCGCTCGATATCGAGGAACTGGACCATTGCCTCGTTCAGGCGGAAATTCTGCATCCAGCAGCTCAGCACCACATCGCGCGGATCGCGAAGGGCGATGGTGAGGTTATTGCGCCGCTCCTCCAGCGTGGCGAGCGCGATCAGGGCGCGCGGCTCCGTCGGCGCCAGATCAACCGCGCGATGCAGACTGGCGGCGGCATCGTCATAGAGCAAGGCATCCTGCTGTACCCTTGCCAGATTGCAGAGATACTCCGCAGCGTCCGGGGCGAGTTCACATGCCTTGGCGAGCGCGTCGAGCGCCTCGGTAATCTCGCCCACATCCCGCAGCATGATGCCAAGGTTGTTGTAAGCCGCGCCATTGGGATTACAGCGGACAATGCGGGACAACAGGGCAATCGCCTCATCCCGCCGGTCGAGCCGGTTCAACAGATTGGCAATCCGCACCGCCAGTGCGGTATCCGATGGCAGGGTCGCAAGTGCCTGCTCGAAATGATCCAGTGCCTGATCGAGCCGCCCCATTCGCTCACAGGTGTCCCCGAGACGTATCTTCACGGCATAGACACTCTCCCCCGCCTTGATCGCTTTGTCATAGGCATCAAGCGCGAGGCGATACTGGCCGCCGACACGGGCCGCCTCACCGAGATGGAACAGATACTCGCCGCGACCGGGCTGCAAACGGACCGCCTTGCGGAAATAGGTAATCGCCTTGGCCGCCCTGCCCGCCCTCAGTTGGGCGACACCGGCGATATGGTGCAGCCGGGCGTCATCGGTATGGTCATGGAGCAGCAGCTTGAGGCGCCGGATCGCGGCATCATACTGCCCGGCATTGATCAGGGTCTCGATACCGGCGACAAGCTGGCTGCTGCTGAGAGGATGAGGATTGCGCATCATGCTCCACTGCTTCGACTATCGGGCACACGCCAAGAGGCTGATTCCAACACAGAAACAGCCAACCTACGAGTGTAGGATTCCAGATATCAGCAGTTTAGGCAGATTGTATGCACATTTACAATATCCGCTTCTCTAAAATGCTTGCCCATTCCTGTTTTTTTGCAGTGCAAGCAAGCTTTTGACCGGTTGAGAGAAACACGACTTCATGATGCTCTCCCATATCCTACCATCAGGCGAGGTAATCCTCGTCCGAGACATGCTCCAGCCAGTCGACGGGTGAGCCGTTCTGCAGCTCTGCGATGGCGATATGGGTCATGGCCGTTTTGTGGGTTGCGCCATGCCAGTGCCGCTCGCCCGGCTCGAACCAGACGATGTCGCCGGGCCGGATGGTTTGTTTCGGCTCGCCGTCACGTTGCACCCATCCCTCACCCGAGGTGACCAGCAATGTCTGGCCAAACGGATGGGTATGCCAGGCGGTTCTCGCACCCGGTTCAAATGTTACCGTGGCACCACCGGTACGCGCAGGTGCCTCGGTGCTGAACGGATAGTCAATCCGTACCTGTCCGGTGAAATATTCCGCCGGACCAACGGTTGACGGAACCGTTCCATTGCGTTTGATCTGCATGCCGCTTTTCTCCCTTGTCAGATGTTTTTATTGGCAAGTCGATACCTTCAGGCCGCTTCGGCTTGCAGTGAAGCCATGTCGATGACAAAGCGATAACGGACGTCTGAGCGTTCCATCCGTTCAAATGCCTCGTTGATCTCGTCCATTCTGATCATCTCGCATTCCGGCAGGATGTTCATGCGACCACAGAAATCGAGTACCTCCTGCGTCTCGCGGATACCGCCGATGACCGACCCGGCAACCCGACGGCGCCCGAGGATCATCGGCACGGTCACCAGTTCCTCCATCGGCCCGACCTGACCGACAAGGCAGAGTGTGCCATCAACATCGAGCAGCGACAGATATGGGGTGACATCATGCTTGACCGGAATGGTGTCGATGATCAGATCAAAACCATAAGCAGCCTTGCCCATGGCCTCCTCATCGGCCGAGACAAGAAACGCATCGGCACCGAGCTCAATCGCATCCGGCTGTTTAGCCAGTGAGCGCGAGATGACGGTGACATGGGCGCCCATCGCTGCGGCCAGCTTGATCGCCATATGGCCGAGACCACCCATACCGATCACCCCGACCCGGCTGCCCGGCCCGACATTCCATGTTCTGAGAGGGGAATAGGTGGTAATGCCGGCACAAAGCAGCGGTGCCACCTTCGCCAGATCAAGGCTGTCCGGCACCTTCAGGACAAACTCCTCCCGCACAACCAGATGCTTGGCATAACCGCCATAGGTCAGGCTGCCATCAATGCGGTCGGGAGAGTTGTAGGTCTGGGTCATGCCCTCACGGCAGAATTGCTCCTCACCCGCATGACACTGGTCACAATGCTGACAGCTATCGACCATACAGCCGACAGCCACATGGTCGCCCGGCTTGTATTTCTGCACATCCGGGCCGACTTCGAGCACACGCCCGACAATCTCGTGTCCCGGCACATTCGGGTAAGTGGTCCAGCCCCAATCGTTCCGGGCAGAATGCAGATCGGAATGACAGACGCCGCAGTAGAGAATTTCCATCACCACATCATTGCCGCGTGGCTCCCGCCGCTCAAAGGAGAATGGAGCAAGTGCTGCTTCGGCACTCCGGGCCGCATAACCGATGGTTTTCATGGCAGGGTTCTTTCGATTTTCAATTATGGAAGACACCGGGGTCCGGTCTGAACCGCCGACAATCAATGACCTTGATTGCTTTGAATATATAGGAAGTGACTTATTCATTTTATCTGGCAAAATCCGATTATTCCTATATCGGAGATTCATAAATGCGGCGCGACCAACTTGGCGATCTCATGGCATTTATGGTGGTAGCGGAGGAATGCAGCTTTACCCGCGCCGCCGCCAGACTTGAGACGTCCCAATCCACACTGAGCCATACCATTCGCAGACTGGAGAGCCGCCTCGGCGTGCGTCTGTTATCCCGAACCACACGCAGTGTTGCGCCGACGGAAGCGGGCGAGCGCTTGCTGAAAACACTCCGCCCCGCCTTTGATGAGATCGAAAACAACCTTACATCCCTGAGCGAATTGCGGGAAAAACCGGCTGGCACAATACGCATCACCAGCGGCTGGCACGCGAGTGAAACCGTGCTCTTGCCAGCGCTGCGAAAGCTGCTACCGCAATATCCCGATCTCCGGGTTGAACTCATGACCGATCAGCGCCTGGTCGATATTGTCAGCGAACGCTTTGATGCCGGTGTCCGGCTGGGCGAACAGGTAGCGCAGGACATGATAGCGGTCCCGATCGGTCCGGAATTGCGCATGGCCGTGGTCGGATCACCGGCGTATTTCTCTGGGCGCAAACCACCGGTATCGCCCCATGATCTGACCGATCACAACTGTATCAATCTCTGGCTGCCAACACGCGGCGGCCCATATCCCTGGGAGCTGGAACAGGAAGCGCGCGAGCTGAATGTCCGCGTTGCCGGGCAACTGTCCTCAAACGATATCCGCATCATCCTGCATGCCGCGATTGATGGTCTGGGCCTTGCCTATGTGATGGAAGACATGGCCCTGCCACATATCGCCAACGGAAAGCTGGTACGGGTACTCGAAGACTGGTGCCCGCCCTTCTCCGGCTATCATCTCTACTATCCAAGCCGCAGACAGCATTCCCCGGCATTCGCATTACTGATCGAACAGCTACGCTACAGAAGCAATCAGGCGAGAGACTAGGTGCGTTTATTCAGTCCAGACATTGGAATTGCGCCAGCGAAAGATCGACCACTGACTGCATGTTATTGCGCAGCGCCTGTTTCAACTGGCTTTCCACCATCTGCTGTAACTCGCATCAAACCATATTGAGAAGCGACAAGGCCTCATGCACTTCTGGGTGCATTATCCACACCCAATTATCAGCATCATTATACTCCCCCTCAGCAAGGTAGAAAGTAAAAGTTACATCATTTGAGCGTATCTCAGAATCTTTAGCTGCAAGACCTATCCAGTTACCTATCTTCTTTGCCAAAGTTCCGTATATACTATTCGCCGTACTGTAAGAATCATATTCTCCTGCCTTTGCCAATTCTGCAGCAGTCATCTTCCGATCAACAGAAATGGCATGACTTGTTATCATAAGCCTTTCAGCTGAACTCATCGAAATATGTTCTATAGCCTCTTTATATTCCTCAACTGTACCAATGTGAGGCGCCCTTCGTTGAGATGCACGTTCTCTCTCAATGCGATCTAAAATTTCTTTTATTTTTACTATGACTGAATCGATACTTTGTCCTTGCGCCTCATCAATTTTTGATTTTCCAAACAAAGCGACTGCTTTAATATTTCCATTCAATGTCCCAGCAATAATTTTATACCTACCATATTCAATTTCTGTCCTATCCTTCATATCACCCCCTATTTAGTCTGGATAAAAATCTGCAACCGCAAACCTAAATATTTATTGAGGGCAAAGACATAAAGCAGATTGCGCAGCTTTCACAGCCCATACACAAAGCATATTAAAACAACAAAACTTGCATGCCGAAAAACATCAAAATAGCAGAGACACATTGGCGGGCAATCAGGCGAGAGGCTGACAGGCTTGCTTTATTCAGCTGCCGATACGAGCACCTGTCTCTCGGCACCGGCATGGTGCGTTGACAGGAAGCCAGAGATATCGTTGCTGGCCATCGGTCGAGCATAGAGGAAGCCCTGCAGCAGATCGCAATCAAGCTGATCCAGTGCCAGCGCCTGTTCCGCCTCCTCAACCCCTTCGGCAACCACCTGCATGCCGAGGTTTTTGGCCAGTGCCGTGATGGCGGCGACAATGGAGTGCCCCTTCTCGCCGGTTTGCATGTCCTGAATGAACACGCGGTCAATCTTGAGCTTGTCGAACGGGAAGCTGCGCAGATAGCTCAGTGACGAGAATCCGGTGCCGAAATCATCCATCGAGATGCCGACGCCCAGCTCCTTCAACGCTGACAGGGTCTGGCACACACTGTCGGTATCCTCGATCAGCAGGCTTTCAGTCACCTCAAGCTCAAGCCGTGAACCGGACAGCCCGTATTTATCTAGCAGTTCAACCACCCGGTCCTTCAGCCCCGGACGCCGGAACTGCACCGGCGACAGGTTGACCGCCACCCGTATGTCATCAGGCAGTGTGGTCAGTACACGGCAGGCCTCTTCCAGCGCCCAGTCACCAAGCGGGATAATCAAACCGGTCTGCTCAGCGATCGGAATGAACTCACCGGGCGACATCCGACCGAAAATCGGATCCTCCCACCGAACCAGTGCTTCAAACGACATCACACGCCCGGTTTTGGAATTGATCAGCGGCTGGAAATGCAACTCCAGCTGGTTATTGGCCAGCGCCTGTTTCAACTGGCTTTCCACCTGTCGGCGATAGCGGGCATCCTCGTCCATCTTGGCCTTGAAGAACCGGGAGGTCGCCTTGCCATCTTTCTTTGCCTCATACATCGCGGTATCGGCATTGCGCATGAGGACATCAAGATTGTCACCATCATCGGGATAGATGGCGATACCGATAGACGCAGTGACCTGCTCGTCCCCATCCTCAAGGTGAAGCGGCTCGTCAAAGGCCTGAAGAATACGGCTGGCAAGGGCATCGGCCTGTTCCGGCTGTCCTGCGGCCGCCTGCAATATGACGAACTCATCACCGCTGCGGCGCGCCACCACATCTTCATTGCGAATGACCCCCTGCAGCAACTGGCCGACGCGCTGCAGGACCTGATCCCCGGCCTTGTGTCCGCGCACATCATTGACCGCCTTGAAGCCATCAAGATCTAGCATCATCAGGGCAAATTTCTGCCCATGTCGGTCCGCAGTGGCCATGGATTTCGCCGCCAGCGTATCAAACATGCGCTGGTTCGGCAGGCCGGTCAGTTGATCATGATAGGCAAGATACTCGATCTGCTTCTCGGATTGGCGCTGGGCCGTCACGTCCCGGACAACCAGAACCAGCGCTGCCTCATCATTTGCCAGCATGATCGGTCGGACCTGAATCTCCGCAACAATATTCCGGCCCCGGGCAGACATGATATTGACCTGTTCAACATCATCAAAGGTCATATCGGTGAACAGGCGCATGGCCCGTGCCCGGCTCTCCAGTACAACCCAGTCAAGGATCGGCGTGGTCAGAATTTTATCGCGATCCGTCTGCAGCAAATCCTCCAGCCGCTTGTTGCAGTCAACAACCTGCTGGCCCTTGAAGATCGCAACGCCCTCGAAAGCACTGTCCGACAGGGTTCGGAACCGCCTCGCCTCTTCAGCCAGGCGTTTGGCCACCCGATTGTCGACCAGTAGCGCACAGGCACCAATCAGGATTACTGATAAGGAGGCAACAGCGACCGCTGCAATCAGCAGATCACGGGAAACACCGTCACTGAAATTGTCCGGGTACAGCCCCATCTGTATGGAGACCGCTGCCATGCCGGTGAAGTGCAACGCCACGGTGGTGAGGATCAGACCAATGGATGCCTCCAATATGCGCGGCGCAGCACGAAGGCAGAAACTTGCAGAGAAAGTCAGACCGCCGAGAATAATCGCAGCAATGATCGAGGCAGCCACATAATTCATGTCAAAGCTGATAGTGCCTGGGATCGTGACACCGGACATACCGATGTAATGCAGGCATGAAATACTGATACCGACCGTAGCCCCGGCAGCAAACAGCGATGGCCTGTCACGATGGTAACGGATCACAAACAGGCCGATGCCAAACCCGACAATGCCGATCAGCGCCGACAGGACAGTCAGCGCAAGATCAAAGCTGATCGGTACCTCGGTCCTGAATGCCAGCATGGCAATGAAGTGGGTGCTCCAGACTGTCAGACCGCAGGAAACTGCCGCCAGCGATGTCCACAACACAGGTTGTGTCCCCACACGCGCCCGAATTGCGGTGTGCATGCTGGCAAAACTTCCCAAAACACAAACGAAGACAGCAATCAACAGCAGCCATGGATCGTGATCGATCGTCAGGCATTCATAGATACGCCACATAAAGCCCCTCTGATTGGCGTAAAAAATATAGTCAACACCATACACAGGTGTTCGGGCACGGGTAACAAAAATGATGCAGCAACGCCAGAAATGAAATCACCACTCCGACCGCTATATTAACCTCGGCATAAAGGCATTTTATTCAAAAAATGGAAAAACATGGTTAATTGCAACGACAACCTTGTTGCCAATACCTTGAAACAAATCAGCTAGCTTCTTTTGGTACTACCCTTGCGGTAGAACTGGGTTTGGAAATGATCGCGATAATGGACGGGACTCATGCCGGTCCATTGCTTGAAAGCGCGGGTAAAAGCGCGGGTTTCCGAATAGCCCAGCATCTCGGCGATCATGGCAACCGAGTGATTGCCGCGAATTAGTTTCTCAATGGCGAGATCAGCAAGCTGTTTGATGTCGTCAGGGTGCACCCCGGCCGCCTCACATTTGGCCCGGTAACAGGCGACGCTGTCATAGGTATGGCGAACCACAGGCTTCCTCATGACAAAGCGCTCGGCGGCGGCTGGGTTGAGCGCGCATAATCGAAAACCTGGGTGCCCGCGATCAAAGTATGGCAGGCATCAGGTGGGTCACGACAGGCTTTGCGCCATCGCTCAGCAAGGCGGCAATCCGGTCCTGAAGCTCTTTGTCCGTTACCGAGACGCGCTCATGGTGACGCAGATGTTCGGCCCATGATCTTTCCGACCAGATTTCGGTGACCATATCTGCCTGACCGGGTTCCTGCAGTATCTGCCAGCCATAGCCGCCATGGCGTTGCCTGACCCGTTTCAGTTGCTGCATGAGGTTGAGGAACGCCTGCCGGTTATCCGGCGCGACCCGGTACTGCACGGTGATCGTCACGGAGCGTTTGTAATCCGCCTGATCGAGTTCCACCGGTGGGGCTGGCCAATGCATTGACGGTGTGAAGTCGATTTCGGCACCGCTGCCCAGTTTGAAGCGCCATGTGAGCGGTATTGCCAGCACCAGACCGGCGGCTGCAATCAGCATACTGACCGGAATACCGGCGATACCGGCAAGCTGGCCCCAGATGATGCTGCCCGCTGCCATGGTACCGAAGAACACCATCAGGAAAATCGACAGACCACGGGCGCGAACCCAGTTCGGCAAGGCCACCTGCGCCGATACATTGAGCGTCGAGAGCACGGCAATCCAGCTGGCCCCGGCACAGGCCGCCGCGATCAGGGCAGCAATCTGGTTCGGCACAACGGCAAAGACAACCAGCACCAGTGCCGTCCCGATCGTCCCCAGCGCCACCATCCAGTCCGGTCCCAGCTTCTGCCGCAGTTTCGGCATGATGACGGCACCCAGCACGGCCCCGGCCCCGACACTGCCCATCAGCAGACCATAGAGTTGAGCACCGCCCTGCAGCACCTCACGCGCGATCAGCGGCAGCATGGTCCAATACGCGCTGGCGAACAGGAAGAAGCCCACAGCCCGTACCAATGTGTGTCCCAGCTCAGAACTATGTCTGGCAAAGCGCAGACCGGTCCACATGGCACCGAGGATGTGCTCGGTCGGTAATGTACTTTGTTCGGCCTGTGCCGGTCGCCACCAGACCAGCACCGCGATAATGCCGAGCGTGGAGATAAAGTTGAGCGCGAAGGGTGCGGCAACACCCACGGACACGATCAGAAGACCGGCAAGCGCCGGACCGATGGCCCGGCTGATATTGATGCCGACCGAGTTCAGGGATACGGCGGCGGACAGCGTCTCGCGCCTGACCAGCGTTGGCACAATCGCCTGCCAGGCCGGTGCCATGAAGGCCGCACCGGTGCCGAGCAGAAAGGTAAAGGCCAGCAGCGTCACCGGCGTCACCATCTCGACCGCGACCAGTGCGGTAAAGACGGCAACCGTAGAGGCCATCAGTATATTGACCACGATCAGCAGCCGTCGGCGATCGCAGATATCGGCGAGAGCACCCGCCAGCACGGCGAACAGAAAGATCGGCAATGTGGTGGCAGCCTGCACGAGCGAGACAATCGCCGGGGATGGAGCCAGTTCGGTCATCAGCCAGGCCGCCCCGACATCATGCATCCATGTGCCGACATTCGAGATCACGGTTGCAACCCACAGGGCGGCAAAGGCGGGTTCCCGTAACGGTGCCAGTGCACCGGTCTCCGATGAGGTCGCAGTCATGATCCAAAATCCTCTGTACTCAAACCGCGAAACAGGAGCAGCCAAGCGCACCCCAGAAGCTTTTCTGGTCGGCAACCGGCAGGGGATTGGTCCATGCGATACCGTGATCATGGCCATGGAGATTACAGGCCGAGGAACAGCCGCAGGCACTCGCCATCTGCAAGCTGTTGTGCGTATGCGCTGTACGTTGTGCCGGTGACGGTTCATGCAGAACCGGCGACCATGATGGCGAGGCCGGTGGCAAGGCTGGCGATAGCTTGTCAAACTCGCGATCACCGAACACGATCCGGCCCCCAACCATGGTCAGCACCGATGTGATGCCGCGGATGGCTTCCGGCTCAATGCTCATGAAGTCATCGGACAGGACGGCCAGATCGGCATACATGCCGGGTTTCAGCGTGCCCTTGACGTCATCCTCACCAGAGAACCATGCCGAGCCATGGGTCCAGATCCGCAAGGCTTCCTCCCGAGACAGCACGTTGTTGTCATTGTAGAGCGACAACCCGCCAAGGGTCTTGCCGGTGGTCAGCCAGTACAGCCCAACCCACGGATCGTAACTCGCAACCCGCGTTGCATCGGTACCGCCACCGACCGGCACATCCATGCCGAGCATGGTGGTAATCGGCGGGGTCAGTTCCGCCGCCTGTGCACCGTAACGATCGACGAAGTACTCTCCCTGAAACGCCATGCGGTGCTGGATTGCGATGCCACCACCCAGCGCCTTGATGCGCTCGATATTCTGCGGCGTCACCGTCTCGGCATGGTCAATGATGAAGCGACTTTCAAAGGGCTGGCGACCATTGACCCGCTCGAAAACGGTCAGGAAGCGATCTATCGTCTCGTTATAGGTTGCATGGATGCGGAACGGCCATTTGTTGGTTGCCAGCAACTCGACAATCGGTTCCAGCTCGCTTTCCATCGTTGGGGCCAGATCGGGACGCGGCTCAAGGAAGTTTTCGAAATCCGCCGCTGACCAGGTGAGGTTCTCCCCGGCCCCGTTCATGCGCAGCATGTCCGATCCGGCACCCGGCTCGGTCATGGCAATCCAGCGCTCGTAATCATCAAGTTCCGCACCGGCCTTCTGCGCAAACAGATTATAGGCAATTCGCACCGTCAACTGGTCATCATCGTCCAGTTTCCGGATCACGTCATAATCATCCGGGAAGTTCTGCCCACCGCCACCGGCATCAATGATCGAGGTGATCCCCAGACGGTTCATCTCACGCATATAGTGGCGGGTCGAATTGATCTGGTCCTGCAGCGGCAGCTTCGGCCCCCGCGCCAGTGTGGAATAGAGGATCAGCGCCGATGGCTTGGCGACCAGCAGGCCGGTCGGCTTGCCGTTGCCGTCCTTCTCGATGACGCCACCCGGCGGGTTCGGCGTCTTGCTGTCAAAGCCGAGAACATCCAACGCTGCCTTGTTCAACAGGGCGTGACCATAGAGATGCAGGATGAAAACCGGCGTGTCCGGGGCAGCCTTGTTGATTTCAGCCAGTGTCGGCATGCGTCGTTCGGCAAACTGGAACTCCGACCAGCCGCCGATGACCCGAACCCATTGCGGGGCCGGTGTCCGGTCGGCCTGTTCCTTCAGCATCCGCAGGGCATCCGCCAGTGACGGCACATTCTCCCAGCGCAATTCCATATTGTAGTTGAGCCCACCGCGGATCAGGTGCGTATGGCTGTCGTTCAGGCCGGGAATAACCCGGCGACCGTTGAGATCGACCTTACGCTTGGCATTGCCGAGCCGCATGATCTCGTCATTGGTGCCGGTTGCCAGAATGCGACCATCGGCAATCGCAACTGCCTGCGCCTCCGGGTTTTCGGGGTCAAGCGTTGTGATGCGGCCATTATAGAGGATGGTGTCAGGCTTTCCGGACATGGTTTGGCTCCAGACAATATTGGGAAGGGCAAGGGCAGTGCCGGTTGCGGCCAGCCCGGTCATGACGCTGCGGCGACGGATGCTCATCGGTCTCTCCTTGTTGGGGAAAGCAGCTGCCCATCGCCGGATGACCATGGGCAGCGTGCATATATCGGTTGCAGTTGGTCGGTTGCAGTGGCCGGTCTATTTCGCTGGAACCGGGTCCAGAACCTCACCGTGTGCAACCCGCTCGGGTGCCTTGTGAACCATGGTATAGGCGTAATCGACCCCCATGCCGTAAGCGCCGGAATGCTCCTTCACGATGTCGATGACCGCGTCATAGGTCTCGCGATGCGCCCAGTCGCGCTGCCATTCGAGCAACACCTGTTGCCAGGTCACCGGCACCACACCAGCCTGGATCATCCGCTGCATGGCATAATCATGGGCTTCCTTGCTGGTGCCGCCGGAGGCATCGGCAACCATGTAGATTTCATAGTCACCCTCAAGCATCGCCCCGAAGGCAAAGGTGTTGTTACAAACCTCGGTCCAGAGGCCGGAGACGATGATCTTCTTGCGCCCGGCCTTGGCCAGTGAATCGCGTACCTTCTGGTCATCCCATGAGTTCATGGAGGTGCGCTCAAGTATCGGGTTCTCCGGAAACACCGCCAGCAGTTCGGGATAGGTGTGGCCGGAGAAGCTTTCGGTCTCCACCGTGGTGATGGTGGTCGGCACATTGAATACCTTCGCCGCCTTGGCGAGACCGACCGTATTGTTCTTCAGCACCTGACGATCAATCGACTGGACGCCGAATGCCATCTGCGGCTGATGATCAATAAAAATGATCTGGCTGTTGGCCGGGGACAGTTGCTCGAGTTTGGATTTGGACATTGTTTTCTCCTTTAATTCAGCGGGTTGAGTGATTGGGTAGGTCGTGGTCAGGCCGCGAGATCGAAGACGAGGATTTCCGCGTCATCATCGGCGACAAGGTCGATTGAGGGCTCATCAACCAGCCCAAGGCCGTCTCCGGCTCTGAGAGCCTCGCCATTGGCGGTGACATTGCCGCGAACCAGTTGCACCCATGCGGTCCGGTTCGGGCGCAGCTTCAGGGACGCCCCCTCACCGCTTTTCAGCAGGCTGCCATAGAGATCGGCATCGCGATGGATCGTGACCGATCCTTCCCGACCGTCACGGGATGCCAGCAGGCGCAAGGTTCCGCGCCGTTCGGCATCGGGAAACGCCTTCTGCTCATAGCTCGGGGTGATGCCTTCGGCTTCCGGTACGATCCAGATTTGCAGGAAGTGAACCGGATCATTCTTGGAGTGGTTGTACTCGCTGTGCCGGATGCCGCTGCCTGCGGACATGCGTTGCAGGTCACCCGGACGGATCACCGAACCGGTGCCGATTGAATCCTTGTGCTCAAGCGCGCCGTCAATGACGTAGGAGAGAATCTCCATGTCGCGGTGACCATGGGTGTCAAAGCCGGCGCCGGGGCTGACCTTGTCCTCGTTGATGACCCGCAACGGGCCGAAGCCCATATGGTTGGGATCGTAATAATGGCCGAAGGAAAAGCTGTGACGGCTGTCGAGCCAGCCGAAATTGGCCTTGCCACGCTGTTCTGCCGGACGAAGAATTTTCATCGTATTTCTCCTTGATGCGCAGCTCCCTTGCCGCGCCTTGTTGTGCAGCCGTTTGCTGCGTCTGGGAGAAATATCGTTCAGGTTGATTAAATCGACAATTCCATAAATAATGCACATATCGTCCATTTTTTAAGGACAATTAACATGGATAAATTCGCGGCCCTGCAGACCTTTGTGACAGTTGTAGAAGAGGAAGGTTTTGCGGCAGCTGCCCGGGCCATGGGCATGTCCCGCTCGGGTATCAACCGACTGGTTCTGGCGCTGGAAGACGAGCTCGGCGCCCAGCTGTTGAACCGCACCACCCGACATGTCTCACCAACCGCCACCGGTACGGCCTTCTATCAGCGGGCCAAGACAATCCTCGGGTTTCTGGAAGAGGCGGAACAGGAGGTTCGCGCCGATCATACCGAGGCCAGCGGCACCTTGCGCATCTCCGCGCCCCTGAGTTTCGGCATGCAGCATCTGAGCAAGGCGGTGGCCGAGTTCATGAGTCGGCACCCGGAACTCGAGATTGACCTCGATCTGAGCGACCGTTTCGTCGATCTCGCCGAGGAGGGCTATGATCTGGTCGTCCGCATCGGCCAACCGCAGGAAGATGCCCATCTGGTTGATTTCCGGATTTGCGAGGCCAAACGGGTGCTCTGTGCCTCACCGGCCTTTCTCGCCAAACATGGCCAGCCGCAACAGCCCGACGACCTGAAACGGCTTCCCTGCCTCGATTATGGTCTGCGCCCGGCGACTAGGCCATGGCGACTGACCGGACCGGACAACCGGGAAGTACAAGTGCGCCCCAAGGTGATTTTCGCCAGCAACAATGGCGAGGCCCTGCGCGATGCGGCCCTTCATGATCTGGGCATAACCCTGCTGCCAACCTTCATTGTCGGCGAGGAGTTACAGGCCGGGCGACTGGTCACGGTCATGCATGACTGGAAGCCGATACAGCTGATGCTGTCCGTGGTCTACCTGCCCAACCGCCACCTCTCGGCCAAGATACGCCTGTTCACCGATTTCATGATCACCCGCTTCGGCCCCCACCCTCACTGGGATCTGGTTGAGTGAGGGAGCCTTCCCCCTGGGCTTGGCAAAAAGTGCTACCAGACCAGTCACCATAATTTTCAGCTTCCCTGTTGGCATGTTGCTGGGAGCAATAAGAAAAAAATCGCAGGGTTGTTTGCCTGAATGCGTATATCAGATTGATATTGCTCGATAGCCCCTGATCTTACGCGGACCCTGTTGGTATGAAGCTGTTCCTGAAAGTTGCGCTGGCCTGCATCCTGATTGCGGCAGGTATCTGGCTGTTTGCCGATATGTATCGTGCAGGCAATGCACAGGAAAACACCGCGGCAGCAGAGGTCATGGTCACCCGCGGGACAATTCAGTCTGTGGTGACGGCGCAGGGTACGCTTGAGCCCAAGGAATATGTCGATGTCGGCGCCCAGATTTCCGGGCTGGTCGAGAAAATGCATTTCGACATCGGCGATACGGTCAGCGAAAACGATCTGATCGCCGAGATCGATCCCGATGTTTATGACGCACGGGTCAAGGAAGATCAGGCCCGGCTGAAAGCCTTGCAGGCACAGCAACTGGAGCAGCAAGCCCTCGTCAAACAGGCGCGGCAGAAACTCGAGCGCTACAGGAAGCTGTTAAGTGCAAGGGCCGTCAGTGAGGAAACCTATCAGGACGCCGAAACTACGCTTGAGGTGGCGCGCGCCGGTCTGTTGTCGCTTGCGGCACAGATCGAGGAACAGCAATCGACGCTTGAAGGTGACGAGACCAATCTCAGCTATACCAAGATTTATGCCCCGATGGCCGGTACCGTGGTCGACAAGGCGGTCGAGGAAGGCCAGACCATCAATGCCAATCAAACCACGCCGACTATTGTACAGATCGCCGATCTCGACACCATGACCGTCAAGGCACAGGTTGCCGAGGCCGATGTGATGAAGCTGCAGCCCGGCATGGACTCCTATTTCACCACCCTTGGGTCGGGCACCCGTGAATGGCATGGCACAGTACGCCAGATCCTGCCGACACCGGAAACCGAGAATGATGTGGTGCTGTACAGCGTGCTTATCGACGTACCGAACCGCGACCGGGTGCTGATGACCGGCATGACCACACAGGTCTTCTTCATCGTTGCACAGGCGGTTGATGCACCGCTGGTGCCGGTTTCGGCATTGCGGCGACGGGTGCCGGATGCCGATACCGATGATGGCCTCGCCTATGAGATAGAGATCAAGGGCAAGGGCCTGCAGACGATTATCGTCAGCGTCTCCGATCGCCAGCAAGCTGCTGTGGCATCCGGCCTCGACGTGGGCGATACGGTCCTGCTGGGGAGTGCATCATCAGCCGCAGCACAGGGGCAAGGCGGCTTCCGGCGTGGCGGGATGGCCCGGATATGAGCACCGAACCACTGATCGACATCACCCATCTGTCGCGTCACTTTACCAGCGGCGAAACCGTGGTGAAGGCGCTGGATGATGTCAGCCTGTCGATCCATCCCGGCGAATTCGTTGCGATCATGGGGCAGTCAGGCTCCGGCAAATCGACCCTGATGAATATTCTCGGCTGTCTCGACCGCCCCACTGAGGGCACATACAAGGTGCTCGGCCGGGAGGTCAGCAAGCTGGGGCCGGATGCACTGGCGAACCTGCGGCGGGAAACCTTCGGTTTCATTTTTCAGCGCTATAACCTGCTCGGCACCGCCACGGCGGAAGAGAATGTTGAGATACCGGCGATGTATGCCGGTCTGGCGAAGACCGTGCGCCAGAGCCGCGCGCGCAAACTGCTCGGCGACCTCGGGCTGGGGGAGCGCGGCGATCATCGCCCGAACCAGCTCTCTGGTGGCCAGCAGCAGCGGGTGGCGATTGCCCGGGCACTGATGAATGACCCACCGGTCATCCTCGCCGATGAACCGACCGGCGCGCTCGACAGCAAGAGCAGTGAAGACGTGATGCAGATCCTGAAGGGCCTGAACCGACAGGGGCGCACGGTGATTGTCATCACCCACGAGGAAGCGGTCGCCGCCCATGCCCGGCGCGTGATCCGCATACAGGACGGGCGGATACTGTCCGATGATGGAGAGACAGCACAGGACAATCCCGCTGCCGTGCTGCCGGAAACCAAACGCAATGGCGAGAGCGTACGGCTGATCTCGGATACCGAGGAAGCAGTGCGAACCGCGCTCAGGGCACTGCACGTCAACATGTTCCGCACCGCGCTGACCCTGCTCGGCATCGTGATCGGTGTGGCCGCGGTCATCACCATGCTGGCGGTTGGCAATGGCAGCAAACAGAACGTGCTCGACCAGATCAGCGCCATGGGCACCAACCTGCTGAACATCCGCCCTGGCATGCCGGGAATGCGCTCATCCGGGGATGTGGCGACGCTACTGCCCGAAGATGCCCGCGCCATCGCCGCCAATATCGACAATATCAGCTATGTCGTGCCCGAGCGCAGCGGTTCCAAGACCGTGCGTTACGGCAATGTCGATGCCGCCGTTGGCATCTCCGGCGTCGGTGCCTATTTCCCGGAAGCGCGTGACTGGCCGGCGGTACAGGGCTCATTTTTCACCGAAGCCGATGTGAACAGTTACGCCGCCGTTGCGGTGCTCGGAGCCACGGTGGTCGAGAACTTCTTCCCCTATGAGAACCCGCTCGGACAATACATCCTGATCGGCAATATCCCGTTCGAGGTGATCGGCATCATGAAGGCCAAAGGGGCGACCCCCTGGGGCCGGGATCAGGACGATACCATCTGGGTACCCTACACCACCTCGCTGGTGCGCCTGTTCGGCTCGAACTATCTGAGCACGATGAACATCAAGGTCGATAATGTCGACGAGATCGAGCAGACCCAGACAGCGATTACCAACCTGCTGGCATCGCGCCATGGTGAGGAGGATTTCTCGGTACGCAGCTCAACATCATTCCTCGAGATGGCAACCGAGACCCAGAATACCCTGACCATCCTGCTCGGTGCGGTCGCGGCGATCTCGCTGCTGGTCGGCGGTATCGGTGTCATGAACATCATGCTGGTCAGCGTGGTCGAGCGCACGCGCGAAATCGGCATCCGCATGGCCACCGGTGCCCGGCGACGTGACATCATGATCCAGTTCAATACCGAGGCCGGGGTGGTCTGCACCATCGGCGGCCTGCTCGGTGTCGCCATCGGCTTCAGTGCCGCCGGGGCGTTGTCCCTGTTCGGCATGAACATCGCCTTCTCGATGGGACCACCGCTGCTCGCCTTCGGCTGTGCCGTCTGTACCGGCCTGTTGTTCGGATACCTGCCAGCGCGCAAGGCAGCGCGCCTTGATCCCGTCGTCGCGCTGAGTTCGGAGTGAGCCTGTGAGAAACCATCTCGTTCTGCCAGTCGCGGCCCTGTTCCTGTCCGCCTGCTCGCTCACCCCCGATTACAACCGTCCCGATATCGCGGCACCGGCAACATGGAGCCAGCAACAGGATCAGCCGGGTGCTGCGGATATCGCCTATGACTGGTGGACCTCGTTCGGCAGCGAAGAACTGGACGGCCTGATGCAGGCGGCGCTGGCCAACAACACCGACCTGCTGGCCGGTATCCAGCGGATCGAGCAGGCACGGGCCAGCCTGAAAATAGCCGGAGCCACCCTGCTGCCACGGGTCGATGTTTCAGGCGGTGGCAACCGTTCCTATACCGATTTTGCCGATGGCGGTTCGGATCAGGCAACCAGCCTGAACGCCGGTCTGGGCATCGCCTATGAACTCGACCTGTTCGGTGCCAATCAGGCCAGGGTCGAGGCGGCACAGGCGCAGTATGAGGCGACCACGTTTAACGAAGATGCCTTGTCACTGCTGGTCATGGGCGATGTCGCCACCGGCTATTTCACCCTGCTCAATCTGCGTGAGCGTCTGGCCATTGCCGATGACAATCTGCAGATCGCCCGGGAGTTGCAGGAGATTGTCCAGACGAGGCTCGATCTCGGCTCTGAATCCATGCTCGCGCTCGCACAACAACGGGTTGCGGTCGCCAATAGCGAAGCCGCCCGCGCAGCATTGATCCAGCAGATCGCCAGTGCGGAAAACGCGCTGGCGGTATTGCTCGGCAAACCACCGGGGGCCGTTACGGTCGAGGCGGAGAACCTGTCCGGCACAACAGTACCCGGCATCGCACCCGGCCAGCCATCATTCCTGCTCGAGCGCCGCCCGGATATCAGGGCAGCCGAGGCAACGCTGATTGCCGCCAATGCCGATATCGGTGCCGCGCGGGCGGCATTCTTCCCGTCGATCTCACTCGGCGGTACCGGCTCGCTGGCCTCGACCGGCTTCGGTGATCCGGTGACCAGCGTTATCGCCCTCGCCGCCTCGATCGCAGCACCGATCTTCTCCGGCGGGGCCAATGAAGGCGGGTTGGAGAGCGCCACCGCCCGACAGCTGGAACTGGCGCAGGCCTATCGCGGCACCGTGCTGACCGGCTTTCAGGAAGTCGAGGATGCGCTGACAGCGGTCAGATCGGCACAGGACCGCGAGGCCGCCTATCAAGTCGCCATGGAGCAGTCGCGCGAAGCATATGACCTGTCGACACTGCAATATGATGCCGGTCTGATCGACTTTCAGACGCTGCTCGACACCCAGAGTTCGCGCCTGTCAGCCGAGGACAGTTATGCCCAGTCCCGCCTCGCCCTGCTGCTCGCCGCCATTGACCTCTACAAGGCCCTCGGCGGCGGCTGGCAGAGCGTGTAGACAGCAAGCGCGCCATTCAAAAGTTGGAATAGAAAATCACTGTAAAAATTTTTATTCTGCCAGTGCCATCCATCCAGCGCCGCCCACCCTGCCCGCTACCTGACGTCAAAGAGACAGAGAGATACATAAAATGACCAAACTGCTTCCCACCTCCACCGCTGGCAGCCTGCCGAAACCCTCCTGGCTGGCCGAACCCGAAAAACTCTGGTCTCCCTGGAAGCTTGAGGGCGAAGAGCTCGCGCTGGCCAAGCAGGATGCCCTCCGCGTGACTCTTGGCGAACAGTTTGGCGCCGGGATCGACATTGTCAGCGACGGCGAGCAGACCCGCCAGCATTTCGTCACCACCTTCATCGAAGGCCTTGAAGGCGTCGATTTTGAAAAGCGCGAAACCGTACGCATCCGGGACCGCTACGATGCCAGCGTGCCAACAGTGGTCAGCGCCGTATCGCGGCCCCGGCCGGTCTTTGTCGAGGACGCCAGATTTCTGCGCGCCCAGACCGACGCCCCGATCAAATGGGCGCTGCCCGGCCCGATGACCATGATCGACACACTATACGACGCGCATTACCGCAGCCGTGAGAAGCTCGCCTGGGAATTTGCCACGCTGCTGAACGAAGAGGCTCGCGAACTCGAAGCCGCGGGGGTCGACATCATCCAGTTCGACGAACCTGCCTTCAACGTCTTCTTCAACGAGGTGAATGACTGGGGTATGGCGACGCTCGAACGCGCGATGGAAGGCTTGGAATGCCAAAAGGCCGTTCATGTCTGCTATGGCTACGGCATCAAGGCGAATACCGACTGGAAGGCAACGCTCGGCTCCGAATGGCGACAGTACGAGATGATCTTCCCCGCCATTCAGCAATCCGGCGTCGATCTGGTCTCGCTCGAATGCCAGAACTCCCATGTGCCGATGGACCTGATCGAGATGTTGCGCGGCAAGAAGGTCATGGTCGGCGCCATCGACGTGGCCAATACGCAGGTCGAAACACCTGAAGAGGTAGCCAGCACCCTGCGCAAGGCACTTGAGTTCGTGGATGCAGACAAGCTCTATCCCTGCACCAATTGCGGAATGACGCCCCTGTCGCGTCAGGTCGCACGCGGCAAGCTCGAAGCGCTGAGTGCAGGAGCCGAGATCGTCCGGCAGGAACTGAGCACCTCTGCCGCGGCATAATCACTGCAATACCGGATATCACACCAAGGCACTGCGAGGGTGCCTTGGGCGGTGCCGTCAGAGAAAAAGTTTAATACTGCATGTTTCTGGAAAGCTTGCGAACTCGATCTGCATAAAATCAGAGAGTTACAAGCGCGCCATTCAAAATTTGAAACAGAAAATCACGGTGAAATTTTTTGTTCTGACAGTGCCTATCCGGGGATGATGGCGGTGGTGGCAGTCGTCTGCGAACCATGCTCTGTTCCCTGTTATCGCTGCAATACAGGGATTTTCAACATTCATGCGTTCTTCAAAACAGTGCCCTTGCCCATGAACAGGACAGAGAACTGCGGCGCAATCAGAAAATTCCCTGATCGTAGAAACAGGGAATAAATCTGCTCACAACAGGGAAGCCCGCAGCTTTTACAGCGATAAAATAATTAATTTAATCTTCCTAAGATCAGAACTTAACAGCCTCAATCACACCAAATCTGCAATATCAAAATCGGAAACCCCCAAGAGCAGAATTGATCCACCTTCCCCAAGCAACATCAGAATACTGCCTTCTACTTGGCTAATTGCGACCAGGTTTGGTTGCGACACGACGATCTGATCGCCGTCCTCAGCACTAAAATCTGTAATGACGTCGTTACCGAATCTGCCAGTAAAGATAAAGGTATCAGCCCCCTCTCCGCCCGTTAGACTATCATCACCGAGATTTCCATTCAGCCTGTCATTTCCATTATCGCCAAATATGGCATCATTTCCTTGGCCGCCAAATAGAACATCATCTCCCTGCCCTCCATATAGTAGGTCATTATCCTGGTTGCCATAGATGAAGTCGCTGTCCTGATTGCCATATATCGTATCGCTACCCTGTCCGCCGAAGCTAGTGTCGACACCAGACGCACCACGAACCAAGTCGTTGCCTTGGCCGCCATGCATCAAATCGTTACCATCACCACCATCAATACTATCGGAGTCGACATTGCCAAATAGGCGGTCATTTCCATTGTTGCCAAATATGGCATCATTTCCTTGGCCGCCAAATAGAACATCATCTCCCTGCCCTCCATATAGTAGGTCATTATCCTGGTTGCCATAGATGA
>NHBH01000002.1 GCA_002168225.1 Micavibrio sp. TMED2
ATAGTAAAAACTTTTTCTCTTTTTTGCTTATCAACAAAGTTAGATAATGGAACTAGTCCTTGAGACGTTGAAACATTTGTTCTTTCAATCGAGGAAAATGTCTTTTCATTAGAAGGTAAATAAATTTTTACAGGTATTCTTTCCTCAGCATTGTCAGGAATGATATTTCCTATTGTAAGACCTGAGGTAGCAATTTTAATACTATCACCAATTGTATTTTTTGATAGATCGTATTTGTTTGTTTCATTTGAGTCGATATTATAGATCCATTCAATTCCTGTAATCGGATTTTTAATATTTTGATCAGTAAATGATTCATCTTTTGTTAATTTCTGAAGTACAATACTTGCAAATTGTCGAATTTTAGTTGAGTCTGGTGACTGAACTTCAATTGTAAGATCTTTTGCCCATTGCGAACCACTATAATCGTTTGCATTAACGCTTATATTTAAACCTTGAATTACTGACAATNTTTTTTCTAGGTCCTTAATNACTAAATCNGTNTCTGGGCGNTCTTTAAAGTNTACTAAATCTACCCAAATATCTGCCACCATATCTGTNGGGTTATTATCAAATANCCAAATTCTATCTCGATAGATTGTNTTNCCATAAAAATTCTTTATNTGAGGATGTCCTACTATTACATCAATTGNTTCNTCTAAATAACCTTTTGANTCTGNAGGTGACAAATTACCTTTTGCTAAGATCTCGATTTCTAGACTNTTTGCCTTATCTTCAGCAAAAAAAACATATTCAGTATTAGANTTTATTATTCCAAATACGATTGTNNAAAANANAAGNATTCCAAANAATGAAATTTTTATTGGATTAAGNATTATATAATTAATTATTATTCCATANTATGCATAAAACAAATTATCGTAGGGATCTTTTTTANTNANCATTCCCGCAGTTTTCATTCCAAAAGATGANCCAAGNACAGGNATTATGANCATTGTAACAAAGAAAGAGCACAATAGTACAACNAGNACTGTCCTTGGNATTACTCGNATCCATACACCAAAAAAATCTGGCCAAAATGCTAAAGGCAANAANGCTAAAACAGTTGTTAATGTAGANGCAAATATTGGATAAAACATNTCATGCGCTGCATTGAGGTAGGATAAAGATCTCCTAATACCTTTTTCTTGCTCTCTTCTTGCATATTCNGTGATNACGATTGGGCCATCCACAAGTAACCCAACTGANAATACAAGGCCCATTATGCTCATTAAATTATAGGACATNCCCATAAAATTNAGNATCGTAATTGAAAGCAANTAAGTGGTAGGTATTGAAATNCCNACAAGGAGTCCTACCCGCCACCCGAGAATAGCTACAATAATGGTCATGACAATNATGACAGCTGTTATTACAGTATTTTCAGATGCTGANATTCTATCATTAATATCCTTAGACTCATCAGCTATGAGTACAGCTGANGCAATAGGGCTTATGGTNCCTTCTAATTCANNAAGTTTTTTCTTAATNCCATCATAAAGTGTNATAGTGCTTGATTTNTCTTTTTTATTTATTTGAAGTAATATGCCTGGATTNCCATTTATGTTAACGTAGTCTTTGTTTTTATCAAATGTTTGCTTTACGCTAGCAATATCGCTTAAATAAATTGTCTTATTAGACGATGATTTTATGGGTAATCTATTAAGTTCTGTTGCTGACTTGTATAAAGATTTTATTTTAACAGAATAGTCAGAATTATTGTTTGTAATCTTCCCCGCTGAAATTAGATTGTTATATTTTTTAAAAGACTCAAGAACATTATTGATCCCTAGGCCATATTTTTCCATCGAGGATGCATTTATTTTTATTTCTATTATTTCATCTTTCTTTCCTTTGTACTCAATATCTGTGACATCGTATAGTTGTTCAAATTCATCTTCATATTTTTCAGCAACCTTTACTAATTCTCGATAACCCATATCGCCATGAATGCCAACTAACACAAATTGATAATTCGATGATTTATGTTCCACAACTTCTCTGAGATCATAACCTTGAGGCAGATCTTCAATATTTAAGATTTTATTCCTTACTTCTTTTGCAATATTTGGTATCTCAGTATCTAATTCAAATGCAATTAAAAATGATACAAGTCCATCTTTTGTAATTGAGATAACTTCCTTGGAATCTTTCATTGTCATCATCTCTTTTTCTATTGGCGTCGTAATTAATCTTTCTACGTCTGTTGAAGACGCTCCATCATAATAAATGATTACTGATACAGACTTTAGATCTACGTTTGGCCATTCATGTCGAGGAAAACTTGTATAGGATAGAATTCCTACTAAAAATATACCTACCAAAATAGTATTAATAGTTTTTTTTCTGAAAAAAATTGTATCAAGTATTTTTTTTAGCATTTATGCAAAGGAAGGCTTTCGAAATTTTTTGATAATATCTTTGATATGATCTGGTAAAACTAAAAGGCAAGGTGTCAGGACTAGGGTTAAAATTGCAGAAAAAGAGATACCATAAATGATGCATTGAGCTAGTGGAGCCCACGATGTAGATGCATTAGAGTCATAAGCAATTTCTCTCGCAATTGGATCAATGGAGTAGTTGAGCGCTAATGGTATCAAGCCTAACATTGTTGTCAGTGATGTCAGAAATATAGGGCGCAACCGTTGTGCACAGGCCTTGATTATTCGAGTTCTTACATCCTCATTAGACTTAGAGGAAATAACATTAAAACTATCTATTAGGATTATATTATTGTTTACAACTATTCCCGCTAAAGAAACTATTCCTATCCCAGTTAAAAGTGCGCTGAATACTTGGTCAAATATAAGTAGACCCAACATCACGCCAGCTGTACTTAGTACAACAGCGCTTAGAATTATTGTCATCTGATAAAAATTATTGAATTGGGTCACTAATAATGCTGCCATTAGCATGATTGAAATAATAAATGCTTGTGTAACGAAATTAAGTGAATTCACTTGCTCCTCATTATCACCTCCGAACTCAATATCTATATTTGATGGGATGCTTTGGTCATTGATCCATGTTTCAAATAATTTCAATCTTGATTCAGGTGTGAATTTTGACGATACGTCTGCTTTAATAATTGTAACATGTTTAGAATCAAATTTTCTTACATAGTTTACTTTTTGTTGAGGTTTTTTTTCAACAAAATTTGAAATCGGAACCATGCCAGACTCAGTATTAATTAAAATATTGTCTAGTTCATCAATATATCTTTCCTTTTCAGGATATCTCAGGACAATATCTANTTCTTCNTCAATATCTTTTGGCCTATAAGACCCAATTGNAAGCCCNCTTGTAATCAGNCCAATTGAATTTCCAATGGCAGGNATNTCTGCGCCAAACTTNGCNGCTTTTGCCTTATCAACAAATAGTTCCCATTCAATACCAGGGACNGGAAGAGTACTTTCTAAGTTGACNAGACCGTCTACTGTACNCAAATAGNTTTTAATATCTTGNGCAACGGTCATTGTTGAGTTTCTGCTGGGNCCAAGAACTCTTATTTCAATATCCTTTCCNGTGGGNGGNCCNCCTTCTTGTGCNTTGATCTCGGTCTTGATACCTGGAATTTTATCAAGNTCNTTTCTCATGTTTTCAATTACNACTCTTCCATTGTCTCTGTCTTTTCTGTCNGCAAATTCAAAGAANAATGACGCAATNGTATCATCTGAGCTGCTACCNCCTGACCTGAAATTGTTGAATCTTCCAGTTTGCAAGAATAGATTTTTTACGCCAGCTGTATTATATACGATTTCTTCAACTGACTCAGATAATTCATCAATTTGCTCAATTGTAAGATTTCCTCGTGCTTGGATTTTGCCAAATCCAGCATATGGATCACTTTGAGACACTAAAACAACACCTTGGCCTACTGAAGTATAAGTTGAAATTACAATAAATGAGAAAGCAATTATCGACCCACTAATTAACAATGGTCTTTTGAGAACTAATGTCAGAAAATTAATATATTTCCCTACAAATCCCTCAACTTTTGTAAGATCATATGCGTGTTCGGAACTTATTGACTGAACAGTTTTTTTACTCATCTCTGAAGCTTTGCCAAAAATACTACCGATTACAGGGACAATCATTAAGCTATAGATTAAAGCTACAGTTAAGATGATAAAGATTGTAATTGGTAGAACCCTCATGAACTGGCCACTTACACCCGGCCAAAAAAATAAAGGAATAAAAACAGCTAAGGTTGTCGCTGCTGATGCAGTGACAGGCCAGAACATTCTTTTTGCAGCATAAATAAAAGCTGTTTTCTTATCATATCCTTCTACCATTTTTCTATCGGCTAATTCTACAACAACTATTGAACCGTCTATCAGCATCCCTAAAGCTACCAGCATTCCAAAAATAACCATAAAATTATACGTAAACCCGAGGGCATATAAAATAAAAATGGCAATAACAATTGATACTGGAATACCAGATCCTACTATTAAGGATGACCTAATACCAAATGTTACCATGGCTACAATTAGCACAAACATAGTAGCCATTATAATGTTTCCCTGAAGTGAATTAACTTGTTCAAGCATTACATCTTTTGTATTCAATACATAGCCTAGACGAATATCAGGAGAAATTTTTGATTGATATTTTTCAACAATATTTTCTACTTTATTAATCGTACTTATAAGGTTTGCCCCACGGGCCTTTTTCACTCCTAAGCAAATACTTTGATTTTGATTAATACTTGCAAAGAAAGTTCGCTCTTTAAAATTTCTTTTAACATCAGAAATGTCAGATAATAAAATAACACCGTCGAAAGAAGATCTAATAGGTATGGAATTAATCTCGCTTTCGTCCTCAAATAAGCCTGGCACATCTACCGAGAATTGTCCTTGGCCAGTTTCAATTTCACCAGCCATAACAGCTTGATTATTATTGTTTATTGCTCTTATAATTTCATAAATAGAAATGTTATAATTTTCAATTTGATTGCGGTTAAGTATTGCTTCTAATTGTTCATCTCTATTTCCAATTAAATCAACTTCAAAAATTTCTGGAAGAAGCTCTATTTCATTTTTAATATCTCTTATTATATTTAAAAGTTCTCGTTCCTGAGCAANATCTGATGAAATTGCNACAATAATTGANGGGTCGTCAGANAANGATACTTCTCTAACNATTGGTTCTTTAGCGTCTTCTGGAAACTTTGATTTAGCCTCATTTACAGCATCTCTGACACTATCNAANGATTTTGACATTGTCTCNGCNGCNTCAAACTCTACAACTGCNGCAGCATAACCCTCNAAACCAAAGGCNTGAAGTTTNTTTACACCCTCTATTGATCTTANCTGTTCTTCTAGAGGACGAACCAATANTCNNTCNGAATCGGTTGGNGATACNCCNGGCANCCCAACNCCTGCATAAACAACAGGAATTGTNATATCAGGTTCAGCCTCAACAGGAATGTTCATNCTCCCAAAGANGCCAGCAACTATAAGNACNAATAAGAAAGCAAGNGCTGTTCTTTTNCTGTCTACAAAAAACTCGATCATNTAATAATTAATTTCTTGCCCTTCAATTACATATTCTTGACCNACTGTAATAATCTNTGTTATTTTAGGNAAACCTTCTACCCAAAGACCNTCNGGAGTGTCTTCAATAATAGATATATTTTTAAAGGATGCTTTGTTGTCAATTGCAATTTTAACNCCNAGCTCTCCACTATCGTTCAATGATAATAAATAAGAAGGAATTAAATGNGCNGTTGTTTCNCGNANAGGNACTTTTATTTCTGCTGTTAATCCCTCTCTAATTTCACCACTTATNTTNGATACTTCAGCTTCAACNNTATANGTTCTTGTTAGAGGTGAAGCACTNTTGCTAACAAATTTAACNAGNCCNTNTAAGANTNTATTATTNAGAAGCTCAATTTCTACTTTTNANCCTNTTTCAATTTTACCNACNTCTTTTTCNGTTACTTCNCCGANAACCTTCATTGGNTCCAATTGAATAATAGTTACACANGGCAAACTTGGNCCAATTAATGATCCTATTTCAACATNCACNTCTTCAATGTATCCATCAAANGGAGATAATATTTTAGTATTATTTAATTCATTNTGNGCCATCTTNACTTTAGCATCAGCACTTTTAAGTTTTGCTTCAGCCATTGCTAAATCATTTTCGGAGCGATACCCATCAACCTTAAGTTTATTTATTGCNTCATATTGAAGNCTAGCTTGGTTTTGAAGAGCAAATGCNTCATCCAACATTGCTGATCTATTTTCTTCTTCTAAACTNCAAACCAAATCATTTTTTTTGACAAAATCACCNTTATTAGATGTAAANATAACATTTGAAGAAGTTTTAGGATTTANATTAATTTTTTTGTTNGCTTCAGTTTTACCTCTAATNGTTAANTAAAAAACTTTTTTNTCAGAACTTGTNTCNATTACTCTTACTGATACTGNNTCNTTTATTTCTTTAGANATANNNTTANCTTCTAAAGCNTCATTCTTANCATTCCCACNTAAAANACCNGATAGNATCCATATCAGAACAGCTGCAAGNATGTAAAAAGCTATCATGTAATTACTTAATAAAATTCTCATATTTAAACCNCAATATTATTTGCTAAATTATTCNTTTAATAAGTNNCTATTNTTCTCAANATACTTAATTCCTGTTTCNAATANAGTTGANGCTAANCCTCTAATGAAACTGATTGATTTTTCTTTTCTNAATGCTGCAAGTTCGGANGGTANNGGACCTTCATATTTANNTTGTTCAAGCTTTTGTTTTAAATATANAACNCTNTCATTCATNACAGTATCTAACATTTCATGNGGAAGATATTTAGAAAANAATATCAATAAAAAAAATTCAGATTTNATCTGATCACCAAAATTTCCAGANCGAATATATTCTGCCGCATCACNAAGTAAATTAGANTTCATTAAATCNAATCCTTTTTTTGTAATNGTATAAACTTTTTTGTCTGGNTTTTTGTTTTGCGCGTGCTGTTTGCAAGAAACATATNTATTTGATTGTAGNTTATTCAATGTTGGGTAGATTGTACCNAAGCTTAAACTATAGAAATCAGATAGAGGNCCNTCAAACATTTGTTTTATTTCATATCCNGANCTAGGTCCNANTGANAAGAGNCCNAGNCAAAGTGTTTCTTTTTGCATATTAATNNANNTCTAAATTTTCTAAATTAAGTAANCCTGNTAAATACATAATTTGAGTTTTAACTATTTCNCTATCTTTCTGCTTNTTGAAATAANTAATCTCTGAGTTNAGCAGTGCTTGCCTTGCANNTAAAACATCAAGAACACTTCTTTCACCAACTTCTTGCTCAATNACAGTNCCTTTATANGCAGTTTGATTNGCATTATANGTTAGCTCNGCAGCTTTNATNGTTTGTTCTGAAATTTTATANTTNTCCCAGATATTTTCTGAGAGAATAANNGTTTCNTTTTGNGTTTTCTGTAAAAGTATTAATTGCGTATTTTTAACTTCCTTTGCCTTACGGACATTAGATAGCGATTTTCCAGCCGTAAAGATTGGCCAATTAAGAGTGGCTTTAATTTCTTCATTTGAGAGCTCGTCTATCTCTGCTGAAAATTCATCTAATTCAGATTTAGTAGCAGTAAGACTTAGTTGAGGATAATAT
>NHBH01000003.1 GCA_002168225.1 Micavibrio sp. TMED2
ATGGTCCACCGCTCGCCCGAGGAGGCAGCTTCTTCTGACAGAGCCTCTTAATCGGAAGCTTTCAAGTTGGCTCTCGCTTAATTTATGGGCATTCTGAAGCGCATGACTTTTGGTGTTTTCATTCATCGAACAGACTCAATCTACGATGATGTCCCTTCGGAAAGATATCAGTTTCCGAAACAGTACCTCACACGTGCGCAGCAGTGTGAGGGCGATTGGATTGTTTATCTTGAACCTTCAAAAGTGAGGGGCACGAAAGGTTATTTCGCCGTGGCCAAAGTGCAAGAGATCATTGCCGACCCGCGAAACGCTGACATGCATCTAGCTGTCATCGAACCTGGGTCATATCTAGACTTTGGCGACCCGGTACCGTTTCGCGATGCTGACGACATCATAGAGCAGGGCCTTTTGAATGATGATGGAAAGATATCGGGCCGTGCTCAGGCAGCTGTAAGAGTGCTATCTCCAGAAGACTTTGCACGGATCGTTGAACGCGGTCTCGGAAAGGATGACGATATCCTACCACGAACTGATCAAAGCGTGCCGGTCAGTGGTTTGCAAGAAGCGCATGCACCATTTCAACATCTGCCCGCCCGTCAACGGATAAGCCAGTTAACGAACCGTGCTGTTCGTGACCGGAACTTTCGAAAAAACGTGCTCCGCGCCTACGGTGAACGATGCGCAATAACAGGGCTACGAATTATAAATGGCGGCGGACGTGCAGAGGCCGAGGCCGCTCACATAAAACCAGTGGAGCATGACGGCCCAGACATTGTGAGCAACGGGCTCGCACTATCCGGCACTGCACATTGGATGTTTGATCGAGGATTGATTGGGCTATCCGACGATTTGGATATACTCGTATCCAGACAGAGTAATGATCCTGATGCCGTAAAGGCTATCGTCAACTCGTCCGGTAAGCTTATGGCTCCAGACCGTCCTGCCAACCGGCCGAGGCGCGAGTTTGTTGCTTGGCACCGAGAAAATTGTTTCAAGCATTAGCCCCCCCCCCTTTTTCTTAGTCGTTCACTGGACCTACTGCAGCTTCCGGCACATCCTTGACCGAGAGCATTCTCAGCTGAGCGCGGGTCAGCTTCTTGGATGCAACTGCCAGCCGTTTGGCCTGGCGGCGGAGATAGGTCTCAAACAGGTTGCGCACGGCGTGGCCGTTGCCGAACCGGTCGCCGCGCGCGGTGTGGATAGGCCGATATAGGGCTCGCCTGCCTTATCGATTGCCTGGCGTGGAGCATGCCAGCAAATCCCGCTGTTTCTTCTGACAGTGCCCATCGTGTCTTAGATTTGTAAATTCAATAATTTTCCATTATGGAAAATCACCAGCCGACGCATAGCCATTATACTGAGTTAGCTAATCGCCCAGATACCATTCGTAAACCTCGCCGAGGTAGCGGCGTGCTTTGTCGCTTAATCGGGCGATGCCTAGGGTGCGGGCTAGGGTTAGGATGGGGTCTTCGGACTGAGCGATATCGGCGGCACAATCATCCAGTACCGATGCGATCTCCGTACGGGACACCTCTTGGATCCATCGGTTCTCCAGACCGCGATATGGCGTACGCTCGGTAAAGCCACCTTGCGGCCAGACAAAGACTTTGCCAGTTTCATCGCACTGATCGGTATGCGCGGCTGCCTCCTGAACACGGGTGTTGATCTGTTTGCCGGTTCGTTGCCAGCCATGGCGGCGGGCAATTTGGGCAGCAAGCGAGTTTATCGGTAACGGTGCGTGGGCCACCAAGACCTCATCGATCATCGCGCGCAATACTGGTAAATAGTCGTCGTTGTAGAACCGTTCGGGATCTGGAGCTTGAGCTGGAATTTGAGCACGATCAGGATTTATCATGCGGTCTAGCGCGGCACTTGGCTTGATATCTGACGCTGATGGCCCGGCATCGACTTCCAGTTCAGCCTCTTCAGCTGCTTGATCGGCGGCTACGGCTTCGGCCTCACGCTCCTGCCGAAACATCGTAAGACGATCATTCAGCGCTTGATCCAAACGCTCAACAACCGTGGCCGCATCGCGGAACCAATCGGTCGACCAGACCCGCAAGATATGCCAGCCGAGCCCCTCCAAAACGGCTTGCCGGACTTTATCCCGGTCGCGGGCGGTGGCGGCACTGTGGTAGGTCGCACCATCACATTCAATCCCTGCCAGGTAAGCGCCGGCACGCTCGGGATTGACGATGCCGAGATCAATACGGAATTTCGAGACGCCGATCTGGGTACGGACCTCCCAGCCCTTTTGGCGCAACGCCTCGGCTACCGCCTCTTCAAACGGATTTTCCGCCGGGCCAAGTGATCCTTGATCCGCCGCCTTAAGCGCCTCAGCACCACGCGCCGCGTAATCCAAGAACGCCTTTAGGTGCTGAACCCCCATGGCTTTGGTGCGGGAGAGGTCGATATCATCGGGTAAGATCGAGGAGAAGACGTGCAATTCTTGGCGGGCACGGGTAACGGCCACATTTAAGCGCTTCTCACCCCCCTCTTGGTTCATGGGGCCGAAATTCATCGATAGCGTGCCGGTCGAGGTCGGCCCGAAAGTGATGGAAAACAGCATTACATCACGCTCATCACCCTGAATATTCTCGAGGTTCTTCACCATCAGAGGCTCTTGCCGATCCTCAGCAAAGAACCATTCAAACGCCGTATTCGCGCGCCGCATATCATCCAACAAATCCTGGATCAGGCCCTGTTGTTCAGCATTAAACGTCACCACCCCCAGGGTTGGGCGGTCTTTCTCCTCAAGGGCCAGCCACTCAATCAGCCGCGTCTTAATCATCGCCACGACCGCCTTCGCCTCAATCGGGTTCTTACGCCCCTCACCCCGGGCATAAATGCCCTCGACCTTATGGAATTGCACCGCCTCACTGCCGGTCGCTGGCGCCGGGAAAGTGACCAATCGGTCGTTGTAATATTGGCTGTTTGAGAACGCGATCAGCGCTTCATCACGGCTGCGGTAATGCCAATCCAGCTGACGGCTTGGGATACAGTTTTTCACCTCTTCCAAGATCGACGGCATATCCTTCGGTACGCCACTATCACCGTCGTCATCATCGTCATCATCCGCTGCCCGACCAAAATTATTAGTCGGTGGCATTTGCTTGGGATCGCCGACAATGATCGATTGCTTGGCCCGCGCAATAGCGCCCACCGCATCCCAGGTGGTGATCTGCGACGCCTCATCGAAAATCACCACATCAAACGCGGCCTGGCCAGCTGGTAGATACTGGGCAATCGACAGGGGTGACATCAACACACAAGGGGTAAGTTTTGAGAAGGTTGTCGGCATATCCGCGAGCAAGGATCGGATTGTCTTACGTGGGCGCGTCTGACCGCGCAGTTTTTTCAGCTGACCCAGCTCTGAGCCCGAGGGTATCGGTGTATTGGCACCCGGCAGGGAGTGGTGGATGCGCCGCATAAGCTCCTGAGGCGCCTGTTTTGATGCCTTACGATCCAACTCACGGAATGCCCGGATAGTGTATTCATGACCGAGCAAGGTGAACTGCCGCAGGCATTGATGGCTATCCATCGCCTTTGGTAACCACCAGCGCGCGTAAGCCTCACGCAAGGCGGTGCGTAAGCCATGCTCATCCGCAAGATTTATCTGATCGGCCTTGAGCGCATCGATGAGCGGCCCCAGCCCCTTTGCGAGCGCTTTGTTCTCAACGCTGCGCCAATTGACCCAGTGCTGAAGCTGGGTTTTCGCGGCCGCCACGTGATCTAAAGCCGCCATCAAATCGGGCGCGGTCAGATTATCCGGGATCACGCCGCCCTTATCGGTGAACGCGATTGCAGCTTGTTGATAGGCATCAGAGGCTGATTGCCACGCGTCAAACACATCTTGTAAGTTCTGGCCCTGGCCTTGCATCAGCCCGTTTTGGGCGGCCTCCCAGGCTACCGCGTCGGTGACATGGGGGGCTATTTTCTGGATTGTGTCGCGGGTCGTGATCGCCTGGGTAATCAACGCCATCGCGGCCTTGCCATCACGAGCATCACCCGCAAGGCTTGCCACGGGGTTATCGCGCAGCGCCGCTAAACACTCACGGATTGTCCGCAGGGCGCGCAGATCACAATCCGGGTCAGCCACACCCTGTGCCGCATAGGTCGTGAGCAGTTTGCGCAGCTGGCGGCGTTTGAAGAAAGAAAGCGGCCAGATGGCCGTGCTGGCCCGCCGCCAATCGGCGTCCAAATCATCGAGCGGTATCCGTTCAATCTCCGCCTCATCGTAATGGGCCACCAGCTTTCCTTGATATTTGGCCAAGCGGTCCAGCTGCTTTTGCAACGCCTCACCGTCTTGCTCAAGGTCCGCCGCCGGGCGATCAGGCACGGCACGCACATCGAGTGCCGTCGGTTTGAGCCGTTCGGCCAAGGCCGTGAACAACGCCGCATAGCCCGCGTCTAACGCGTCACCCGGTGCCAAACCAAGGGCAGTGGTCAGCGCCTCTTTGCAGTCCCGCAGCCGCGCGGTGGCCGCGTTCAGGTCATGGGCGGCACTAATGATCACATCTTGCCAGCCAAAGGACCAATCGGCAGCACCGATCACGATGAGCGGCGGCGCATCACCGGTTGCCGTGAACGCGCGTTGCAGATCATCCGCCAGATCAAGCAGCGCGGTAAAACTCTTCTGATCATGCAAGTCTTTGTTGTGCTTGTGGAATTCGATTGTCAGGCCTTGGGGCTTCTTGGCAATCCAGCCTAGGGCCTCGTAGATTGAGATACCTTGAGTGCCTTTGGCGTGAATGGCTTGAACATAGGTATTCAGCTCATCACGTTTGAGGCGCAGACCTTCATTGATATTGACCCATTCTTTCTCGGTGTATTGTGCCGACCGATCCCAAGCCCGGCCTAGCTTCTCGATCACCCGCTTACGGTCGGTTTTGTTGGAATGAAGCTCAAGCACAGCATCGCCGACCCCGTGATCGTCTAGGCGGCGTTTCACCACATCAAGAGCCGCAGCTTTTTCCGCCACAAACAAGACGGTCTTTTTGTTGGCCAATAGCTGACAGATCATGTTGGCAATCGTCTGGCTTTTGCCCGTTCCCGGCGGCCCGATTAACACGAAGTCCTGGCCTTGTTCGGCGGCAACCACGGCGGCCAGCTGCGAGCTGTCGGCGGGNAAGGGGGTGATCAATTGCTCAGGCGCTTTTTTCCGGTCCAGAGCATCGGGCTCTATCGGTTCACGAACACCGCTGGAAAACGGCCGGTCTGGGTTATCGAGCAGATAGGAGACCAAGCGATTGGTGCGCAATTGATCGGTACGGTCGACCAAATCCTTCCACATCAGATATTTAGCAAAGGAAAAGGTCGAAATGGCGGTTTCCTCAACCACCTCAAAACCGGGCACGTCTCGTACCGCGCGGCGCATCAACTCAAACACCAGGGGGATATCAACCCCGCTCTCATCTTCGGGCAAATCGCCCTCAAGAGATGGCAGATCAATCGCAAAATCGCGTTTCAGAAGTTGCAACAAGGTTGCGTTAAACCGGGTCTCATCCTCATGATGGGCAAGCCGGAAATTCGACAGCGCCGAGGCGCGGCTCAATTTCACCGGGATCAACAGCAAGGGCGCGCGATAGGTTTTGGGGTCCCCATCCCGTTGCCAGCGTAAAAACCCCGCCGCCAGGAACAGGGTATTGGTGCCGCCTTCCTGCATATCGCTCTTCGCCTTGCGATACAGGGACAGCAGGCGGTTATCAGCATCCTTTTTGGTCAGATCGACACTGATTTGTTTTTGGGCATAGGCGTTGTCGATCACCCGACCATAAATGTCCTTACGTTCAGCCGATGACACCTGACGCTCGCCAATGGGATCCTCATCCTTGATCGGGTAGACCTTAAAGCTGATGCCGTTGTGCAAATCATCCTCAAAAGTACCCACATCGGGCACCAAGCATGGCAGGGTTTGCTTGGTGTCCCGATAATTGAGTAGGCGGCTTCTTAAGGTGAGGTCTAAGAGCTTACCTTGCCATTGCTCAATTCGACCTTTTGGCGTTGTTGGGGTAGCGTCCACACGGTCATCGGACAGATCCCCCAGCGGTAGGGGCTTCGGTAGAGCGGCGGCGGTTATCGCGTCGTCCTCAGTACCGCCTTGCGCCGCGCTATCAGGGTCAAGACGCCCTATCGTCCGGTGACTCGCCAGGGGGTAGATGCCAGCTGACCGGGCGCGTTTGATATCAATCGCTGCTTGAAACTTATGCTCTTCCGCCTCGCTCAATTGTTGTTTTGCTTGCTGGGAAGCTTGGTCAAGGCCGATGGCTGGTTTTTTGGTTAAGGCCACGGTTTCCGCCACGCAAAATTCCCGCGCTTGGATTGCCTTTCGCACCGCCACCACATCAGGTTCGGTGACCGTGCCAAAATCACGATCTACCAACCACACCCCGACAAAGGCATGGCCCTCAGTGAACACCACAACCGGGTTAAGCCCCGCTTGTTCCCAGGCGGCGGCCATGAATAAGGAAGTATCCAGACAGGTGGCCAGACCCTCGCGGGTGACCCGCTCGGGCAGGCGAATTTTCTGGCCTTGAATCTCAAACGATGCGGGCGGGTTGCTATAGGTCAGGCCCAGCCCAGTGACCGCTGACCAAATGGCCCCAGAAAGCATCCACGCCCGTCCCGGATCTCCGGATTGATAGCCGTCCATGGAACCATCATGGCCTTCGCGCTCTAACAACCGGGCCGCCTCTTTCAGCACGCCGGCAATGGCCGGATCATTGGGCGAGACATAAGCGGCCAGCAACCGGTCCATGGCCGCCAACCCGCCCCAATGGTCGCGGGGCAGCAAATCTATGTCATGAATCCAACTGGCCAATAAATCCGTGCCGTCTTGCAAGTCAGGTTCTTCGGCCATTTGCCCTATATCATCACCGCCACGCCCACCGGTGGCTCCAGTGGCGCTCGTGCCGCCCTCACCCATGCCGTGTAAGGTAAAGGTAAGGGTGCCGCGTTCGGCCTCATCCAAGCCATCGAGCCGTTCGAGATCAAGGCGCAGGTCTAGGTCTTTCAGGACCAATTTTTGGCCCGGCGATAGCTGTTCAATCGACCAGCTTTTAGGGCGCAAAATTGCCGGATAAGCATCAAGGCGTAAGGTTAAACCAGTATAGGCCTTATTCGTCGGGTTGGTCAGGGCCAGCGAGTGGATGACAGGAATTTTGTTTTGAGCGGAGGCGAAATTGACTTTGCCCGCTAACGCCACCTCAAGCACTGGTTCGTGATGCACCGCTTGATCCACCGCATCATCCGCATCATTCGAGGCCAGCACCGGCCGCTCTAAACCATCCATCAGCCCATCCCCTAAGCCCCCAAAAGAGAAGAAGATCATACGCATCAATGTATTAGGCGCAAGTATTTTACGGTGAAAGTAAAGGTTCGCAGCCAGAATTATTCGAACCCTTCGCCCTGCAATAAATCGGCGATATAGGCGGCGGTTGCCTCTTTAGGTATATCATCCAGCTTCTGTTTCTTCACCAAACCCGGGATATCAAAATAGCGATGGCCCATCATACCGCCGGGGGATCTTTTCATTAGGTTGGTCGGCACAAAGTTATCGACCACATAAAAGCGATGGGGGTCGGCGGCAAATCCATCGTAATACGCGTTCGCCGCCTTAATCACGGCCTTGATCTTGTCTTTGTGCTCGTCTGTCAGTTTGCCGAACTCTGTGGTCTGCACCACCAATTCGTGATCGCGCTGGACACAAACAGCGGCGGTGGCCAGACGGCCGATATGGCTGATTTTCTTTTGGTGATAGACGCCTAAGAACTCGGCCTGGCGCCATTTTGGGTTGCGGTGCGCCGGCTCGAAATAAACGCCATAGTCCACATTCTCACGCCAAGATTGGCCACAGAGCAAGCCGACCAGGGTGCGGTATTGGGTTGGTAACAGCCCTTCACCGGCGATGAAGGCTTGGTAATCTTCCAAAATATCACTTAACGCCGGGTCGTTTGCGCATTGATCTTGGAGGATATTAACCAGCTCACCGTAGGTAACCGCGGCAAATTTGATCTTTTTAGCATTCGCTTTCTTGAGCCATTCATCCTTTGTGACCTCGTCTAGCGCATGCGCGGTCAGGCCGATCAAGATGGCGGTGTCATCCGCATGATTTTTGGTGGCGATGGTCTCCATATGCTTGTCAATTTGCGCCGCGCCTAACTCATCGCTATGTTTGGTTTCGATGTAAATATGCAGTGGTTTTTGGCTGATCACCGCGTCCGGTACAGAATGCGCGCCCCGCACCTGTTGCTCAAACTGTGGACCCAGCTCAATTGCTTGGCCGTCGAGCATTGAATTGACGACCCGCTCCAGCAGCCGTGGTGATGCCTGATAGACGTGGCGGAGCATCAGCAGTGTGTTGTTGGTGACATGGTTCTCACGCTTGGAATAGGTCTGGAAATAATTGATCGCCGTCATGGGACTACTCGAAAAGGCTCAGGCATAAGGAATAATATGAGACATAAACTACTACACACATCTGACTGGCAAATTGGTAAAGTTTTCCGTTTTGTCGATGACGGCACAATGGGGTTGCTTCAGGAGGCGAGGCTCGCTGCGGTAACGAGGCTTGGAGAGCTCGCGGTTGAGTACGGTGTTCGCCATGTTCTAGTTGCCGGTGATGTGTACGACATGGAGGCCTTATCGCCGCGCTCACTGAATCAGCCGATGGAACGGATGCGCAAATTCGAAAAGGTGAGCTGGCACCTTATGCCCGGAAACCACGACCCACATCGCCCGCACGGTCTATGGGATCAAATCATGCGACGGGGCGTGCCGGACAATGTGATAGTTCACCTCACGCCCGAGCCGAAGGTCTTTGAAAGCGACGGCTTCGCCGTTCTTCCTGCACCTTTACAGTACAGGCGCACACTTCAGGATCCAACGGCATTTATGGATCACGCGGAAACGCCTGAAGGCATCATCCGAATAGGTCTCGCGCATGGTACAATCACCGGCTTCGGTTCCGTAGATAAGGATATCCCAAACTATATCAGCCCGGACAGACCAAACTCTGCGAAGCTTTCATATCTGGCCCTCGGCGATTGGCATGGACAAAAGAAGATCAATAATCGGGTATGGTACAGCGGCACCCACGAGACTGATGCATTTGATGTCGAGGGCGGTGGACAGGCGCTTCTGGTCGAAGTGGAGGGCCCTAGTGCTACACCAATCGTAACACCGGTCAAGACTGGCCGTTACCGCTGGGTGACTTTGCGCGAGCAGATTAACAGCCGCGAAGAGATTGATGCGCTTAAGACGACCCTGCGCGGAAGTGGTGAAGACCTGAACTGTATTCTCTTGCGCCTGATTATAGAAGGCGCGGTTTCGCTTAAGGACCGACAGTATTTTGAGGAACAGATCATCCATAAGATTTCGGCGGCTTTCGGTTATTTGAGGGTTGATGATACGCGGCTCTTCCCGAGTCCCAGCAAAGAGGACCTCGATAAGATCGACCGGGGCGGTTTCGTGCGAACTGCGGCCGATGTCCTGAAGCAGAAGGCCGAGGACATGAGCGATCCCGAACACGAGATCGCCGCGCTGGCGCTTCAGCGTCTGTACGTCGAGCACATGAAGTTGCAGACGAGGAGCCAATGAAGATTCGCTCCATCGCTGTCAATCAGTTCAAGAAGTTCACGACGCCGATGTGTCTCGACGACATAGGCGACGGCCTGAACGTCGTCGTCGGCCCTAACGAAATGGGGAAGTCAACGCTGCTCCATGCGCTACGCGCCGCGCTGTTCGAAAAATACAGCTCCAAGGCGCAGCCGATTACAGCGCTACAAAACGACCGGAACCAGGCTGCACCTGTGGTCGAGCTCGCATTCGAGGTCGATGACAGGATTTATCGGATCAGAAAGCGGTTCGTAAAGAAGCCATACGCTCACCTGTTCTGCCCGGACGGACGAAAGCTGGAGGGCGATGAAGCGGAGAATACGCTGCGCGATCTTCTCGGGTTCGACGAACCCGGCAAGACGGGCGCGAAGCCCGAGACCCTCGGCATGTGGAATGTGCTCTGGGTTCAGCAAGGCCAGTCCTTTGGTGCGCCCGATCTTCCTGACAGCGCGCGCTCAAACCTTCACAGCGCACTGGAGTCGGAAGTCGGTGAGGTTCTGGGGGGCAGGCGCGGAAGGGCCTTGCCCGAAGCGGTAGATAAACAGCTCTCCGAGTTTGTCACATCCACCGGTAGGCCGCGCGGGTATTACAAGGAGCTAATCGACGAAGTAGAGACTCTGCGTTCCGATCTCGAAGGGCTGCAAAGCCGCCGCACCGATCTCTCCAGGACTTTGGAAGACTTCGAAGCCGCGCAGGAAACGTTCGCGCGGCTTTCGTCGGGAGAGCAAGACCAGAAGGACAAGGAAGAACGGGACGCAGCGCGGACCCGACACAGCGAGCTTGCCAAGCTGGAGTCACGCATTGAAGCCGCGACAACTGATGTTGAGCTGAAGAAGCGCAATCTGGAACAAGCCGAACAGGCCCTTGCCGAGCGTCTCGCTCTGAAAGAGCAGATCACGACAGACGCTGAGGCGGTTGAGGCAGCAAAGGAGAAACTCGATGAGGTTCGCAAGACGGATCAGGAATTGAGGAAGCAAGTCGAGGGCCTTCGCAAAGATGTGAAGAAAGCCGAGGACGCCGTCACTGAAGCTGATAAGGATGTGTCGATGGCCCGCCGCGTTCTTACTGCCGTTCAACGTGAGGGCCGCATTCGCGAGCTTCAGGAGCGGTACGAGAAAGCACACGAGGCTGAAAAGAAGCAGAGGGCTGCCCAACAAGGTGCGGCTGGTATTCTCGTCTCCGATGAGAATATTGAAAAGATACGAGATGCCGCTAAAAAACTGGAAACCGCGCGTTCCCGCCTTTCTGCCGCTGCGACCCTCGTTGCGTTCAATATCCCTTCGGACCGGTTGTCCACGCTAGAGGTCGATGGTGCGGCCCTTGCGGCCGGTCAGACATCGGTGGAAGCGGTCGAAGGGACGACGATCACCATCCCCGATTTCGGCAGCATTTCTGTTCAGCCTGCGATCAAGGATCGAGACAAACTCATCGCACAGCAGCGCGAAGCAAATGACGCCCTTAACGCTGCGCTGGAAGAATGCGGAGCCAAATCGGTTGAGGCGGCAGAGGAACAGCTTGCGAAGCGCGAGAAGCTCTTACGTGATGCGGAACTTGCGCGGCAACAAGCTGAATTGCACGCGCCCGAGGCGGATGACTTCGAGGCCGGTGCGGAGCCGCTTGCCGATCACATTGCGGGCCTGAGGACCATTCTCGAACGGGAGCTGAGCGATCTTGGGATCGAGAGCTTGCCATCGGAGAAAGAGGCAGATCAGGCCCTCGCCACTGCTCAGGAAAGTGCGCAGGAAGCCAGGGACACCCAGTCCACCGTCCGAGCGGCCCTTGGCGGACCGGAAGAAGAGATGGGCCGTGTCCAGACCGAATTGGGAAGTGTGAAAACACGATATGACGATCGGAAAGAACGCCTCAATAAATTGAAGAAGGGACTGGCTGAAGCAGAAGAGCAGGTTTCAGATGATGATCTTAAGACCAGTGTGACGACTTCTCAAAACGCACTGGCGGATCAGGAGAAGAACGTCTCGGAGCTTGAAGGGCAGCGTGAGGGCGAGACGTTGCCGCAACTGGAGGCGCGGATTTCACGGTTGGAAACGGCGCTACAGGAGCGTCGTGACAAGCGCTCTGACCTGAAAGAGAAGGTTGTCAGGCTACAGTCGCACATCGAAGCTCTTGAGGGCGCTGGCCTTGATGAAGCCATTCAGCAGAAAGAACGCGAGATCGAGCTGGCTGACGATCAGCGTCAACGCTACGAGCGCGAGGTTGCCGTGCTTTCCCTGTTGCTATCGACACTGCGTTCCGCCGAGAAAGAGGCGAAAGAGCGATACCTCTCGCCGGTCCTGAAACGCGTTCGCCCCTACTTACAGTTGCTGTTTCCTGGCGCTGAGATCGCGATTGACGAAAACCTGCATATCGTGGGGGTCGTTCGTGAGAACGGTTACGAAGAGTCTTTCGAGCACCTGAGCATGGGAACGCAGGAACAAATCGCCGTACTTGTTCGTCTCGCCTTTGCCGAAATGCTTGTCGAGCAAGGCCAACCTGCAACTGTAGTTCTGGATGATGTGCTGGTGTTTTCCGATGATCGAAGAATGGGTAGAATGTTCGATATCCTCAACATGGTCGGGCAGCAGGTCCAGATCATCGTGCTTACATGTCGCGAGCAACTCTTTGAAGGAATTGGCGGACGCCAACTTGTGTTGCAGCCGCACTCAGGGGCCGATTTGGAATCGGCCTAGCAGGTTGCGCCCTATGTTTATTGACATTTTTGGAATGAAAAGATGAGAATTACTAAAATTGAAATATGCAACTATCGTAGCATATCTCACATATGTATTGATTGCAGCACTCTACTGACGTTACTAGGGCCGAATAATCACGGAAAATCGAATGTCCTTTCCGCGCTGGAGTTTGCGCTGACAACTTCTTCCAAGCCCGTTGATCAGGATTTCTTCGCCCATCGTGAGCCCGGTAATGATGAACTCTGGGTAGAGATGACTTTCACCGAGTTAACCGACCAAGAGCGGAACACATTCAAGAAGTACATTCTGTCAGACGATACTATATGCATTCGGAAGTCAGCCAGGATGATCAATGGCAACTCTGAAACCTCGTACAACGGTTGGCTGGAACAGCCTAACGAGGAATGGCTTCGAGCTGATAATGCCGGTGACTACACATCTCGCGAAAAAGTCAATGATACGCCTTTATCTGATTTAGTTCCCGATAGCGGAAGAATTACAAAAGCTATCATTGAACAAGCTCAAAACGAATATATTGTAAAACATGATGGAAATTTGGAGTTCGAAAGAACTCTCGAAAAAGGCCCATTGCTCGGTCAAAAGAATGTCGGCGGAGGGGTGCTTCCAGAGTTCTTTCTAATCCCGGCAGTTCGCGATCTGACAGATGAAATCCGGATCAAGACGACTACGACCTTTGGCAGACTTATGAATCGTGCGGTTCGCGAGATGGCCGAGCGTGATGAGCGCTTTATCGAAGCGCGAGGTCAGCTCGAAACTGTCATTTCTTCGTTGAATCAGCGCGAAGGCGATGACGAGCACGCCAACGAACTCGCAATGCTTGAAAAAGGCATCGAGAAAGAACTAGCGGCTTGGGGTGTGAAAGTTAATATCGAGGTTACGCCTCCTGAAATAGAGAAGCTCTTTGAGCTCGGTACTGATATCCACCTGGATGACGGAGTGCGAACTACTGCGGACAGAAAGGGACACGGGCTTCAACGCGCCATGATGTTTGCGTTGCTTCGGTCCTGGGCCGAAGCACTACGGGTCGAACGCCAAGCAACAGAGGGGGAAGAGGTCACCGCACGGCGGCAATCGGATACAGTGATATTTGCGATGGAGGAGCCGGAGTTATTTCTTCACCCCCATGCCCAGCGTCGTTTATCTGCTTCGTTGAGGGAAATCTCAGATACACCTGAACATCAGGTTATCCTGTGTACACACTCAACCCACTTCGTAGACCTAAAATATTATAAGGAGGTCGTCATTATAAGCAAAGACGACCCTGCCCAAGGAAGTAAAATCAGGCAATGTACAGCCGAACTATTTGAAGGTGAGGACTTCGAAGATAAGAAGAAACAGTTTCATATGGCTCAGTGGATCAATCCAGATCGAGGGGAGATGTTCTTTGCGCGCAGAGTTGTTTTTGTTGAGGGAGAAACAGAAAAAGTCGTCATTCCCTACCTGGCTGAAAAATTGGGGATTTTCGATCTAGACGTTTCGATTATCGACTGTGGCTCAAAGCACAACCTTCATCTCTACATAACAATCGCGAATGCATTTTCCCTACCATATGTGGTTGTGCATGATGAAGACGCTCTGCCCGATCCGGTGCCAGACGATTGGTGCCCAGATAAGATCAGCTCAAAGCAACGGACATTTGCTCTCAATCAAACTATATCTGATATGGTTCAGAAGCCGATTGGAAAAGTCGTTATGTTATCGCCGGATATTGAAGGCGCGGGTGGTATTTCAAAATCGCAAGGTAAGAAGATTGGAAAGGCGCTAGCTGCGCTAGATCATTTTGAGGCAATGCAGATTGATGATATCCCAGAGCGCTTAAAGGAACTTGTTGAAGCGTGCTACGCACCTCTGTCCGAATCAGAAGAAGAAGCGACGCCCATGCCCGCTGCACCAACCGTTCCGTTATCATGACGAGTTTCCTCAGTGTTTTCTTCAACATTTAACTCCAAATATGTTGTGCCGTACTGGGCTTTCATAAACTGAGCCTGGCTGCGGCGGTCTCGGCCATCCTGCTGTTGGACTAAATACAACGGGCCTCAGATTTCCCGCTTAAGGTCTATTTCAGGCCGCCAGCAGCTGGCGCCATTCTGCGAGGGCTTGGTTGCGGAGTGTCTTGTATGTAGATCGGGTTGTCTGTGAGCGGTCCTGGTTAAAATGGTTATAAACAGAGGCGTGTATTGAGGTGAACTTTTGTAGGCAGCTCATCTGCCTGAACCGGAGCATGGCACACTGCCGTCGCCGGAATTGTAAATGCGCATTCTCCGCCCGGTTGTTCAGGTACCGGCCAGTTTGCTGGCTGGCCTCATTGCCCATCTCAATCATATACCACTTTATGGAGCGCAACTGGCAAACCATGTGATTCTGGTTTGGTCATAGCTGCAACCTTAGCTCTCCATCCTAACCCCGCTTAATAACCCACCAGTCTGGCCAGTCGACCTTATGCGGGGTTCTGGTGTTGGCATAGACCTGCTGCTGATCTTCCACAGATAGCTGTCTGTCGCCCAACCGGCTTAGTGCCAGCTGCACAATCCATGGCTCCAGCATGTATCGGCAGTTCGGCCCGTAGGGATCAAGCTTCTTTACAATCCGCAGCGCGCTTATTGCCTCACCGATGCTGTTCACCTCCGTTGTCCGGATATGAAATTTGTCAGGGACACCCGCCTGACGGGCCTGCCTGACCTTGGGCCCGATCGCCAGGAGCTTGCGCAGATCCGTTGTTGCCCGTGCTGTGCCAGTGAGTGCGTCTTTCTTGATCTTCAGGATCAAAGCCTCTTCCACTGTCACCTGCTTTGGCTGCCCGTTCTGCATGACCGTAATGCTGGCATTGAATACAGCATCATACGGCAACTCAAATGGCGGCTTCCTGGGGCGACCGCGCGGGTTGCCGCTCTGCCCCTTGCAGAAACGCCCATGCGCTGGCGGCGCACCATAACCGGCATAGGCGCCATTATCGGTTGAAGCGCCGCTATCAGTCATCGTACTCCGCTTCAATAACCGGGAGTTTCGGGTCAATTGCGGCCGACCGGACTGCATTCATCCCGGTGTCTGATAGCGCACCAGCCGTTCGCCGACGGGCCATTGCCGCCTCAATCACCCAACTGTCCAGCCTGTTAAGGAGATAGTCATACCCCGGCTCTTCCACCCGAAGCATAATGCCCAGGACATCCATGGCCCGATACGCATTGAACGGCTCTGTCTCCACAACAATCTGCAGAGGGGCTGGCTTAATATGTTTTGCCCGCAGCTCAACCCTGAGCTCCTCACGCTCAATCAGGGCGTGTATAACCTCCTTGATTGCAGTCCGCTTACCTGCAAGCGCATCCTGCACCGTCTTGTACATCAGCGCATCATCGATGCTGAGCGCAGCGCCATCAGCCTTTTGGATCGGCTCATCCAGCATCACCTCTATGGGGGATAGCTCCAGCGCCAGAAGCTGTTGTTTGGATTGGCGGGTCCGACGCTTTCTCGGTTTGTGACCAGCGTCATCGTCATCATCAGACCCGGTCTCCAGAAGTTCGGGACAAGGCCCCATATACTCGTCGCTGAAATCACGCATCGGCAAGCTCCAGCTTTTTGGCGATCTGGCCCGTCATCTGCTCCCAGCGCTCGATTGCGATATCGACATAAGCCGGATCAATCTCCAGCCCAACAAACTGGCGACCCGCACGCTCTGCTGCCAGCAAGGTCGTGCCGGATCCGGTAAACAGATCCAGTACCCGTTCACCCCGCCGGGTTACATCCTTGATCGCATCCTCAACCAGCGCGATCGGCTTGACCGTCGGATGCAGGGCCAGATCAGCGGCCCGGCTCTTCTGGAAGGTATTGACCGAGGCGTAGTCCCAGACATTACTGCGATGGCGACCATGCTTGCCCAGCTCAACCGCATTGAAGTGCGGCTTGTCACCAACCCTGAACACAAACACCAGCTCATGCTTGGAGCGATAAAGCGAACCCATCCCGGCATTGGATTTGTTCCAGACACACAAGTTCAGAAGGTCGCCATAGACCGCGTCACCCACATGGCTGAGATCATCCATATGGCGCCAATCCATACAGACAAAGTGAACTGCCCCATTCTTTGAGACAGAGGCGGCGACCGAGAGGGTTTCGGTCAGGAAGCTTCGGAACTCAGCTTCACTCATCTCACCCGAGGCCATGGCAAACTCCTGATGCCTACCACGGGCATTCACAAAACCATTGATCGGCACATTATAAGGCGGATCCATGAACGCAGCTGAGATCTGGTGCCCCTGCCCCATTACCTGCTGCAGGAACCCGGCATCACGGGCATCACCACAGCCCAAGCGATGATCGCCCAGCGCAAAGACATCACCCAGCCTCGCACGCGGCACTACAGCCGCCTCCGGGACTGGCGGCTCCTCATCCTGGCCAACACTATCCAGAAGCACGTCGATCTCACCGGTCTCAAACCCGGTCAGGGTCAGATCAAAGTCCAGATCCATGGTCTGGATCTCGCCCAGCTCGGCCACCAGCAAATCACGGTCCCAGCCGGCATTGAGCGCAATCTTGTTATCCGCAATCCGCAAGGCACGCTTCTGAACCTCGGAGAGATCACTAAGCTGAATGACCGGTACCTGCGTCAGACTGCAAGCCTTGGCACCCAACAACCGGCCGTGGCCGGCAATGATCTCATCCTGCTCATCGATCAAGATCGGGTTGGTAAAGCCAAAGCTGCGGATCGATTGTGCGATCTGTTCGATCTGCGCTTTGGAATGGGTGCGGGTATTGCGCGGATGGGGCTTGAGGCTGGCCGGATCACGATAGGCAACCGCCAGTGCCGCCGCCACAGGACCTGGAACACGCTCAGCGTTGGTATCGGACTTAGACTTGGGCTTGGATTTGGACATGCAAAATCGTCTCAGTTGTTAGAACTGAGTCGAAGCCTATCCTCAAAGAGCATTAAAACGCAATATGTAGTTGCTCGTTTGCATTTTGTATACTATATCTGGTTGCATAATGCAAACGCAGAATATCACCCGGCAATCGACCGGGCTGT